>CAZEPK010000229.1:0-8380 GCA_964514085.1 uncultured Nocardioides sp.
TGCGCGGACTCGCGGGTGGGGTCCGCGCTGAGCACCACCACCTGTCCCGAGGAGTGCTCGACGGCGACCTGCAGGAGCCCGTCGTGCCGCGCCACCTCGCTGCCGGCGGTCGGGCCGACGTGGCAGGCCCAGTCGGTGGACGACGCGCCGCACTCCCAGGCGACCTGGTCCCACCCGCTGGCCACGGTGATGCCGAGCTCGGCGGGCGTGCGAGCGCTCGCCCAGCGGTACGTCGAGCCGAGCGCGAAGAGCTGCCCGTCTTGGACCACGACCTGGCGGGGGTCGACGTCGCGGTCGTAGGGCTGCAGGTGTGCGCGGCGCAGGTCGAGGCGCTCGGCCAGCACGTCGTTGTAGTAGCGCAGCACCTGGTGCACCCGCACCCTGCCCGTGGTGGGCGGCGGAGGTGGGGGCGGGTCGGTGGTCGGCGGGTCGGTCGGGTCCGTGGTCGGCGGGCCGGTCGGGTCCGTGGTCGGGCTACCCGACGGGTCCTCGCTCGGCGTGCTGGAGGGCGTGGAGGTCACGGTCTCGGTGGGGAGGGGGTCGCTGCTGGCGGTGCCGGCGTAGTCCCCGGCGTCGGCGGTCCCGGTGGACGCCCCGGAGGGCGCGTTCTTGACCGGTGCGCCGCCGGGCGCGGTCTGCGAGCCGACCGGCTCCGTGCTCAGGCCGTCGTCGCCACCGACCGTGCTGCTGCCGACCCGGCTGGGGCGGGAACCCCCACCTCGACCGCCGGCACCACCGTCGCTCTCCGGGTCGCTGGCCGACGGGGTGCTGCTCGGCGTGGTGGGCAGGCTCGTCGTGGGCTGGTCGACCGCCGGCACCTCGCTCGCCTTGGGGTCTCCGGCGGTCAGGCTGGTGACACCGAGCACCACGGCCAGGGTCGCGGTCGTCGCCCCGCCCATGGCGACCCGCATCCGCAGCAGCCGGCGGCGCCCCCGGCGCACGTCGGCCGCGGGGGGCACGACCGGCCCGTCGGCGCCGCTGGCCAGCGCGTGCAGCCGCTCCTCGAGGAAGCGGTCGGCGGGGTCGGTCATCGCCGGGCTCCTGAGGTGTCGGACAGGAGGGCGGCTCGCAGGTTGTCCAGCGCGGCCGAGGTCTGGCTCTTCACGGTGCCGGGGCTGACCCCGAGGTCGGCGGCCGTCTCCTCGACCGAGAGGCCCCAGTAGTGCCGGAGCACGACCACCCGCCGCTGCTTCGGCCCCAGCTGGCGCAAGGCCGTCCACAGGGCGTCGGAGTCCTCCGGGGTCACCCCGGACCTAGCCGGCCGGTCCAGCCGGTCGTCCTCGGTGGGCGACTCGCGGCGCCACGGGCGCCGGTGCTCGTCGAGGTGGCTGTTGATGATGACCCGGCGGACGTAGGCGTCGACCGAGTCGGCGCGCGAGGCCCGCGGCCAGGCGACGTACAGCTTGGCCAAGGCGTTCTGGACGATGTCCTCGGCCCGGTGCGGGTCACCGCAGAGCAGGTAGGCCGTCCGGAACAGGTGGGCGCGACGGCCTGAGACGTAGGCCGTGAAGCCGTCGTCCCGAGTACCGCCCACCTGCCCGCTCCGATCCTGGCCTCACCGGGTCCTACCCCTTCTGACGAGGGACAACCCCGATCGGTTGGCCGGGAGCGCAGGTTTTCTAGGAGTCCTGGGTCGGTGCGGGGGTCGGCGCCTGCGCAGGAGGCTGCTGCTGCGTGCCGCCCTGCGGCGGCAGCTGCTGCCCGGGTCCCTGGGGGAAGCCGCCCGGCCCGGGCGCCTGACCCGGACCGACCTGGCCCGGGCCGCCCCGGAGACCGCCGTCCGGACCGCCGCGGAATCCGCCCGGGCCGAACCGGCTGCCGTCGTCACCGCCGGTCGCGGCACCGACGCCGAAGCCGGCCAGGCCACCCAGGACCACCCCTGCGACCCCGATGGCCACCAGGGCCCGCAGCCCGAACAGGCGGTCGCGCAGCGAGGTGCGCTCGACGACCGCGGCCGGCGGTGCGGTAGGCGGGGGCGCGGCGGGCACGGCGGGCGGTACGGCGGGGGCCTCCGCGGTCGCGGGCTCGGGCGCGTCGGGGTGCTCGGTGTCGCTCATGCCAGCACGGTGGCGCGCCGACCTGTGCTGAGCCTGTGCGCCGGATCTGAGTGCGCATCGACGGCGAGTAGGTTCCTCACAGGAAACGCACAGACAACGACCGCAGGCTGAGGTGCATGAACCTGGCTCCCGCTGCCGACCTGACCCGCGCCGACGGCTCTCCGCTCCGCGTCCTCGTCGTGGACGACGAGGTCAACATCGCCGAGCTCATCTCGATGGCCCTGCGCTACGAGGGCTGGCAGGTCCAGATGGCCCACACCGGCACCTCGGCGGTCGGCGCCGCACGGGAGCTCGGCCCGGACGCCGTGGTGCTGGACATGATGCTGCCCGACATCGACGGGCTGGAGGTGCTGCGCCGCATGCGGACCTCGCTGCCCGACGTCCCCGTGGTGTTCCTGACCGCCCGGGACGCGATCGAGGACCGCGTCGCCGGCCTGACGGCCGGCGGGGACGACTACGTCACCAAGCCGTTCTCGCTCGAGGAGCTCGTCGCCCGGCTGCGGGGGCTGATGCGCCGGTCGGGGGCCCAGCGGGCCGCGACCACGTCGCTGCTGGTGGTGGGCGACCTCGAGCTGGACGAGGACAGCCACGAGGTGTCGCGGGGCGGCGAGCTGGTGTCCCTCACGGCGACTGAGTTCGAGCTGCTCCGCTTCCTGATGCGCAATCCCCGGCGGGTCCTGAGCAAGGCCCAGATCCTCGACCGGGTGTGGAACTACGACTTCGGCGGCCAGGCCAACGTCGTGGAGCTCTACATCTCCTACCTGCGCAAGAAGATCGACGCCGGGCGCGAGCCGATGATCCACACGATGCGCGGCGCGGGCTACGTGCTCAAACCGGCCCCGTGAGGCGGCTCAGCACCAGGCTGGTCCTCACCACGGTTGCCCTGGTGGTCGTGGTGTCGGTGCTCATCGGCACCGCCGCGACGCTGGCGATCCAGAACCGGCTCACGCGACAGGTCGACGACGAGCTCACCCAGACGGTCGTGCGCCTCGGCGGGCCGGGCGGGGCCGATCCGGGCAACACCCGGCCCGGGACCCTCCAGGCCGGCTTCCGCGACGGCGACAAGGGTGCCGTCGGCTACCAGTTCGGCTTCGGCCGCGACGCGCCGGCCGCCCTCGACGACGACCAGCTGGCCGCGCTCGACGACGTCCCCGCGGACGGCCAGATCCACTCCGTCGAGGTGCCCGACCTGGGTGACTTCCGCGTCAAAGCCGTGGAGGGCAAGATCAACGGCGAGCCCGGCACGGTCGTGGTGGCCCTGCCGACCGACGAGGTCGACGACGCGGTCCAGTCCCTCATCGGCTACCAGGCGGTCCTGATCGCCCTGGGAGCGGTGGTCGCCGCGGGCGGCGGGCTACTGCTCGTGCGCCGCCAGCTCCGACCGCTCAACGCGGTGGCGGCCACCGCCCACCGGGTGGCCGCACTGCCCCTGGCCGAGGGCGACATCGACCTCACCGAGCGGGTGCCCGCGGACCTGACCGACGAGCGCACCGAGGTGGGCCGGGTCGGCGCCGCGCTCAACACCCTGCTGGAGCACGTGGAGTCGTCGCTCACGGCGCGGCACCGGAGCGAGCAGCAGGTCCGCCAGTTCGTCGCGGACGCGTCCCACGAGCTGCGGACCCCGCTGGCCACGATCGCGGGCTACACCGAGCTGGCCCGCCGCCGACCCGACGACGAGAACGTGCGCACCGCCCTGGTCAAGGTCGAGGAGGAGTCGGGCCGGATGACCTCCCTGGTCGAGGACCTGCTCCTCCTGGCCCGGCTCGACGCCGGGCGCCCCTTGGTGCAGGAACCGGTGGACCTGACCCGGCTGCTGCTCGAGGCCGTCTCCGACGCCCGGGTGGTGGGGCCGGACCACCAGTGGCGGCTCGAGCTGCCCGACACCCCGCTGGAGGTCACCGGGGACGAGCAGCGCCTGCACCAGGTCGTCACCAACCTGCTGACCAACGCCCGCACCCACACGCCGCCGGGCACGGTGGTCACCGTGACGGGGCGCACCGACGGCTTCGACGTGCACGACGACGGTCCGGGCTTCCCGCCGGACTTCGTGGACCACGCGTTCGAGCGCTTCGCCCGCGTCGACGAGGCCCGGGAGCGCACCGGCGGCGCCGGCCTGGGGCTGTCCCTAGTGGAGGCGATCGTGCACTCCCACGGAGGCGCCGTGGGCCTGCAGAGCGCGCCGGGTGGCACCACGATCGAGGTCCGGCTACGCTGACGACGTACAAGATTGTCTGACAATCCTGCCGAACCGTCGTTACTGCTCAGCAGTAACGACGGCTCGGCGGCACCACGACACCGCGACCCGTCGTTACTGCTGATCAGTAACGACGGGTCGGCGCGGAGGGAGCACCCCATGACGGCCACCCAGAGCCCCACGCACGCGCCCGGACTCGGGCACAGCGAGTTCGAGCGGGCGGAGCAGCGCACGGCGCACAACTACCACCCCCTGCCGGTGGTGGTGGCGCACGCCGAGGGCGCCTGGATGACCGACGTGGACGGCAACCGCTTCCTCGACCTGCTGGCCGGCTACTCCGCGCTGAACTTCGGTCACGGCCACCCCGCGCTGCTGGCCGCCGCGCACACCCAGCTCGACCAGCTCACGCTGACCAGCCGGGCCTTCGTGCACGACAGGTTCGCCGACTTCACCGCCGCGCTCGGCGACCTGTGCGGCAAGGACCTCGTCCTGCCGATGAACACCGGCGCCGAGGCCGTCGAGACCGCGATCAAGGTGGCCCGCAAGTGGGGCTACGAGGTCAAGGGCGTCCCCGCCGACACGGCCGAGATCGTCGTCATGTCCGGCAACTTCCACGGCCGCACCACCACGATCGTCGGCTTCTCCGACGACCCCGACGCGCGCGACGGCTTCGGCCCATTCACGCCCGGGTTCGTGACGGTCCCCTACGGCGACCTGGCCGCCCTCGAGGCCGCGATCACCCCCCGTACCGTGGCCGTCCTGGTCGAGCCGATCCAGGGCGAGGGCGGCGTGGTCATCCCGCCCGACGGCTACCTGCGCGGCGTCCGCGAGCTGTGCACCACCCACGACGTGCTGTTCGCGGCCGACGAGATCCAGGCGGGCCTGGGCCGGACCGGGAAGACGTTCGCCTGCGACCACGAGGGCGTCGTGCCCGACATCTACATCCTCGGCAAGGCCCTCGGCGGCGGCATCGTCCCGGTCTCGGCGATCGTGGCCGACCGCGACGTGCTCGGGGTCCTGCGTCCTGGCCAGCACGGCAGCACCTTCGGCGGGAACCCCCTGGCCTGCGCCGTGGGCCACACCGTGGTCGAGATGCTGGCCACCGGCGAGCACCAGGCCCGCGCCACCGAGCTCGGGCTGGTCATGCGCGAGCGGCTCGACGCGCTGATCGGGCACGGCGTGGTCGGCGTCCGCACCCGCGGGCTGTGGGCCGGCGTCGACATCGACCCGGGCGTCGGCACCGGCCGGATGGTCTGCGAGGCCCTGATGGCCCGCGGCGTGCTGGCCAAGGACACCCACGGCTCCACCATCCGCCTCGCCCCGCCGCTGGTCGTCTCGCCCGAGGACCTCGGCTGGGGGCTGGACCAGCTGGCCGCGGTCGTCGGCGCCTAGCGGCGTTCGCAGCCCCGGGGGCGGCCGCTGCCGTAGTCCTGGTGGCAGCGGTCGAGGCCGCTCCCACCGACGATCCTGTCGTCGCCGTTGCCCCCGTCGAGCACGTCGGCGCCAGCGCCGCCCAGGATCCGGTCGCCACCGTCCTGGGCCTCCACCACGTCGTCCCCACCGGCACCGGCGATCCAGTCGGTGATGCGCGACCCGATGACCACGTCCGCGAACCGGCTGCCCCAGGCACCCTCGATCGAGGACCAGCGGTCGTCACCGTCACCGGTGGCCCGCCGCTCGTCGAGGTCCACGTGCACCGGACGCCGGGCCTCGCGGTAGTCCAGCCTGTCCACCCCCAGGCCACCCTCGAGGCGGTCCGCCCCGCCGCGCGGGGTCAGGCGGTCCGCTCCGGCTCCCCCGGCCAGCACGTCGCCGCGTGCGGACCCGGCCAGCCGGTCGCCGAACGCGCTGCCCACCAGGCCCTCGATCCTCACGAGCCGGTCGTGTCCGTCGCCGACGACCCGACCCGCCGCCAGGTCCGCGCGGACGCGGTGGGTGGACTGGGCGTAGCTCGAGACGTCCTTGCCGCCACCGCCGAGGAGGCGGTCACCACCCGGCCCACCGAGGAGGACGTCGGCCCCACCCCGCCCCAGGAGCACGTCGTCGCCTCCACCACCGCAGAGCACGTCGGCACCCGCCGTGCCCCGCAGGCGGTCCCGTCCCGGAGTGCCGACCCGGGAGCAGACCGCGACGGCGAGCGCCGCTCGGTTGTCGGTGGTGTCCGGGTCCGAGGTCTCGGACGTCGCCAGTGCGCTGGCCTCCCCGACACCGACGGCGCCGGCCGCGGACCCGACCGTGACACTGGCCTGGGCGCCGGGCGCCAACGTGCCGACCGGGCACCTGAGGGCGCCACCGGCAGCCGCGGCGCACCCGGGAGCGAGGTGCGGGTCCAACGTGGAGCCAGGTGCGGCGCGCACCTCGACGGCGGCGTCCTCGGCCGGCCTCGGGCCCGCGTTGCGGATCGTCGCGGTCAGGGTGACGGGGCTCCCCGCGAGCACCGAGGTGGCGTCTGCCGTCAGCGAGGCGCCGAGGTCCGCGCTCGGCCGCGACCCCGGGACTGCCGCCCAGTCCGCGCCGTAGGGAGCGTCCGACGCAAGCTGACGCACAGCGCCACTGCTCAGGTCACGGACCTGGATCCAGGAGTCGACCACGGGTGCCTCGTTGGTCCCGGTCTGGCGCCAGAACGACGTGAGCAGGCTCGTCCCGTCAGGCGACCACGCCGCAGTCGTCTCGAAGCCCGGAGGGATGAGCCGGGTGACCGGACCCGTCCCGTCAGCCGCCATGACGTAGCTGCCGTACCGACCGCAGGTGGGTGTCACGCAGGATGCGTCGCGGTCGCTGTTGAACAGGATGCGACTGCCGTCGGGAGACCACCGCGGCCCGAGGTCGTGGTGGACGATGCCGTTGCCCATCGACGGGACGGGACCCACTGGTGCCTCGGTGAGCTGCCGGAGTCCACCGCCGTCGACGCCGATCTCGAACAGCACGGAGTCGTCCGTGTTCGGCGCCGCGGCGGCTGCACTGAAGGCGATCTGGTCACCCCGCGGTGACCAGCTCGGATCGGCGAGGTTGTCAGCGCGGTAGATCTCGTGGGCGTCGGTCCCGTCGACGTTGACGACCCACAGACCACTGCCGAAGCCGAACTCGTCCTGCACCAGGTACGCCAGACGGGTGCCGTCGGGCGACCAGCTGACGATGCTCCCGACGACGTGGCGCAGCACCTCGTGCTCCTGCGAGCCGTCCGCGTCGGCCACCACCAGGTGGAACTTCCGGTAGAAGGCGAGCTGGCGCCCGTTGGGCGACCAGCTCGGAGCCGTGTTGAGCTCGACCCGGCCAGGCAGGATCTCGCGGCGCCCGCTGCCGTCGGGGTTGATCGTCCACATCTGCTTCTCCGCCTCCCCCGGCTTCGCCTGGGGCGCACCGGTGGTGAAGACGATTGGTCCGTTGGCTCCGCCGGCGGTGTCGGCACGGGCGACACCCGGGAGGGCCACGAGGACGAGCAGCACGGCAAGCGCCACCTGACGATGCATGGCGTCATCTGAACACGGTCAGCCGGTCGGTGTCCCGATCAACGCAGGAAGCGAGCCACCGATGATCTCCAGCAGCTCCTCGCGGCTGACGCCGGCGCGGCTCTCGCGCTGGTCGGTGGCCCAGGCGATGACGAGCTCCTCGGTCATCGCCGACCAGCCGCGGACCACCAGGCGGTTGCGCGGGGTGTCGGCGATGAGCTCCCCCTGAGGGTCCTCCAGGAAGATGCGCTCGGAGAGCACCGCGCGGACCTCCTCGTAGATCGCCCGCAGGGCCTCGTTGCCGCCGGCCGCCCCCTTGAGCAGGGACACGTAGCCCTCGAAGTTGGCCAGCACGTAGTCGACGTACGCCGCGACCGAGACCTGGAGCCGGACCAGCGGGTCGCCGCCGGCCGGAGGCGCGGTCTGGGCGATGAGGTCGTCGGCCGCCCGGCGCACGACGGCGAGGTGGAACGCCTGCTTGCCGCCGAAGTAGTGGTAGAGCAGCCCCTTGGAGATGCCAGCCTGCTTTGCGATCTCTGTGATGGAGATGTCGTCGTAGGAGCGGGTAGAGAACAGGCGGAGGCCAAGCTCCAGAAGCTGCTCTCGGCGCTCATCGAGTTGCAGTCGGGATCCCATTGTCGGGACGTAACGCATTTGGCTATTGACCCGAGTTCAATACG
>CAZEPK010000230.1:0-8327 GCA_964514085.1 uncultured Nocardioides sp.
CCCCACCCACCGGACCACGCCCGGTGCCACGAGCGCAGGGACGCAAACCCCACCCCCCGACCCGACCACGACCGGCGAGGGCGGGGCGGCCCCACCCACCGGACCACGCCCGGTGCCACGAGCGCAGGGACGCACACCACCCCCACGACCCGACCGGCGGTCAGTCCCGGGTGAGCCTCCGGTGGGTGACGCGGTGGGGGCGGGCGGCGTCGATGCCGAGGCGCTCGACCTTGTTCTCCTCGTAGGAGGCGTAGTTGCCCTCGAACCAGAACCACTTCGCGTCGTCCTCGTCGTCGCCCTCCCAGGCCAGGATGTGGGTCGCGATGCGGTCGAGGAACCACCGGTCGTGGGAGGTGACCACGGCGCAGCCGGGGAAGTCGAGGAGCGCGTCCTCGAGGGAGGACAGGGTCTCCACGTCCAGGTCGTTGGTGGGCTCGTCGAGCAGCAGCAGGTTGCCGCCCATCTTCAGCGTGAGCGCGAGGTTGAGGCGGTTGCGCTCTCCGCCGGAGAGGACGCCGGCCTTCTTCTGCTGGTCGGGGCCCTTGAAGCCGAAGGACGCGACGTACGCGCGCGAGTTCATTTCGAAGTTCGCGACCTTGATGAAGTCCAGGCCGTCGGAGACGACCTCCCAGACGTTCTTCTGCGGGTCGATGCCGCCGCGGCTCTGGTCGACGTAGGACAGCTTGACCGTCTGGCCGACGACGAGCTCGCCGTCGTCCGGCTTCTCGTCGCCGGTGATCATCCGGAACAGGGTGGTCTTGCCCACGCCGTTGGGGCCGATCACGCCGACGATGCCCGCCCGCGGCAGGGTGAAGGACAGGTCGTGCATCAGGATCCGGTCGTCGAAGCCCTTGGTGAGCTTCTTGGCCTCCAGCACGATGTCTCCCAGCCGGGGTCCGGCGGGGATGTTGATCTCGGAGGTGTCGATCTTGCGGTCCCGGTCGGCCGCCGCGGCCATCTCCTCGTAGCGGGCCAGCCGCGAGCGGCTCTTGGTCTGCCGGGCCTTGGCGTTGGAGCGCACCCACTCGAGCTCGCGCTCGAGCATCTTGGCGCGCTTGGCGTCCTTCTGGCCCTCGATCTTGAGCCGTTCCTTCTTGGTCTCGAGGTAGGTCGAGTAGTTGCCCTCGTAGGGGTGGGTGGACCCGCGGTCGAGCTCGAGGATCCACTCGGCGACGTTGTCGAGGAAGTAGCGGTCGTGGGTGATGGCCAGGACGGCGCCCGGGTAGCTCTTGAGGTGGCCCTCGAGCCACTGGACGGACTCCGCGTCGAGGTGGTTGGTGGGCTCGTCGAGCAGGAGCAGGTCGGGCTGCTGGAGGAGCAGCTTGCACAGCGCCACGCGACGGCGCTCACCACCGGAGAGGTTGTCCACCAGCGCGTCGGGCGGCGGGCACCGGAGCGCGTCCATGGCCTGGTCGAGCCGGCTGTCGAGGTCCCAGACGTTCGCGGCGTCGAGCTCGCTCTGGAGGGTGCCGGCCTCGTCGTTGAGCTTGTCGAGGTCGGCGTCAGGGTCGCCCATCGCCATGTAGAGGTCGTCGAGGCGCTTCATCTTGGCCTTGATCTCGCTGACGGCCTCCTCGACGTTCTCGAGCACCGTCCTGCCCTCGGTGAGGGGCGGCTCCTGCTGGAGCATGCCGACCGTGGCGGCGGGGTCCTTGATGGCGTCGCCGTTGTTGGCGTGCTCGAGCCCGGCCATGATCTTCATCAGCGTCGACTTGCCGGTGCCGTTGGGGCCGACCACGCCGATCTTGGCGCCGTGCAGGAACGAGAGGGTGACGTCGTTGAGCACGACCTTGTCACCGTGGGCCTTGCGCACGTTGCGCAGGGTGAAGACATATTCCGCCATGGTCAGCGAGCGTAGTTGCGGGCCACGAACCATCCACAATCGAGCGCCACGAGCCCTTCCTCCACAGGCTGGACGCCGTCCGGCCGCTCCTGTCGGCGCGCCCCCGGAGCGTCGGGAGCACATCACCGACGGATGAGGAGAGACGATGAACGAGATCGACGTGACCCTGCGCGGCTGGGTGGGCGCCGACGTGCGGCACCGGCTGGCCGGCGACACCCCGGTCGCGGACTTCCGGCTCGGCGTGACGCCGCGCCACTACGACACCAAGCAGTCTGGCTGGGTCGACGGCGAGACCCAGTGGTTCACCGTGAAGGCGTGGCGCCAGCTGGCCGACAACGTGCGTGACTCGCTGCGCCGGTCCGACCCGGTGGTCGTCCACGGCCGGCTCACCCAGAGCACCTGGATCAAGGACGGCGTGGAGCGGACGACGCTCGAGGTCACGGCCGTCTCGGTAGGCCACGACCTGTCGCTCGGCACCAGCCAGTTCCGGCGGTCCCTGCCTAGGCGCGAGGAGCGTGAGGAGGTGACGACCGGGGCCGCCGCGTGAGGCGGCCGACGGACCGGCTAGCGGCCGAGCGCGGCGTCCAACCCGGTGCGGACGGTCCGGAAGGCGTCGAGCTCCGACTCGACCGGCGCCACCACAAGCTCGCTGGAGACCTCGTGCACGGCGGCCCGGAGCCTGCGGTCGGCCGCCGCGGCCCGACCGCGTGCGGTGAGGTCGACCAGGACGCGGCAGACCAGCGCGAGCAGGATGCCGACCGCCACGCCACCCACGAGCAGGAGGACCGGCAGGTCGATGCCCCCGTAGTCCGGCACCGCGTCGTCGCCGAGCCCGCCGGAGAGGGCCAGGGCCACGGTCCAGGCGCCGCCGAGGACCGCGGCGATGATGAGCAGCCACTGGAGCACCCGGACGGCGCCGGCCCAGGCCGGGATGCGAGCCACGCCCAGGTCGGTGCCGGCGATCTCGGCGTCGAGGCGGTCGGCCATCTCGCCGAGCCGCGAGGTCGAGGCCCGCCGCACCGCGTCCGCCCACGGCCGGGTCATCCCGGCCGAGACGTCGTCGGCCAAGGCCCGCACCTCGGTGTCGACCTTGGCCCGCTGGACCGGCGTGGCCTCCGGGATGGAGGTGCGTGCCCGGGCGGTGAGCTGCTTGCCCGTGGCCCCTAGGTCGAGGTGCAAACGGCGGAGCGGGTCGGGCCTGAGCCGGGAGAGCCAGGAGACGACCGGCCAGCCGGTGGCCTGGCCGGCGCGCTGACGGGTGGAGCGCTCGATCGCCGAGACCACGGTCGGCACGCCGGCCGAGTCGGCGAGCGCCTCCTCCATGGCCTGGACGCGGCCCGAGGCCAGCGAGCGGGGCTTGCCGGTGCCGCACTCCTCGTTGAGGCGGGCGGCCACGGCGCGCAGGTCGGCGTCGAGACGCTGCCGGGTCGACTTCTTGTCCGCGACCCGACTGGCGATCTCGGCCCGCAGCTCGGGCATGCCGTCCCCGTTGCGGGCGCTGGTGGCGAACACCGGGACCTGGGCCAGGCCGTCGCGGTCCAGCAGCCGGCGCACGTCCTCGAGCATCGAGATGCGGCGGTCCTCGGGCACGGTGTCGATGTGGTTGAGCACCACGACCATGACGTCGGCGTGGCTGGCCAGCGGGGCGAGGTAGCGGTCGTGGATGGCCGCGTCGGCGTACTTCTGCGGGTCGAGGACCCAGACGAGGAGGTCGGCCAGCTTGACGATCCGGTCGACCTCCAGGTGGTGGGTGACCTCGGTGGAGTCGTGGTCGGGCAGGTCCAGCAGGACCACGCCCTCCATGTCGCGGTCCTCCCGCTGCCGGCTGGCCAGTCCGGCGCCCCCGAGGCCGGCGCTGTCGAGCATGGAGTCGCGGGTGGTCTGGTGGCGCGGCGGGATGCCCAGCCACTCCAGCAGCTCCTGGGCGCCCTCGCTGCCCCAGACGCAGGCGGTGGCCCACGAGGTGGTGGGGCGGCGGACGCCGACGGCGGAGAGCTCGAGGCCGGTGAGCGCGTTGAACGTCGAGGACTTGCCCGAGCCGGTCGCGCCGGCGATCGCCACGACCGTGTGGTCGGCCGAGAGCCGCAGGCGGCTCGCGGCGCGCTCGACCACCTGCTGCGCCTCGTCGACCACGTGGTCGTCGAGCCGGCCCCGGGCGGCCTCGGTCGCCGACTGCAGCGCCTCGAGCCGGACACCGAGGTCCGACCCGCGGGCGATCAGCTTGCGGGCACCCTCGAGCAAGGAGGTCATCGTCTCCCTCGGCGTCGGCGTGAGTGGCGGCCCTGGTGCTGGACCGGCGGGGGTGGGTCCCAGTCGCGTCTGAGACTAATCAATCGCTCAGTCGCCGCGCTGCCCGGCGTACCTCGCGTCCTCGACCCGGCGCGACGAGCGCCGCAGCTTCTCGGGGGTCTCCGGGTCGAGCCCGAGCCGGTCGACCACCTCGGTGTAGCGCGCGAGCTCGGTGGCGAACAGCGCGCGCACCCGGGTCTCGAGCTCGGCGCGGGCCCGCTCGGCCAGGCTGCGGACGGCCTGGTCCCCGAAGACGGCCTCGAGCAGCTTCTGGCCCAGCACCGCCGAGCCGCCGGCGATGCCGACCTCGGCACCGGTCAGGCCGTAGGAGTAGGAGAAGACCACGATCATCAGCGCCACCGAGAGGCCGTTGACGCCGAAGGCCAGGAAGCGCGCGGTGGTGCGCTTGTCCTGGCCCTGGGTCCGGACCATGTCGAGGACGTCGGACTGCCACTCGCGGACCGACCGCTCGGCGTTGCGCCGCAGCTCGCGCGAGGCCCGGCCCAGCTCGGTGCCGGACTGCTGGAGCAGCCCCTGCCCCGACGCGACCTGGCGCCACGACGCCTCGGCGCGCTCGGCCGCGGCCTCGGCGTGCTCGAGGATGAGCAGCTCCAGCCCCGACTCCACCGCCACGGTGATCCGCTCGGCCTGCTGCGGCTTGCCCCGGACGGTGTTGACCAGGCGGTCGCGCAGGCGGCCGACCCGGGTCTCGAGGCCCTTGAGCAGCTCGCCGGTGCCGACGAACTCCTGCCAGCGGGCCAGCACCTCGCCCCGCAGGAGGGTGCCGTCCTCCATGCCGGCCAGCACCGCCTTGATGCCCTCGTCGTAGGCCTTGGTGGCGTCCTCGCGCAGGCGCTGGGCGGCCGCGACCTGCTCGGCGGCGGCGTCGGCCACCGGGTAGGTGCGGCGGGTCAGGGTCCGCACGGCGCCGTCGAGGGTCTGGATCACCACCTGCTGACGCGCCCCCACGTCACCGGCCAGCGACTCCAGCCACCCGCGGATCTCGGCCACGTGGTCGGCCGGCAGCAGCTCCTCGGAGGAGACCGGCCCCTCGTGCACCACGAAGAGCGGGGAGTCCTTCAGCCCGCGGCTGGCCAGCATCCGGGCCAGGTGCGTGGCCACGGTCTGCACGGCGTCCTCGGGGGTCCGGTCCAGGACGATGGCGACCGCCGTCGAGCGCTCGGCCGCCTGCTTGAGGAACTCCCACGGGACCTGGTCGGCGTACCTCGCCGCGGAGGTGACGAACAGCCAGAGATCGGCGGCAGCCAGCAGCTGCGCGGCGAGCTCGCGGTTCTCCTCGACGACCGAGTCGACGTCGGGCGCGTCCAGGATGGCCAGTCCCGGGGGCACCGCGTCGTCGGCGACCAGCTGCAGCGCCGCGGGGTCGGTGGTGGCGTGGTCGACGCGCTCGAGGTCCGGCAGCAGCCGGTCGGCGCCGAACCAGGCAGCGTCGGCGGGGTTGTGCACCAGGACCGGGGACCGCGTGGTCGGCCGCAGCAGCCCGGGCTGGGTGACCTTGCTGCCGACGAGGGAGTTCACCAGCGTCGACTTGCCGGCACCGGTCGAGCCGCCGACCACCGCCAGCAGCGGCGCCTCGAGGGTGGTCACCCGCGGGATGACGTAGTCCTCGAGCTGGTCGACCATCTCGCGCAGGCCGGTGCGCTGCTCCTCGCTGCCGGGCAGCGCGAGGGGCAGCCGCACCTCCTGCAGCGCCTGGTGCAGCCGGACCAGCGCGGTGAGCATCACCGTGCCGTAGGAGCCCGCTGACGGCGCGCCGCCCCCGTGGGCGATGCTGAACGGGTTGGCCGGGTCGGGGACGGTCGTCATCGCGTCGGCACCACCTGTCCGGGGAAGGCGATGCCGGGCCGGATGGCGTTGATCAAGGCGAGGAAGTCCTGGCCCCGGACGGCGTAGTCGCGAGGGGCGGTGCCCCGCAGGTAGCGGTGGTGCAGGAAGCCGAGCTCGATCGCGGCCTGCTGGTAGTCGCGCATCGCGTCCTCCCCGGCCTTCCCGGCGGTCTGCCTGGCGTACGCGCGGGCCGCGCGCCGCGCCCGCAGGTCCACCACCCAGCCGATGTCGGTGGCCGGGAACAGGCCACGCCGTGCCGCGTCGCCGAGCGCCTCGGTCAGCATCCTCCGCTCGGACCGCCGCGACCAGACCCCCAGCCAGGTCAACCCGGCGAAGGCGGGGACCATGATCAGGACGTAGGCGCCCGCGAAGCCCTCGAAACCGAAGATCGTGGAGGCGTTCCAGGTGGCGTGGGCGAGCACCGCGCAGCAGTACCCACCGAGGGGGGCCAGCCAGCGGAGCACCGTGGAGCGGGTGGTCACCGCGATGCCCACCCCGATGCCGGTGAACGCGGTGAACAGCGGGTGCGCGAACGGGCTGAACAGGCAGCGGACCACGAACGTGCTCGTCACGCCGACCAGTCCGCCCGGACCCATCCCGTCGGTGCCGTTGTAGGAGGCGCCGAGGTAGAGGATGTTCTCGGTGAAGGCGAAGCCGATGCCCACCATCCCGGCGTAGACGATGCCGTCGAGCACGCCGTCGAGCTCGGCGCGGCGCCACAGCAGCAGGAGCAGGAGGAACAGGCCCTTGCCGGCCTCCTCGGTCACCGGCGCCAGCACGGCCAGCTCGGCGTTGTCGGAGACGCCGGCGAACAGGCCGCCGATGCCCTGGACGACGAGCGCGCCGAAGGTGGCGGCGAAGGCACCCCACAGCAGCCCCAGCAGCAGCAGCCGGCGGGGCTCGGGCTCGTAGCGGTCCAGCCAGAGGTAGGCCAGCACCAGGGGCACCACCGGCACGGCCGCGAGGAGCGTGGCCAGCAGCGAGATCGCGGGCGCGGAGGACAACCCGATGATGAGCAGCATCGGCAGCGCGCCGAGGCAGACCAGGACGATCACCACGATGGTGAACGCCCGGCTGTCACGACGTGGTGCGGCCATGGCGGGGAGTCTAAGTGGACCGATCGCCACCCGCGCCGCGGCGTAGAGTGACGGGCGTGAGCGAGGAGAACACCACCGGTGCCGACGAGGACGAGATGAAGACCGCGCGCGAGCTGCACATCGAGTCCCACGACCCCGCCGTCCCCGAGGCGTACTCCGCCTTCATGCGCACCGGCTGGGACGACCGCGAGGTCGAGGTCCCCCGGGCGCCGGTGGCCGACCCGGCCGCCACGCGGCGCGAGCGGCTCGCCGCGACGTTCCCCGGCGAGCGGCTGGTCCTGCCGGCCGGCACCTTCAAGGTGCGGGCCAACGACACCGACTACAAGTTCCGCCCCGACACGGCGCACACCTACTTCTCCGGCAACCAGACCAGCGACGCGGTGCTCGTGGTCGAGGACGGCGAGTCGGTGCTCTACGCCCGGCCCCGCTCCGGCCGCGACAGCGACGAGTTCTTCCGCGACCGCCAGTACGGCCAGCTCTGGGTGGGCCGCCGCCCCTCCCTGCGCGAGCTCTCCGACACCCTCGGCATCGAGTGCCGCCACATCGACAGCCTCCAGGACGCCCTCACCACGTCGGGCGGGACGAAGACCCGGGTGCCCCGCGGCATCTCCACCGACGTCGACCGCATGGTCGCCCCCGACGACTCCCTCGACGTCGACCTGCAGCGTGTGGTCGGCGAGCTCCGCCTCATCAAGGACGACTGGGAGGTGGCCGAGCTCCGCGAGGCCTGCGAGATCACCGCCCTCGGGTTCGAGGACTCGGTGCGGGAGTGGACCCAGGTGCTCGAGTACGGCGAGCGCTGGATCGAGGGCACGTTCGCCCGGCGGGCGCGCGCCATGGGCAACGACATCGGCTACGACCCCATCGTCGGCGGCGGCGCCCACGCCACGACGCTGCACTGGATCGACAACACCGGGTCGATCGACCCCGGCAAGCTGGTGCTCCTCGACATGGGCGTGGAGGGCCGCAACCTCTACACCGCCGACGTGACCCGCACCCTCCCGGTCGACGGCACCTTCACCCCGCTGCAGCGCGACCTCTACGACTTGGTCTACAACGCTCAGCAGGAGGGCATCGAGGCCACCGTGGCCGGGGCGCCGTTCCTCTCGGCCCACCACGCCGCGATGCACGTGCTGGCCCACGGGCTCGAGGACCTCGACCTGCTGCCGGTCTCGGCGGAGGAGGCCCTCGACCCGGATTCGAAGGTCTACGCGCGGTGGACGCTGCACGGCGTGAGCCACATGCTCGGC
>CAZEPK010000231.1:0-8326 GCA_964514085.1 uncultured Nocardioides sp.
CTCGGTGACCGTGGACGGCCAGCCCGCGACGTTCACCCGCATCGAGAACACCACCACGAGCAACGCCACCACCGACAAGCACAAGCTGGTCATCACCCCGGCGACCCCGGTCGACGGCGGCTTCACCACGGTCGTCACCACCTCGGGCCGACCGGTCATCCACACCGACACCGACACCTCGCTCGAGGGCTGGAACAACACCGTCGACGGCGCGACCTTCGTCAACCAGCCGATCGGCTCGATGACGCTCTTCCCCAACAACAACGCCCCCCGGGACAAGGCCACCTACACCTGGACGGTCAACGCCCCGACGGTGTCGGGCACCTCGAACTTCGCGCAGGCCGGCGGCAAGCCCTACCAAGTCGGCGTGGTGAGCAACGGCGAGCTGCTCTCGCGCACGGCCAGCGGTGACGGCTCTCGCACGACCTGGGTGTGGGACCAGGCCAAGCCGCAGGCCAGCGAGCTCACGCTCTTCTCGGTCGGCCGCTACGACATCTACACCTCCGACATCACGCTGGCCAGCGGCCGCACGATCCCGGAGTGGACCTTCATCGACCCGGCGATCAGCGTGGCGAACCAGACCCAGACCCTCTCCAGCCGGGCCCAGCTCAAGGCGGTCCTCGACTTCTACGAGTCGAAGTACGGCCCCTACCCCGGCAACAGCGTCGGGCTGGTCACCGACAACACCACCGGCATCAACTACGCCCTGGAGACCCAGGACCGGCCGTACGCGCCCAACAGCTACAGCCGAGGAACGATGTACCACGAGCTCATGCACCAGTGGTGGGGCGACAACGTCGCGCCAACCGACTGGAACGACCTCCTCCTCAACGAGGGGCCGGCGCAGTACTCGGAGTTCCAGTTCCCCTACGAGGGTGCGGGCCCCACCACGACCGTGTCGACCGAGCAGGCCAACTTCAGCCTCTGGAACGGCGCGCCCGCGAGTCTCTTCACCGTTCCGCCCGCCGCGATGAGCCAGGCCTCCCAGCTGTTCGCCTCGTCGGTCTACCAGCGTGGCTCGATGAGCCTCGAGGCGCTGCGGACCGCGATCGGTGCAGCGGCGTTCGAGACGCTGATGCGCACGTACCAGACGACGTACGGCGGCGGGCAGATCACCGGCCGCCGCACCGCCGCCTTCCAGGCGATGGCCGAGAGAATCTCGGGCCGCGACCTCACCGCGTTCTTCCAGGCCTGGTGGTTCACCAGCGGCAAGCCGGCCTGGCCGGTGAAGTTCACCTTCGGCCTGAACGGTCCTGCGGCGCCGGCCGAGGGCGGCCCGGCGGACGTCACGCTGACCGCCCGCAACACCGGAAAGGTGGCGATGCCGGGCGGCGGCACCACGATCACCCTCGACGTCGCCGACGTCCTGGACGACGCGGTCCTCGGCGCCCTGCCCGCCGGCGTCACCCTGTCCGGCACCACGCTCTCCTGGGCCGTGCCCCCGACCGCCCTGGCCGCGACCTCGAGCGTGACGATCCCCTTCACCGTCAACCCCGGCACCACGGGGAACCTCCTCAGGAGCGTGGCGGCCGCCGCCACCCTCGGCGGCACCTGCCTGGACTGCACGACCAGCGCGGTGGTCGGCACCGCCGCGATCTCGCCGGCCCCGGTCCCGACCTTCAGCCCCGGCGGAGCGCCGGTCGTGGGTGTCCCGCTCAGCGTCGACACCAGTGGGTGGGCCGCCGGCACCACGTTCAGCCAGCAGTGGCTCGTCGACGGCACGCCCGTCGCCGGCGCGACGAGCGCGACCTACACCCCGGCCGCCGGCGACGTCGGGCTCCCGGTCACCGTCAAGGTCACCGGCACCCTGGCCGGCGCCAACCCCGTGACCCGGACCAGCGCGGCCACCGGGGCCACGGTCCGGGCCACCCAGCCGGTGGCCACGCCCACCGTCTCGGGCACGCCCAAGATCGGCTCGGCGCTCAGCGTGGACCCGGGCACCTGGGCGCCCGGCACGGTCTTCACCTACCAGTGGCGGGCCAACGGCACCGCCATCGGCGGCGCCACCGGTCCGACGTACACCCCGGCCGTGGCCACGCAGGTGGGGCAGACGCTGGACGTCGTGGTCAGCGGCACCAAGGCCGGCTGGAACACCGTGACCAGGACGAGCGCTGCGACCGGCGCGGTCGCGGCCGGCGACCCGCTCAGCCTCACGCCGACGCCCGTCCTCACCGGCACGCCGAAGGTGGGCGTCTCCTACGTGGCCAGCCCCGGCGCTTGGGACGACGGGGTCACGACCACCTACCAGTGGGCGGCCAACGGGACCAACGTCGCCACCGGCGTCGCGTTCACCCCGACCGCTGCGCAGCTCGGCCAGACCCTGACCATCACGGTGACCGGGACCAAGCCCGGCATCCCGCCGGCGACCCGCACCAGCGCGGTCAGCCCGCCCGTCGCACCCGGCACGCAGGTCCTGCAGCCGACGCCGTCGATCACCGGGGTGCCGCGGGCGCTGGTGGCCTCCACCGGCGTGCCGGGCACCTGGGACAGCGGCACCACGCAGACCGGCCAGTGGTACGCCGACGGCATCCCGATCCCGCTGGCCACCGGCACCACGATCACGCCCCTGCTCGGCCTGATCGGCCAGGTGTTGACCTACGAGGTGACCAGCACCCGGGTCGGCTACGCCACCGTCGTCAAGTCCAGCCCGGGCAAGACCGTGCTGGGGCTGCTGCAGGTCCTGCAGCCCACCCCGACGATCAGCGGCGCCGCGAAGGTCGGCGCCACCCTCACCGGCGACCCCGGACTCTGGGACGTCGGGACCACCCAGACCTACCAGTGGCTCTCCGACGGCGCGGCCATCGCCGGCGCGACCGGGCTGACCCACGAGGTCGCCCTGGCCGAGCTCGGCACCACGCTCACCTTCGCCGTCACCAGCACCCTGCTCACCTTCGAGCCGGTGACCACGACCAGCGCACCCACCGCCGCCGTAGCCCCCGGGGACCTCTCCAGCACCCCGACCCCCACGATCTCCGGCACCGCGCAGGTCGGGCTGCCGCTGACCGCGGTGCCCGGCGCCTGGGACAGCGGCGTCGGCTTCGCCTACCAGTGGCGCGTCGACGGGTCCGAGGTCGCGGGTGCGACGGACCCGGCCTACACCCCGGTCGTGGCGGACGCCGGCAAGGTCGTCACGGTCCGGGTCACCGGCTCGAAGACCGGCTACGTGAGCGTCTCCCGGGTCTCCGACCCCACCGCGGCCGTCGCCGACGGCGTGCAGGCGTCGACCCCGAAGCCGACCGTGTCCGGCACGCCCCAAGTCGGCGTGCAGCTCACGGCCGTCCCGGGCAGCTGGGACGCGGGCGTCTCGCTGGCCTACCAGTGGACGGTGGACGGGACCCACGTGCCCGGCGCCACCGACCCCACGTACACCCCCGTGCCAGGCGACGCCGGCGAGGTGGTGACCGTCAAGGTGACGGGCACCCGGACTGGCTACACGGCCGTCACCAAGCAGTCGGACCCGACCGGCCCGGTGGCCAACGGCACGCAGGTCGCGACGCCGACGCCCACGATTTCCGGGTCGCCCAAGGTCGGCGTGCCGCTGACCGCGGTGCCCGGGAGCTGGGACGACGGCACCGTGCTGACCTACCAGTGGACAGTGGCGGGCAGCGACGTGACCGGCGCGACGTCCTCGTCCTACACGCCGGTGCCGGGCGACCTCGGCCAGGTCGTGACCGTCGAGGTCACGGGCGCCCGGAGCGGGTTCGACGCGGTGACGCGGGAGTCCGACCCGACGGTCGCGGTCGCGCCCGGCACGCTCACCGCCACCCCCAACCCGACGTTCTCGGGCTCCTCACCGCAGGTCGGCGTGACGTTCACGGCGATCCCCGGCACCTGGGACCCAGGCGTCTCCTTCGCCTACCAGTGGACCGCCGACGGTGCGGACCTCAGCGGCGCCACTCAGGCGTCGTACGTCGTGGCGCCCGCCGACCTCGGCGCGGCGATCGCGGTGAAGGTGACCGGCAGCAAGCCCGGCTACGCCAGCGTCACGCGGACCTCGGGGGCCAGCTCGCCCATCCAGCCGGGCACCCTGGCCAGCACGCCCACGCCGACGGTGACCGGGACCGCGCAGGTCGGCGGCACGCTGACCGCCGTGCCCGGCGCCTGGGACAGCGGCGTGACCTTCGGCTACCAGTGGACGGTCGCCGGGGCGAACGTCGCGGGTGCCACCGCCTCGACGTACGTCCCCGCCGTCGGCGACGCCGGGAAGGTGGTCACGGTCAAGGTGACCGGCACCAAGGCCGGCTACACCAGCGTGACGCGGGAGTCCGCGCCGACCGCCGCGGTGACCGTCCAGCCGCTGGTCCTCACCCCGACGCCGACGGTGTCGGGCACCGCCGCGGTGGGGCAGACGCTGACGGCCGTCGCCGGCACCTGGGACGCGGGTGTCACGCTCTCCTACCAGTGGACCGCCGCCGGCACCGACATCGCCGGTGCGACGACGAGCGGGTACACTCCGGTCCCCGGTGACGTCGGCCAGGTGCTCACCGTCAAGGTGACCGGCACCAAGCCCGGCTCGGAGCCGGCCACCCGCGAGTCGGCGCCCACGGCGCCGGTGGCGAGGGGAGCCCTCTCGCTCACCCCCATCCCGACGATCAGCGGCACGCCGCAGTTCGGCCAGACGCTGACGGCCGGACCGGGGACGTGGGACGCCGGCGTCGGGTTCACCTACCAGTGGCTGGCGGACGGCGTACCGCTCGCGGGCGCCGTCGGCCCCGAGCACCAGCTCGCGGCCGGCGAGGTCGGCCGGTCGTTCACCGTCGCCGTGACCGGCAGCAAGCCCGGCTACACCACGGTGACCCGGACGAGCGCGGCGACCTCGGCTGTCGCCGCGGCCTCGCTGGCCGGCAGCCAGTGCGACGTGACGGTGACCGGGAAGGCCAAGGTCGGCAAGCGGCTCAAGGCCCAGGTCACCGGCTGCCCGGCGGGCGCCACGCTGCGCTACAGCTGGTACGCCGGCGGCAAGCTGGTCGGCGGCGCCGACGAGGCCACGCTCAAGCTGAAGAAGGGGCAGCTGGGCAAGCGGCTCAAGGTGCTGGTCTCGGTGACCGTGCCGGGCTACGAGGTCGTCCTGCGGCCGAGCGGGCCGACGGGCAAGGTGAAGCCGTAGCCATCGGTGGTTGAGGAGGTTGCACTGGCAACCGTCTCGCGACGGTGGTTGAGGAGGTTGCGAGCAACCGTCTCGAAACCCGGTGACCCGGTGCCGGGACCCACGCGAGTACCAGCACCGGTTCACGCGGTTTCGAGACGGGCGCAGAACGCCCTCCTCAACCACCGATCGGGGCGGCGACGTGCAGCGCGCCCGGTCGACCACCGATAGCGGTCCGCACCACCACGGTGGTTGAGGAGGTTGCGCTAGCAACCGTCTCGAAACCCGGTGACACGGCGCTGGGACGCGGTTGAGTACCAGCACCGGCTCGCGAGGTTTCGAGACGGGCGCAGCACGCCCTCCTCAACCACCGACGGGGCGGCGACGTGCAGCGCGCCCGGTCGACCACCGATAGCAGTCCGCGCCACCACGGTGGTTGAGGAGGTTGCGCAGCAACCGTCTCGAAACCTGGTGACACGGTGCTGGGACCCGCGCGAGTCCCAGCCCCGGCTCGCGCGGTTTCGAGACGGTTGCTAGCGCAACCTCCTCAACCACCGACGGGGCGCGCGGCGCCGGGCAGCGCCGACGGTGGGATCAGGCGGGAAGGCCCAGGAGGGCGCGGGCCTCGGCGGGGGTCATGGGGATGCGTTGGGCCAGGCGGCCGGCCTCGACGGCGCGGTCGACGAGCTGGCGGTTGGACTCGACCGGGACGCCGCGGCTGATGGTGAGCACGTCCTCCATGCCCACCCGCAGGTGCCCGCCCTGGGCCAGCGAGGCCAGCATGACGCTCAGGGTGCTGCGGCCGATGCCGGTGGCCGACCAGGAGGTGACGGCATCGGGCAGCGCGGCCACGCCGGCCACCAGGGCCGCGGCGGTGCCGGGCATCCCGCCGGGCACGCCCATGACGAAGTCGACGTGCACCTTCCCGCCGTACGGCGCGCCGTACTTGTCGAGGAGGCGGTGCAGGGCCGCGACGTGGCCGAGGTCGAAGAGCTCGAACTCGGGCACCACCTGACGCTCCTGGCTGAGCTGGTAGAGCTCGGTGATGAAGGGCCAGGGGTTGGAGAAGACGTCGTCGCCGAAGTTGGTGGTGCCCATGGTCAGGCTGCACGAGTCGGGCGCCGCGTCGAGCACCTTCAGGCGCAGGTCGAGCGGGTCGTGCACCGAGCCGCCGGTCGAGAGCTGGACCACCAGGTCGGTGCCCTCGTGGAGGGCCTGGACGGTGTCGGTGAGCCGGTCGAGGTCCAGCGTGGGCCGGTGGTCGGCGTCGCGGATGTGGACGTGGATCATCGCCGCGCCGGCGGCCTCGCACTCCTTGGCGGTGGCCACCAGCTCCTCGAGGGTGGTCGGGAGCTGGGGGCAGTCCTCCTTGGCGGTCTCGGCGCCGGTGGGCGCGACCGTGATCAGCAGCGGCTCAGCCATGACGCGCATGCTGCCAGACCGGGGCCGCGCTCATCATTTCCGCGGTCCGGACGTGCCCATTCGGCCCGCGCGTCGTTGTCCGGGTGTCCCCATCCCCCCGCACGTGCACCGAGAGAGACACCTCCCCCGTGGACTTCAAGCAGATCATCCAGGTGCTCCGGCGCCGCTGGCTGACGATCGCGCTCCTCTTCGTCATCGCCGTCGGCGCGAGTGCGGCGTACGCGTTCACCGCGACCAAGCAGTACCAGTCGACCGCGACCATCTTCATCTCGGCGAACATGCGCGACGCCTCGGACAACTACGCCGCGACGTACGCCATCTCGACGCGGATGGAGACCTACGCCGACCTGGCCACCAGCGGTGAGGTCCTGGACGGGGTCATCGACGACCTGGGCCTGAACCTCGACGTCGCCGGGCTCACCGAGAAGGTCTCCTCGGAGGTCGTGCCGGCCACTTCGCAGATCAAGATCACCGTCACCGACCAGGACCCCGCGGTGGCCCAGACCATCAACACCAAGCTCTCCGAGGCCCTGGCCGACTACCTGGCCGAGGTGGAGACGCCCAGCGGGACCACCAGCGCGCAGATCATCGCGCGGGTGACCGACCCGGCCGACTTCAACGACTCCCCTGTCACCCCGCGCACCGCGCTCGACCTGGTGGTGGCCGGCCTGCTCGGCCTGGTGCTCGGCATCGGGCTCGCGGTCGCCCGCGACGTCCTCGACCGCACGGTCAGCACCCTCGAGCACGTCGAGGAGGTCAGCAACGTCCCGGTGCTGGCCAGCATCGGCTTCGACAGCGGGATCAAGAAGAGCCCGCTGCTGACCGACCTCGGGGCGTTCGCGCCGCGCACCGAGGCGTTCCGGCTGCTGCGCACCAACCTGCAGTTCCTCGACCTCGAGCAGCAGCCGCGCAGCATCGTCATCACCAGCGCGGTGCCGGGCGAGGGCAAGACGGTCACCTCGGCCAACCTGGCCGTGGCGCTGGCCCAGGCCGGCCGCCGGGTGCTGCTGATCGACGGCGACCTCCGCCGGCCCCGGGTGGCCAGCCTGCTCGACCTCGACGGAGCCGTCGGGCTGACCAGCGTCCTGGTCGGCAGCGCCGAGCTCGAGGACGCCATCCAGGTGCACGCCGCCAGCGGCCTGAACTTCCTGGCCAGCGGGCCCAAGCCGCCCAACCCCACCGAGATCCTGCAGTCTCGGGTCACCCACGACCTGCTGAAGCGGCTGCGCGACGACTTCGACATCGTCATCGTCGACGCCCCGCCGCTGCTCCCGGTCGCGGACGCCGCCGTGATCGCCACCGCGACGGACGGCGCGATCGTAGTCGCCCGGCACGGGAAGACGACCCGCGAGCAGCTGCGCGAGGCCGTCAACCGGCTGGACAACGTCGGCGCCCGGGTCTTCGGCGTGGTGATCAACATGATCCCGCGCCGCGCCGCCAACTCCTATTACTACTACTACTACGAGGACGTCAGCCCCGGCGGAGCCCGCAAGAAGTGACCCTCCTCGGCCGTGGAGCGCTCACCGCGACGGCGCTCCTCCTCCTCGTCGCGCTGGTCGCCCTGTCCACCACCGGGATGGTCGGGGCGCTGCTCGCGCTGGCCACGGCCGGCCTGGTGACGCTGTTCGTGGTGCTCGGTCCCGACCGGCTCGGCACCGGCTTCGTGCTGCTCGCGATGTTCACCGCACCGCAGAACGCCGTCCGGCCGATCCCGACCGCTGACTTCGTCACCTTCTCCGACCTGTTCCTGGCCCTGGGCGGCGCGCTGCTCCTGCCCACGCTGCTCCGCCGGCGCAGCCGCTAACCCACCGGCTGGCT
>CAZEPK010000232.1:0-8294 GCA_964514085.1 uncultured Nocardioides sp.
CGTTGGAGTCGTCGCGGTTGGTGGTGATGATGACCTGGTCGGCCTCCCCCACGCCTGCCCGGCGCAGCACCTCCCGGCGGGTGGCGTCGCCGGTGACGACGGCCAGGCCGTCCTCGTGCGCGTCGGAGAGCGCGGCCTGACCGGGGTCGACGATGACGATCGACTCGCGGTCCTGGCCGTTGCTGACCAGGGTGTCGACGGCGCTGCGGCCCTTGGTGCCGTAGCCGACGACCACGACGTGGTGGCCCATGGACTTCCTCCAGCGGGAGATGCGGAACAGCTGGCGACCCTGCGAGGCGAGCACCTCGAGGGTGGTGCCGATCAACAGCACGAGGAACGCGATGCGGGCCGGCGTGATGACGAAGGCGTTGATGAGGCGCGCGTTCTGGGTGACCGGCGCGATGTCGCCGTACCCGGTCGTGCTGAGCGTGACCGTCGTGTAGTAGAGCGAGTCGACCAGGGTGATGCCGTCGCCGGAGTCGTTGGCGTCGCGGTAGCCGTCGCCGTCGAAGTAGACGAGGGCCACGGTGCCCAGCAGGATCGCCAGCGCGGTCAGCAGCCGGCGGGAGAGCGCCCACCACGGGGAGTGGATCCGCTCGGGGAGCGAGATCTGGCCGCGGCCGGTCGTGGCCTGCGGCCACGGGTCGTTGCTGGCCTCGGACACGGCTGGAACGTTAGCGCCTACCGCTCACCCACGAAGATCTTGTCGAACGCCGCGTTGACCGCGGCGCCGATGAGGACGGCGATCGCGACGAGGTAGAGCCACAGCAGCACGGCGATCGGCGCGGCCAGCGGGCCGTAGATGGAGCGCGAGTCGGCCGCTGTCACCGTGAGCACCCAGCGGAGCAGGTAGCTGCCGACGATCCACATCACCAGCGAGAACACCGCCCCGGGCAGGTTGAAGCGCCAGCGCGTCCGGACCGGCACCGAGAGGTGGTAGAGCGTGGCCAGGAAGCAGATGCAGATCACCCCGACCACGGGCCAGTAGAAGTTCAGGACGAAGTCGAACGAGCGCGGCAGCGCGTCGTCCACCAGCCGCGGCCCGGCCACCATCAGCGGGATCGCGGCCACGCCGGTGACCAGGGCCAGGACGTAGAGCAGGAAGGCCAGCGCGCGGGTGCGGACGATGCCGCGGTGGCCACCCAGCCCGTGCATCACCGTGATGGTGTCGATGAAGACGTTGAGGGCCCGGCTGCCCGACCACAGCGCCAGCACGAACCCCAGCGAGATGATGTCGAACCGGCCACCCCGCAGGACGTCGTTGAGGGTCGGCTCGATGACCTTGTCGACGGCGCGCTCGGTGAGGAGGCGGCCGGAGAAGTCCAGGACGGCGTCGCGCACCTGCTCGACCTGGCCCGGGTCGAACTGCTGGGTCACGTAGCCGATGCCGCCGGCCAGGCCGAAGACCAGCGGCGGCACCGAGAGCACCGCGAAGAACGCCGCCTCGGCCGCGAGCCCGGTGACGCGGTAGCGCAGGCAGGAGCTGACCGTCGTGACGACCAGCCGCCAGAGCGTGTCGAGGGACGAGCGCCGCCACGTCCGCGGGTCGGAGGCGACGCCCGCCTTCTCCCCTGGGGGCAGGGACTCCGCCGCCATGGGCTCTACCGTAGAGGCATGGGGACCCCCGATCTGGCATCCCAGCGAGCCGCCACCAACCAGGTGCCGCTGCTGGCCGGGCACAACGTGGTGGCGGCCGACCTGGCGCTGAGCGAGGCGGTCGTGCGGCACGGCTCGGCCGAGGTGCTCGAGGGGCTGCTGCCGCTGGGCGCGGAGGCGGGCAGCGCCGAGGCCCGTGAGCAGGGCCGGCTGGCCAACGAGCACCACCCGGAGCTGACGGCGTACGACCGCTACGGCAACCGGATCGACGAGGTGGAGTTCCACCCCGCGTGGCACTGGCTGATGGAGCGAGCGGTCGGCCACGGCCTGGCCGCCGCGGCGTGGCAGCGCCAGGCCGACGGCGACAAGGACGCGCACCTGCGCCGAGCGGCCGGCTTCATGGCCTGGTCGCACACCGAGCCGGGCCACGGCTGCCCGGTCTCGATGACCTACGCCGCGATCCCCGCGCTGCGCGTCGACGACGCCCTGGCCAAGGAGTGGACCCCGCTGCTGGCCTCCACCGTCTACGACCCCGGCCTGCGCCCGGCCAGCGAGAAGCTGGGGGCGCTGTGCGGCATGGGCATGACCGAGAAGCAGGGCGGCTCCGACGTGCGGGCCAACCTGACCCGGGCCCTCCCCCAGCCCGACGGCACCTACGCGCTGCACGGTCACAAGTGGTTCACCTCGGCGCCGATGAACGACGTGTTCCTGGTCCTGGCCCAGGCCGAGGGCGGCCTGACCTGCTTCCTGGTGCCGCGGGTGCTGCCCGACGGGACCCGCAACCAGCTCGACGTGGTGCGGCTCAAGGACAAGCTCGGCAACCGGTCCAACGCCTCCTCCGAGCTGGAGTTCGACGGCACCGTCGCGATCCGGCTGGGCGACGAGGGCCGCGGCGTGCGGACCATCATCGAGATGGTGGCCGCCACCCGGCTCGACTGCGTGCTGGGCTCGGCCGGCCTGATGCGCCGGGCCGTCTCGGAGGCCTCGTGGCACGTGGCGCACCGCTCGGCCTTCGGCGGGGTGCTGGCCGACAAGCCGCTGATGCAGAACGTCGTGGCCGACCTGGCCGTGGAGTCCGAGGCCGCCACGGTGCTGGCCCTGCGGCTGGCCTCGGCCGTCGACGACCTGGCCGACCCCCACGAGGCCGCCCTGCGGCGGATCGCCCTGCCGCTGGCCAAGTTCTGGGTGTGCAAGCGGACCCCGGCCATGACCGCGGAGGCGCTGGAGTGCCTGGGCGGCAACGGCTACGTCGAAGAGTCGCTGATGCCGCTCCTCTACCGCGAGGCGCCGCTCAACTCGGTCTGGGAGGGCTCGGGCAACGTGAACGCGCTCGACGTGCTGCGGGCCCTGGGCCGCGAGCCCGAGGCCCTCGAGGCCTGGATCACCGAGGTGGGGCTGGCCCGGGGTGCCGACACCCGGCTCGACGCCGCGGTCGACGGGACCCTGGCGATGCTGGGCGAGCTCATGGGCGACCCCGACCGCCTCGAGGTCGGCGCGCGGCGGCTGGCCGGGCGGATGGCGGCGGTGCTGCAGGGCTCCCTGCTCATCCGCTTCTCGCCGCCCGAGGTGGCCGACGTCTTCTGCGCCTCGCGGCTCGGCTCGTCGTACGACGGGACCTTCGGCGCGCTCGACGGCGGAGACCTGCGGGCGGTCGTGGAGCGGACCACGCCGGTCCTATGAGCGATTCGTCTGCGCCTTGACCGGTCGCCGCGCGCTGGGCTCCACAGACGAATCCACAGGCAGGCCGGCGAGCTCGTCGAGGGTGGCGCGGAACTCCTCGTAGCGGCGGGTGCCGACCCGGTCGGCCCAGTGGGCCTCCAGGCGCTCCATGAGATCGGCCAGCCGGCGGTGCGCGGCCTGCCCCGCCGTGGTGCGGCTGACGATCCGCACCCTGCGGTCCTCGGCGCTGGCGGCGACGACCAGGTGGCCCGACTCCGTGAGCTGGGTGACGAACTGCCCGATTCCTTGCTTGGTCATGCCGACCCGCTCGGCCAGGTCGGTCACGGTGATCCCCTCGGGCGGGACGTGGCCGATCACCCGGTGGTGCGACGGCCGCAGGCCCGCCTCCCCCTCGGCCTGGACCAGGGACCGGCTCTGGGCCATGAGGTTGCCAAGGGCGACGAGGACGTGATCGCCGGAAGTCATAAAGTCACTTTACATTCTCGGAGGCCGTCAAGTAACTTTCCCTTCATGACCACCCGTGACCTGCTCGGCGCTGCAGACGTGAGCGACGCCCATCTGGCCGCCATGGTGGCGGACCTCCTGCACCAGGACACGGTGGAGCTCGTCGACGTGCAGGTCCACACCGTCGACTACGACCAGCCGACCATCACCACCGGCGGACGCTGGTGGGTCTCCGGCCACGCAGCGACCGGCTGCGCGCGGGCGCCGTTCCGCCTGTTCGTCAAGCAGGTGCAGTCCTGGGAGCGGTCGCCCCTCTTCCATTTCGTGCCGGAGGAGTTCCGCGAGATGGCGGTGGCGGGGGTGCCCTGGCGGACCGAGGCGAGCGTCTACCGGTCCGACCTGGCCGGCCGGCTGCCCGACGGCCTCTCCGCACCGCGGGCGCTCGGCGTCTTCGACCTCGACGCCACCTCGGCCGCCATCTGGCTGGAGGAGGTGCCGGTCCGACCGGCCACCTGGGACCGGCCGCGCTACGAGCGCGCGGCCTACCTGCTCGGGCGCCTGGCCGGCAGCCGGGACCTGGCCCCGCTCGCGGGCCTGCGCGACGTGCAGTGGTCCCTGGGCACCTACGCCTCCGGGAGGCTGGCCGTGCAGGTGGTCCCGATCCTGATGACCGACGAGGTCTGGCAGCACCCGCTGTGCGCGGCCTTCGACGCCGGCCTGCGCGAGCGGCTGCGCGCCGTGGCCGCCCGGTCGAGGGAGCTCGCGGCCGAGGGCGACGCGCTGCCCTACCGGCTCAGCCACGGTGACGCCTGCCCCAACAACCTGCTGGCCGACGCCGAGGACGACGACCTGGTGATGATCGACTTCGGCTTCTGGGGTGCCGCGCCGGTCGGCTTCGACCTGACCCAGCTCCTGGTCGGCGACGTCCAGATCGGCCGGCGCAGCGCCACCGGCCTGGCGGAGCTCGACGAGGCCATCCTGACCGCCTACGTGGCCGGGCTGCGCGACGAGGGCTGCGACCTGCCCGAGGCCGTGGTGCGCCGCGCGCACGCGATCTGCCTGATGCTGATGACGGGCCTGTCGGCCCTGCCCTTCGACCTGTTCGAGCGCCCGCTCGACGAGGAGACGCAGCGGGTGGCGGCCGACCGGGCCGAGCTGGCCCGCTACGCGCTGGACCTGTTGGAGGCCACGGACCCCGCCTGAGGGCCGAGGAGGTCTAGGTTCCGACCATGATGGATGCGGGCCGGGACTCCAGCCTCGTGCTCGCCGACGGCCGGACCGTCGAGGTGTGGGACGGCGGCGACCCGCAGGGCCGCGCCGTACTGCTCCACCCCGGCTCGCCGTCCACCCGGGTGATGGGGCGGGAGGGCCACGAGGCGGCGCTGGCGCACGGCGTACGGCTCGTGTCCCTCAGCCGGCCGGGCTACGGCGGCTCGACGCTCCCGCCGGGCGCGCCCAGCCTGCGCGCCACGGGGGCCGACACCGCGGAGCTCGCCCGCATGCTCGGGCTCGAGGAGTACGCCGTGCTCGGCGCCTCGGGCGGAGGGCCGTTCGCCGTCGCGACGGCGATCGCCGACCCCGAGCGGGTCCGGGCCGTCGGCCTGGCCGCCGGCACCGGGCCGTGGCGGCTGCTGGCCGAGCCCACCGAGGACGACGCGCAGGAGCGGGCCCTGCTGGCGCTGCTCGACGCGGGCGACGTGGACGGCGCGTGGGCCGGCTACCGGACGCTCATCGCCGACCAGCTCGGCGGCCTGGCCGCCCTAGACGACCACGCCCGGGTCGACGCGTTCTTCGCGGGCAGCCCGATCTCACCCGACGACTACGGCACCCGGCCGGTGTGGACGGCCAACCTCCGGGAGGTCAGCGCCCGCCTGGACGGGCTGGCCTTCGACAACCTGGCTTGGGGCGGCACCTGGGACGTCGACCCGCGCGACGTCACCGCGCCGGTGTACCTCTGGTACGGCGCCGAGGACGTGATGGTCCCGAGTACGCACGGTCGGTGGTACGCCGAGCGCCTCCCCCGCGCCGAGCTCACCGTCCACCCGGGCGAGAACCACGCGGACGTCTGCTCGACCCACTGGGCCGAGCAGCTCAGGGCGTTGCTGGACTGACCTCCGCCACCGCCGGCTCGCGGTCCTCGTCGACGTAGTCGGTCTCGTCGAAGGGCAGCTCCCCGGCCAGGACCCGGTCGAACCGCTCGCGGTCCAGGCTGCCGGTCCAGTGGCCGACCAGGACCGTGGCCACGGAGTTGCCGGCGAAGTTGGTCAGAGCGCGGGCCTCGGACATGAACCGGTCGATCCCCACGATGATCCCGACGCCGTCGACCAGCTCGGGCCGGTGCGAGCTCAGCCCGCCGGCCAACGTGGCCAGCCCCGCGCCGGTGACGCCGGCGGCGCCCTTGGACGCGATGACCATGAACACCAGCAGCGAGATCTGCTCGCCGATCGAGAGCGGGTCACCGAGGGCCTCGGCGATGAAGAGCGAGGCCATGGTGAGGTAGATGGCCGTGCCGTCGAGGTTGAAGGAGTAGCCGGTCGGCACCACGACGCCGACGGTGGTCTTCTCCACGCCGGCGTGCTCCATCTTGGCGATCAGCCGCGGCAGCGCCGACTCCGAGGAGGAGGTGGAGAGGATCAGCAGGAACTCGCGCGCGAGGTAGCGCAGCAGGGAGAACAGGTTCACCCCGGTGGCGAGCTTGAGGATTGTGCCGAGCACCAGGAACACGAAGATCGCGCAGGTGAGGTAGAAGGCGAGCATCAGGACGGCCAGGCTCTTGAGGGCGTCGAACCCGGTCTCGCCGACCACCGCAGCGATGGCGCCGAAGGCCCCGATGGGCGCGGCCCACATGATCATCGCGAGCACCCGGAAGACCAGGCGCTGCAGCACCTCGATCACCCGGAGCACCGGCCGGCCGGTCTCCCCCATCCGCTGGAGCGCGAAGCCGACGAGCAGCGCCACCAGCAGCGTCTGCAGCACCTCGCCGCTGGTCAGGGAGGAGAAGAGCGAGTCGGGGATGATCCCGAGCAGGAAGTCGGTGGTGCTGCCGTGCCCCTCCTCCGCCGCGGCCTGGCCGGCCGACCGCGCCGCGTCGTCCAGGTCCAGCCCCTCGCCCGGCTTGATCAGGTTGCCGACGACCAGCCCGATGGCCAGGGCCACCGTGGACATGGCCAGGAAGTAGCCGAGCGCCAGGCCGCCGACCTTGCCCACCCGGGCCGCGCTGGCCACCGAGCCGACGCCGATGACGATCGTGCAGAAGATGACCGGCTGGATCATCATCGTGATGAGCGAGACGAAGCCCTCGCCCAGCGGCTTGAGCTTCACCGCGAAGTCGGGGAACACCAGCCCGACCAGGATGCCGAGCGCCACCGCGGCGATGACGGCGAGGTAGAGGAAGTGCGTGCGGTCGCGGTGCGGCTGCCGGTCGGTGTCGGGCTGGCTCATGCCCGGCATGTACCCATTCGGGTGACCGGCGTCACACCTACTGCGGTGGTTGAGGAGGTTGCGCAGCAACCGTCTCGGGACCTCGTACGCCGGTGGTGGGGCGGGGAGGGGACCAGCACCGGGTCACCGGGTTTCGAGACGGGCGCAGAACGCCCTCCTCAACCACCGTCGGGCGGGTCCCAGCATCGGGTCGCCTGGCTTCGAGGCTCGGCCGCGGCCGGCCTCGCACCTCAGCCAGCGTCGGCGCGGCGCACGCGCGTCGGTGGTTGAGGAGGTTGCGCAGCAACCGTCTCGAAACCTCGTACGCCGGTGCTGGTCCTCGCCCGCGTCCCAGCACCGGCTCGCCGGGTTTCGAGACGGGCGCAGAACGCCCTCCTCAACCACCGTCGGTTTTGCGGGACGCCCTCCTCAACCACCGTCGGTCGGGTCCCAGCACCGGCTCGCCTGGCTTCGAGGCTCGGCCGTGGCCGGCCTCGCACCTCAGCCACCGTCGGCGCTGCGCAGGCACCTCGGTGGTTGAGGAGGTTGCGCAGCAACCGTCTCGAAACCTCGCAACCCGGTGCTGGGACTCGAGTTCGTTCCAGCACCGGGTCACCGGGTTTCGAGACGGGCGCAGAACGCCCTCCTCAACCACCGCTGTGGTGCAAAGAGCGCCCTCCCCACCTACCTGTGCCGAGGCACCGGCAATGACTCAGGTGAGGGTCAGGCCCGGGTAGAGGGGGTGCTTGTCGAGGAGCTCGGCGGAGGCGTCCTTGACCTTGTCGGCGACGCCCTCGGCCAGGACGTAGGAGGCCTTGGAGGGCCTGCCGTCCTTGGTGGTGCCCGGCTGGGTGTTCTGGAGGACGTGCACGATGAGCTCGGCCACGGTGTCGAACTCGTCGTGGCCGAAGCCGCGCGTGGTGAGCGCCGGGGTGCCGAGGCGGACCCCGGAGGTGTACCAGGCGCCGTTCGGGTCCGACGGGACCGAGTTGCGGTTGGTGACCACGCCTGCGTCGAGCAGGGCGGACTCGGCCTGGCGGCCGGTCAGGCCGAACGACGAGACGTCGAGCAGCACGATGTGGTTGTCCGTGCCGCCGGTGACCAGGTCGGCCCCGCGGGTCAGGAAGCCCTCGGCCAGGGACTTCGCGTTGTCG
>CAZEPK010000233.1:0-8227 GCA_964514085.1 uncultured Nocardioides sp.
CCGCCGCGGCCAGCGCCGCGGCGAACGGCTCGAGCCCGGAGTCCTTGGTGCCGCCGAGCCCGTGCGCCATCACCACGACGGGCCGGCCCGCCGGCCCCGCGAAGGCGTCGCCGGTGCCGGTGAAGTGCCAGCCGTCGAGCTCGACGCCCTCGCAGACGAAGGTGACCTGCTGGTGGGTGGTCGCCGTCATCGCCGCACCTCGCCGTAGATGGTGTGCAGCCAGACCGAGACCACGGCCTCGACCAGCTGCTCGCGCTCGAGCGCGCCGCCCAGCGCCAGCCGCTCCAGCATCCGGTCGTTGAGCTCGAGGAGCACCGAGGCCAGCGCGGTCGCGTCGGTGCCGGCCGGCGCCGCACCGGCGGCCCGCTCCGCCTCGATCATGGAGGCGATGACCGGCACGAACGACTCGCGGTCGTCGTCCCACAGCTCGCGGACCGTCGCGCTGGTGGCGCGGGCGTCCAGCGAGGCCCGGAAGAGGTGCTCGTGCTTGTCCCACGCGGAGAAGAGGCCGCGCACCATGGCGTCGATGTTCTCGGCCGGGCTCCCGTCGGCGCGCAGCTGGTCAGCGGCGAGCAGCGACTCGTCGTACATCTCCTCCATGAGCGCGGCCACGGCGGAGGCCTTGTTCTCGAAGTAGAAGTAGAACGCCGACCGCGTCACCCCCGCGCGCCGCGAGATGTCGGCGATGTTGATGGAGTCGAGGCTGCTCTCGCGCAGGTGGTGGTCGAGCGACTCCAGCAGCGCGGTGCGGCGCCGGTCGCCGCGGGCGACGCCGGCCGAGGTCTCGGTCACGCGGGCACGCCCGTCGTACGCCGCGCGGCCGCCCGCGCCCGGCCGGCCGGCAGCTCGCGGGTGCGCAGGTCGTGCTCGTAGACGAAGTAGTCGACCTGCTGGGTGTGCCGCGGGCGGTCGGTCACGTGGCCGAGGTAGAGCTGCTCGTCGGCGGCGATGACCCGCTCCATCTCCGCGACGTCCGGCAGCTCGTAGGCGCCCACCGCGTAGGCCGCCAGCAGGCGGGCCTGCGACTCGACGAACGGGAACAGCGTCGGCACCGCCTGGGCGAACCCCATGAACGCCAGGTCGGACAGGCCCGGCTTGAACATCCGCTTGAACAGCCGGATCACGTTGCCGGGCGCGCTGAGGAACTGCTCGTCGAAGAACGGGAAGGTGATGTTGTAGCCGGTGGCGTAGACGATCACGTCGAAGCCCGAGGACGTGCCGTCCACGAAGTGCACGGTCTCGCCGTCGAGCCGCTCGACGGCGGGCTTGGAAACCGCGTCGCCGGACCCGAGCCGCAGCGGCAGCTCGACCGACTGGGTCGGGTGCGCCTCGAAGAACTTGTGGTTGGGCTTGGGCAGCCCGTAGAGCTCGGGGTTCGAGCCGGTCATGAACTGCATCTTCTGGATCAGCTTCCGCTGCCAGGCCAGCGGGATGTACGGCGAGGTCGCGAAGTACTTGTCCGCCGGCAGGCCGTACATGTACTTCGGCACGATCCAGGCGCTGGAGCGGGTGGAGAGCGTGACCTGGTTCTGCTGGGCCCTGCTCGACAGCTCGACCGCGATGTCGGCGGCGCTGTTGCCCAGGCCGACGACCAGGATCCGCTTGCCCTTCAGCTCCAGCGGCTCGGTCGGGTCGATGTAGTGGTGGGAGTGGAACGACTCCCCGGTGAAGTGGCCGGGAAACCGCGGCGTGCGCGGGTCCCAGTGGTGGCCGTTGGCCACCACGAGCAGCTCGAAGTCGCGGGTCTGGCCGGCCTGGTCGGTGACCGTCCAGCCGCCGCCCGGCTGCGGGGCGGCGTGCACCACGCCGTTCTGGAACTCGATGCGCTCGCGCAGGCCGAACGCGTCGGCGTAGGAGTCGAGGTAGGCCTTGATCTGGGTGTGGTGCGGGAAGTCGGGGAACTCCTCGGGCATCGGGTAGTCCTTGAAGGACAGCCGGTGCTTGCTGGTGTCGATGTGCAGCGAGCGGTAGGCGCTGCTGTGCCCGTTGGGGTTGCCGAAGGCCCAGTTGCCGCCGACCCGGTCGGAGGCCTCGAAGCAGGTGTAGGGCACGCCGTAGTCGCCCAGCATCTTCCCGGCGGTGAGCCCGCTGATGCCGGCGCCGATGAGCGCGGTCGTCGGTTTCCTGAGGGCTGGCACACGCGGGACGCTAGGCACTAACTTGACACGCGTCAAGTACGGCGCGGGTCGGTCGAGGAGGGCGCATGGAGCGAGTGGCGGTCGTGGTCGGTGGCGCATCGGGGATCGGCGCCGCCTGCGCCGAGGCCCTGGCCCAGGACGGGTGCGACGTGGTCGTGGCCGACCTCGGTGCGGGGCCCGACGTGGTGTGCGACGTGACCTCGGAGGAGGCGGTGACGGCGCTCTTCGACGGGGTGGTCGCCTCCCACGGGCGGGTCGACGTGGTGGTCAACAGCGCCGGCACCTCGACGCTGGCCGCCGTGGTCGACCACGACCTGGCCGAGTGGCGACGGGTGCTCGACGTCTGCCTGACCGGCGCCTTCCTGGTGGTCAAGCACGCCGGGCGGGTGCTCGGGCCGGGCGGCTCGATCACCTCGCTGACCTCGCTCAACGCCCGGCAGCCGGGCGGCGGGCTCGCGGCGTACTGCGCGGCCAAGGCGGGCCTGGCCATGCTCACCGAGGTGGCGGCGCTCGAGCTCGGCCCGCGCGGCATCCGGGTCAACGCCGTCTCGCCCGGGCTGGTGGTCACCCCGCTGACCGCGCCCGCGCTGGACATCGACGGCATCGAGGACGACTACCTGGCCAACACCCCGCTGGGGCGCTCCGGCACCCCCGAGGAGGTCGCCGAGGCCGTGGTGTTCTGCTCGCGGGCCGCGTGGCTGACCGGTGAGGTGATGGACCTCAACGGCGGCGCGCACCTGAGGCGCTACCCCGACCTCCTCGGCCACGTGGAGCGCGCGTTCGGCTAGGCCGTGTCTGACTGGTCCCTCGTGGAGTAGATGACGTGGGTGGCGTGCGGCGACGCGTGCACCTCGAGCGGCGTCAGCGACAGGCCCGAGAGACCGGCGAACGGCGACTCGCCGGAGCCGAGCACGACCGGCGCGTGGTTGAGCATGATCTCGTCGACCACCCCCGCCTCCAGGCCCTGGCGCACCGCGCTGGCGCCGCCCGCGATCGTGACCGTGTCGTCGCCGGCGGCCTCGACCGCCCGCTCCATGGCCTCCTCGAAGCTGGTCACGAAGTGGAAGGTCGTGCCCTGCAGCTCCACCGGGTCGTGCTCGTGGTGGGTGAGCACGAAGACCGGCGCGTGGTACGGCGGCTCGTCGCCCCACCAGCCCTGCCACATCTCCGCGCCCCACTCGCCGCGGACCGGGCCGTACATGTTGCGGCCCATCACGTAGGCGCCGCGGGGAGCCATGAGCCGCTCGGTCATCGCCCGGTCCATGTCGTTGTCCGGCTCACCGAGGTGCCAGGTGTGTAGCTGGAGCCCTCCGGTGCCGAGGGGTGACTCCAGCGTCTGGTCCGGCCCGGCGACGAAGCCGTCGAGGCTGATGGACAGGTGGGCGGTGACCTTGGGCATGACGGTGGGACTCCTCGGTGGGGTGGGACTCATCGGTCAGCCGACGAGCGAGCGGACCAGCAGGACCAGGGCGGAGGCGGAGCTCACGACCAGCACCGCGGGGCGCACGACGTGCGCGGGGACCGAGCGCCGGGCGAGCGCCCCGAGCAGGGCACCCACGGCCAGGAAGGGGAGCAGCTCGAGCGAGGCCACGCCCTGCTCGCGGGTGAGGTCGCCGCTGAGCAGGAGCGCGACCAGCGAGATGCCGGCACCGACCAGGAAGTAGACGGCCATGGTGGTGCGGATCTCCTGGGCCGGCCGGTGCTGGTAGACGATCGCGATCGGGGGGCCGCCGATCGACGTGGCGGTGCCCGTGACGCCGCTGGCGAAGCCGGCCGCCGAGAGGGTGGCGCGGTTGACCGGCACCCGGACCGCCCGCCAGGTCAGCGCCACGGCGACCAGCACCACGACGCCGATCGCGATCCCGAGCTCGCGCGCGGTCAGGGCGGTGACCACCCACACGCCCACCACGGTGCCGGGCAGGCGGGCCGGCAGGGACCAGCCCAGCCCGCGCCAGTCGATGTCGTGGTGGTCGGCGACCAGGGTCAGGCAGGGCATCAGCGCCGCGACCATCAGCAGGGCCCCGGGCATCAGCTCGGGCTCCAGGAGCGCCGTCACCGGCGCCGCGACCAGCCCGACCCCCAGCCCGACCGCCGACTGCACGACCGCTCCGACCAGGACGGCCGCCGCGATCACGGCGTACGTCGTCGGGTCCACCCGGTCATCCTGTCCGGTCTACGACGGCGGCCGGGCGGCGGGCGGCAGGCCGGCCGGGTCGGCGGCCGGCGCCGACCGCGGGTCCTCCGGCAGGGCCGCCAGCTGCTCGCGGCACCACTGGCTCACCGCGCGGCGGCCGGTCTGCACGTCGGACCGGAAGTCCTCCCAGGGGACCCACTCCCAGGCCTCGACCTCGCTGCGGTCGGGGTGCGGGTCACCGGTCGCGGTGGCGCGGAAGACCGGGCACTTCTCGTTCTCGACCGTGCCGTTGTCGCCCACGGCGCGGTAGCGGAAGTCCGGGAGCAGCAGCGTGAGGTCGCTCAGCTCGAGGCCGAGCTCCTGGCCGGTGCGGCGCAGCACGGCCTCGGCGATCGGCTCACCGGGCGCCGGGTGGCCGCAGCAGCTGTTGGTCCACACCCCGCCGAAGGTGGGCTTGGCCACCGCGCGCTGGGTGACGAGCAGCCGGCCCTCGGCGTCGAAGACGTAGCAGGAGAAGGCCAGGTGCAGCGGGGTGTCCGGGCCGTGCACCGCCACCTTGTCGGCGGTGCCGATGTCGCGGCCCTGCTCGTCGAGCAGGACCACCTCCTCCGTGCGCGCGCTCATGCGGGCCGGGCCAGCTGGTCGACGACCCCGGCGAAGACCCGCGGGAGCCGGGAGGCCAGGGGCACGATGCTGCGCCGCAGCACCGGCACCCGCGAGGAGGACAGCAGCGTCTGGGTCAGCAGCTCGTGGCGGCGGCCGAGCTTCTTGTACGTCGCTTCGTACTCCTCCGGGCGACCGGCCACCACCGCGTCCACGGCGGCCCGGGCGTGCGCGAGCCCCAGCGCGATGCCCTCGCCGGTCAGCGCGTCGACGTAGCCGGCGGCGTCGCCCACGAGCAGCACCCGCCCCTGGGTCCGGGCGGTCGAGCGCTGGCGCAGCGGTCCGGCGCCCCGGGTCCGGGACAGCGGGCGCCGCCCCAGCCGCTCCTTCAGGAGCGGGTGCTCGGCCAGCAGCCGGTCGAAGGGCACCTGCTGCTCGCTCAGCACGGCGACGCCGATCAGCTCCTCACCGACCGGTGTCACGTAGGCCTCGGAGCGGGCGCCCCAGTGCACCTCGACGTACGGCGTCCAGGGCGCCATCTCCACGTGCACGCGGAGGCCGAAGCGGCGACGGCCGTCGGCCGGCCGGTCCAGGCCCAGCATCCGCCGGACCGGCGAGTGCAGCCCGTCGGCGGCGATGAGGAACCCGACGGGCTCCTCGTCGACCAGGACGTGGCCGTCGCGGTGCTCGACCTCCCCGACCGCGCGCTCCACGATCTTGATGCCGGCCTCGGCCACGGCCTCGCTCAGCGCGCGGTGCAGCGTGGTGCGCCGGACGCCGCGACCGTCGCCGTGGCGGAACGGCGCGTCCGCGACGCGACCCCCACCGAGGTAGCGGATGCCGGCGATCCGGTGGCCGTCCGGGTCCACCCCGAGGGCGGCCAGATCGGCGACGGCGCCCGGCATCAGGCCCTCGCCGCAGGCCTTGTCGACCGGGCCGGGCCGCGGCTCGCGGACCTCGACGTCGAGGCCGGCGCGGGCGGCGTAGAGCGCGGTGGCCAGGCCGACCGGTCCGCCGCCGGCCACCACCAGGTCACGCACCGGCGGGCTCCAGGGTAGCGAGGGCGGTGTTCTCCACCCGGATCCGCACCGTCAGCAGCACGGCGTTGAGCACCGTGAACACCACGGCGGTGATCCAGGAGGCGTGCACCAGCGGCAGGGCCACGCCCTCGAGGACGACGGCCACGTAGTTGGGGTGGGGCAGCAGGGCGTACGGCCCACGGCGGACCGGGGCCAGCCCGGGCACCACGATCACCCGGGTGTTCCACTGCGCTCCGAGGGTGGTGATGCACCACCAGCGCAGCGCCTGGCTCAGCACCACGACGAGCAGCATCGACCAGGCCAGCGCCGAGGGGACGTGCGGGTCGCGGGCGTAGGCCTCGACCAGCGCACCGACGAGCAGCCCGGTGTGCAGGACGACCATGAACGGGTAGTGGGAGAAGCCGGACTCCACCCCGCCGCGCTCGAAGGACCAGGCCGCGTTGCGCTTGGAGACCACCAGCTCGGCCAGCCGCTCGAGCCCGACCAGCACCACGAGCACGGTGAAGGCGCTCAGGGAGGTCACGGCTGGTCCGCCCGGAGCAGCACCAGCTCGGAGCAGAAGCCGGGGCCCATGGCCATCAGCATGCCGTGGCTGCCCGGGGCGGGCGGCCGCTCGCGCAGGGTGTCCTCGAGGACGTGCAGGACCGAGGCCGAGGACAGGTTGCCGATCCGGGCCAGTGAGAGCCGGGTCAGCTCGACCGCCCCGGGCTCGAGCTCCAGCGCGGCCTCCAGGGCGTCGATGACCTTGGGCCCGCCGGGGTGGCAGACCCACCACCCGATGTCGTCGCGGGTCAGGCCGTGGTCGGCCAGGAAGCCGTCGACGTCCTCGCGCACGTAGCGCGCGATCACGTTCGGCACCTCGGCGTCCAAGACGATCCGCAGCCCGGTGGAGCCGACGTCGAAGCCCATCACCCGCTCGGAGTCGGGGTAGAGGCGGCTGCGGGTGTCGAGCACGCGGGCCGGCGCCGGCCGGGAGCCGTGCCGCTCGCTGCCGGAGGCGACCACGCAGGAGGCGCCGTCGCCGAACAGCCCGCTGGCCACCAGGTTGGGCACCGACACGTCGTCGCGCTGCACGGTCAGGGAGCAGAGCTCCACCGCGACCAGGACGGCGACCTGGTCGGGGTGCCCGCTGAGGTAGTCGTGCAGCCGGGCGATGCCGGCGGCCCCGGCCACGCAGCCCAGCCCGACCAGCGGCACCCGCTTGACGTCGGGCCGCAGCCCCACCAGGGCCGCGATCCGGGCGTCGAGGGACGGGACGGCCAGGCCGGTCACCGTGGCCGAGATGATGAGGTCGACGTCGGTCGGCGTCAGGTCCGCGGCCTTGAGGGCGTCCTGCAGCGCCCGGGCGCCGAGCTCGACGGCGTGCTCGATGAAGTGGTCGTTGGCCTCGGTGAAGCCCTCGAGGGCGCCGTACGCGTCGAGCGGGAGGACGGTGTGGCGGAAGTCCACCCCGGCGTTGGCGTGGAAGCGGCGCAGCAGCCGCTCGTCGAGCCCGCCGGCCTGCGCGATCACCCCGGCGAAGGCGTCGGTGATCTCGGCCTGGGAGTGGCGGTGCGCCGGCAGGGCACCCCGGACGGTGAGCAGCTGCGTCATGTTGTTCCCCTGACCTTGGCGACGGCCTTGCGTCCGAGCCCGGTAACCAGTCCGCGGACGAGACGACCCGAGATCCGTCCGTCACCGAGCCCGAGCTCGACCATCTCGTCGAAGACTCTTCGGTCCCGACCGGCCACGCGGATGCCTCCGTCCACGATCAGCGGGTGCTCGGCCAGGCGCGAGGCCACGAAGGTGTGCTTGAGGTGGCGCCCCAGCTGGGCCCGCACGGCCGCCCGGTGCAGGGCGCCGGGGTCGCCGCCGTCGCGCAGCGACCGCACCGCCGACCGCCCGGCGGAGATGCCGGTGGCGATCGCGTAGTAGATGCCCTCACCGGTCATGGGGTTGATCAGCCCGGCGGCGTCACCGGCCAGCAGCACCCGGCCGTCGGGCTGGTCCCAGCGCCAGCCGGACAGCGGCAGGTGGTGGCCCTTCCACTGGCCGCCCTCGTAGCCGGGCAGCAGCTCCTCGAGCTGGTCGAGCAGCAGCGCCCGCGAGGGCGGGGTCTCACCTCGGGGCGGCAGGAGCTCGCCGTACCCGACGTTGGACAGGCCGTCCCCGCGGTCGAACGCCCAGGCGTACGCCGGCTGGCGGCGCTCGCCGTACCGGATGATCTGGGTGCCGCGCCGGTCCGGCGGCGTGGGCGCGTAGCCGCGGATCGCAATGGCGCGGCGGCCCTGCGGCAGCCCGAGGTGGGAGCGCAGGACCGAGTGGGCGCCGTC
>CAZEPK010000234.1:0-8158 GCA_964514085.1 uncultured Nocardioides sp.
GCGGCCGGTGGAGATGTTGATGAGCTTCGCGGAGCCGGTCACCTGGCTGGTGCGCGTGCCCGAGTCCTCGCCGTGGTCCTGCACCTCGTAGATCCAGGTCGTCCCGAGGTCGAGGGGCTGCTGCGCACGCATCGCAGCGACGTCGTCGTCGGGCGTCACCACCTGCACGCCAGCCACCGCCAGGGCGGGCACCAGCACCAGGGCAGGCACCCACGCCGCGACCCTCCGAGCGCGTCCCATCGCCCGACCTGCCAGCCCTAGAGCCCGTCGGGGATCGTCGCGGTCAGCACGTCGTCGCCGCCGAACGCCGCGTCCTGCCACACCAGCCGGTCGCCGGAGAGGGACGGGAAGCCCTGCTGGCCGCCCTCGGGCACCAGGTCGTAGACCTTGCCGGTGGCCAGCGAGGCCAGGTAGAGGTCGGTGTCGGGGAACGGCGAGCGCCCGCCGGCCACCCCGGCGGTGAGCGCGCCCTTCTCCTCGGCCCACACCACGTAGCGGTCGTTCATGGTCACGCCGAACGGCGAGGCGGCGCCGCTGAGCTGGAAGCTCTGGCCGGCGGCGGTGAACAGCTCCGCGGTGCCGCTGTCGTCGACGGCCACCACGCTGGAGCCGGACGCCGCCACGGAGATGACCGCGCCGTCGAGCCGGCCGATCTGGCTGACCTGGCCGCCCGGCTGCCAGACCAGGACCTTGCCGCCGTCGGTGCCGATGCCGACCGTGCCCGCGCCGGTCCCCAGGCCGGTGATCGAGTCGCCGCCCAGCCCGGCGACCTTGGTCTGCGAGACCTGGCCGGCGGCGTCGACGTGGTGGACCGTGTCGCCGGTGCCGACCCAGGCGGCGCCGGAGTCCGACCCGGCCAGGCCGGCCGCGACGGCCGGCTGGAAGGACACCTGGTCGAGGACGGTGGCCGACCCGTCCGCGGCGTACCGGTTGACGTTGCCGTTGAGGTCGAGGGTCAGGAGGGCGTCGCCGCCGAAGCCGACGTCGGCCACGTCCGAGCTGCCGCCCAGGCTGGTGCCGGCGCCGCCGACCCGGGTGGAGGCCAGGAAGCCGAAGTTGTCGCCGTCGCCGCTCACGTCGAGCCAGGCCACGCTGTCGCGGCTCACCACCGGGTGCAGCTGCGTGGACGGCGAGGCGGAGACGGTGTCGCCGGCCAGCTCGCCGGTGTCGGGGCAGCCGGCGCAGATCTTCTCGGCGTCGAAGACCTCGCGCGCCGTGCGCAGCACCACGGGGTCCAGCCGCGAGTCCACGATGACCTGCTCGATCGCGGCGCGGGCGTCGAGGAAGCCGGCGGTCGGGCCGAGCCGGGTGGTCAGCGCGGCGTAGACGACCTTGTCGAAGGCCTGCGCGTTGGGGGAGTCGTTGCCCGGCTGGCCGTCGATCTTGGCCAGCGTGACCCGGATCTTCCAGAGCGCGTTGTTCCAGATGGCGGAGTTGTAGTGCACGCCGCCCTGGTCCTGGCTGCTGAAGCCGAGCAGCTTGAGCCGGTAGCCCGGGTCGAGGGCCCGCAGGTAGTCGTCGAAGTCGTTGCCGTTGAGCATGTAGCGCAGCGACAGGCTGCCGTCCGGGTTGCGGATGCAGAAGTAGGTCTCCTCGGTGTAGCCGGTGCAGCCGCCCTCGAAGATCGCGACGCTGTCGGTGTCCTTGACCCGGTTGCCGATCACGTTGCCGAAGTAGTCGGAGAAGCTCTCGTTGAGCGCGCCGGACTGGCCGGTGTACTTCAGCCCCGCCGAGGTCGCGGTGACGCCGTGGGTGATCTCGTGACCCGCGGTGTCGATCTCGACCTCGGTCACCTCGGCCACGCCCTGGTCGGTGGTGCACGGGTTGCCGTAGACCATCTGGGGCTGGCGCAGGCTGCTGGTGAAGAAGGAGTTGCAGAAGTCCGAGGGCCCGTAGTGCACCGAGGAGACCATCGAGCCGCCCTCGCCGTCCCACGAGTCGCGGCCCAGGCTCGCGTAGTAGTCGTAGACGTCGCGGCTCAGCGCCTGGGCGGCCATCGCCTCGGCGTCGCGGATGGTGGTGTCCTTGCTCGTCACGAGCTTGCCGGGCAGCTGCGCGCTGCTGGTGACCCGCGAGGCGTCGTACGTCGAGATGCCGCCCCGGCTGCCCTGCTGGTCCCACGAGGGCGTGGTGGTGTCGAGCAGCTCGACGCCCTTGGCGGTCTGGACGCCGTGGCCGGTGAGCGTCCCGCCGATCGGGTTGGGGCCGGTGACCTCCACCGAGCCCGGGTCCGGCGCGGAAGTCTCAGACGTTCTCGACGCCGGCGCGCCGGTCCGAGGTCCGGAACGTCTGAGACTTTCGCCCCCGGACAGGTGCACCCGGTCGAGGTACGCCGCCGCGGAGGCCGCGAACGGCAGCGCCACCCGGCCCTCGCCGGTGACCTGCTCGACGCTGAGGATGTCGCCGGTGACGGCGTCGATGTAGTAGTTCGCGGCCGCGAGCGGGGCGGTGGGGTCGCTGGTCACGGCCACCGGCACCAGCCAGGCCAGCACGCCGGCGCCGCGGGGCAGCACCACCAGCGACGGCGGCGCCTGCGCGGCGCCTCCGGAGGCCTGCTCGGCCACGGCGCGGGCCTGGTCGGCGGGCAGCCGGGCGTCGGTGAGCACGGTGAGCCCGGGGAAGACGCGCCCGCGCACTCCGGTCACCCGACCGCCGCGCTCCACGAAGACCAGGCTCGCGTCCTGCACCAGCACGTCGGCCACCTGCTGCGTGGCCTTGGTCGTGGTGATCCCGCGCACCGTCACCGCGTCCGGCTCGCCCAGGCTCAGCACGGAGGAGTCGATCCCGAAGAGGTCGGGCCCGTAGACGTCCGCGAACGCCGTCGGCGTGCCCGGCCACGAGCCGCCGCTGAGCTCGGAGAGGTAGCCGGTGACGTCGTCCTGGCGGCCGACCCACCCCGTCCCGGTCTCCTGGCGCAGCCGGTCGACCGCCTTCTGCAGCCCGGCCAGCCGGGACCGGACGTCGGAGCCCCCGGCCGCCGCCCCGCCACCCGGGTCGGCCTGGTGGTCACGGACCCAGGTGTCGGACACCACCAGCGTGACCGGCTGCGTGGCGGAGCCGCCATCGCCCGCCCCGTCGAGGTGGGTGCTGCACCCGCTGGCCACCAGGGCCACCACCGCCGCGAGCGGGGCGAGCCAGGCTCGGTGTCGACGCATGGTCAGAGTCCTCCAGGGATGGCCGCGGTGAACACGTCGTCACCGCCGTAGGTGGCGTCCTGCCAGACCAGCTGCCGCCCGGAGATGGACGGGAAGCCCTGCTGCGCGGGCGCCGGGTGCAGGTCGTAGATCTTCCCGCTGCCGAGCGAGAGGAGGTACAGGTCGGTCTCGGGGTACGGCGAGGTGCCGCCGGGCACCACCGGCGTCTGGATGCGCGCGGTGGCCTCGGCCCACACGACGTACTCCTCCGACATCGTGGCGCCGAACGGCGTGGCGTTCTGGCTGACCTGGAGCGTCTGCCCGTCGGCGGTGAAGAGCGCGGAGCGGTGGGTGTCGTCGATGGCGAAGACCGGGCCGCCGTACGTCGCCGCGCTGAGCACCGCGCCCGCGAGCCGGCCCACCTCGCGCGGCTCCCCGCCGCCGGGGGTCCAGGAGAAGACCCGGCCCTGGTCGGTGCCGATCGCGACCGCGCCGCCCCCGGCCGCGATGGTGGTGATGGTGTCCCCACCCAGCCCGGCCACGTCGGCCGAGGAGAGCCGGCCGTCGGCGTCGACGTAGGACACCGTGTCGCCGCGGCTGAGCCAGGCGGCACCCTGGTCGGAGCCGGAGAAGCCGGCCGCCAGCGTGCCGGCCGGCGGGACGGTCTCGAGCACGGTGCTGCCCGAGCCGTCGGTGCGGGTCACCCGCCCGCGCAGGTCGAGCGCCACCACGGCGTCGCCGGCGAAGGCCACCTCCAGCGCATCGGCGGAGGAGGAGAGCGTCGGTCCGGCGGAGCCGCCGAGGGAGGTGGCGGCGGCGTAGCCGGCGAAGTCGCTGGTCGAGCTGAGGTCGAGCCAGACCACCCGATCGCCGGAGATCGACGGGTGCAGCTGGGTCTGCGAGGAGGTGCTGACGGCGTCGCCGGCCAGCTCGCTCGCCGTCGGGCAGCCGGTGCAGATCTTCTCGGCGTCGAAGACCTCGCGGGCGGTGCGCAGCACCACCGGGTCCAACCCCGAGTCGATGATCACCTGCTCCACCCCGGCGCGCGCGTCGACGAAGCTGCTGGTGGGCGTGAGCCGGGTGGCCAGCGCGCCGTAGACGGCCCGGTCGAACTGCTGGGCCAGCGGCGAGCTGGTGCCGTCGGTGCCGTCGATCTGGGCCAGCCGGCTGCGGATGCTCCAGAGCGCGTTGTTCCAGATGGCGGAGTTGTAGTGCACGCCGCCGTAGTCCTGCTTGTAGCCGACCAGCAGGAGCAGCCGCTCGCCCGGCGTGAGGATCCGCAGGTAGTCGTCGAAGTCGCTGCCGTTGAGCAGGTAGCGGAACGACGTGGTGCCGTCGGGGTTGGCCACGCACAGCTGGCTCTGCGGGACGTCGACGCACGCATCCTCGCCCACGGCCACGCTGTCGTCGCCGTGGATGAGGTTGCCGATGACGTTGCCGAAGTAGTCGGAGAAGCTCTCGTTGAGGGCACCCGACTGCCCGGTGTAGAGGAGGCCGGCGGTGGTGGCGGTGACGCCGTGGGTCACCTCGTGGGCGGCGATGTCGGGCTCCACGAAGGTCTTGGTGAAGGTGGTGCCCTGCTGGGTGCACGGCTTGCCGTAGACCATCTGCGGCTGGGGCAGGAAGCTCGCGAACATCGCGTTGCAGTAGCCGTCCGGCCCGAAGTGCACGGAGCTCACCAGCGCACCGCCCTCGTCGTCCCACGAGTCGCGGCCCAGCGACTCGTAGTAGTCGACGATCCGGTGGCTGTAGGCCTGGGCCGCGATGGCCTCGGCGTCGCCGACCGTCGTGCTGCGGCTGGTCACCAGCGTCCCGGGCAGGCCCGACTCGTCCTTGAGGGCCGAGGCGTCGAAGGTCTGCACCGCACCTGTGCGCTCGGCCGCGTCCCAGGCCCGGGTGGTGGTGTCGGTGAGCTCGACCTTGCGGCCCTTCTGCACGCCGTACGCCGTGAGCCGGCGGCCGAGCGGGTCGGTGCCGGTCACCTCGACGCTGGCCGGGTCGGGGGCGGCGCCGGCCCGCAGGCCGAGGCCCAGTCCCAGGGTGGGGGTCGGGGGGAGCACCTCGGTGGAGACCGGGCGGACGTCGGCCAGGTCGCCGGTGTGCGCGTCGACGTAGTAGCGGCCCGCCGAGGTGTCGCCGGGCGTCGCGCCGAGGACGAGGAGCTCCCAGGCCAGCACGCCGGTGCCGGTGGGCAGCACCACCAGGCGGCCGGTCCCGTCGGTGGTCCCGCCGGAGGCCTCGACCGCGGTGCGGGCGGCGTCCTCGACGGCCACGGTCGGGGTGGTGCTCACCGTCAGCCCCGGGAAGACCCGGCCGCGCACGCCGGTCACGCGCTGGCTGTCCGTGCTGGCGGGGTCGCCGCGGCCGGAGAGGACCAGCAGCGCGTCGAGCACCGGCACCTGGCCCAGCGCCTGGCCGGCCCTGGTCGTGGTCACGCCCGGGACGGTCTGGGTGTCGACGTCGTCGAGGCGGAGGCTGGCCTGGTCCACGCCGAGGAGCGGGGGTCCGTAGGCGGCGAGGAAGCCGGCGGGCGAGCCGGCCCAGCTGCCGCCGGTCAGCTCGGCCAGGTAGCCCGTCACGTCGTCCTGCCGGCCGGTGAAGCCGGTGCCGGTCTCGGTGCGCAGGCGCTCGATCGCCGCGCGCAGCGAGCGGATCCGCGCCGTCGCGGCGCCGTCGTCCTGGTGCGCGCGCACCCAGGCGTCCGACACCACCAGAACCGTCGGCGGCCGGCCCTCGCCGCCGCCCTCGATGGTGGTCTGGCAGCCGGTGGCCAGGACGCCGACCGCTCCGACCAGCGGTGCCACCCACCACCGGCGCGCCGCCCGGGGTCCGCGCAGGCGTCGCGGGCGGGTCGTCATCATGGCTACGCGATGGTCGGGGCGCGACCGTGCCTGCGTCAATGACCCGTCCGGGCACTCGCAAGATAGTCCGATCTGTTCCTCGAGGGACCTCCATATCGGGGCCCAGAACTGGCACCATGCCCCGCAGTGCGTCCGTCGCGGCGTACTGGCCTGCCCTTGGAAGACCCGGTCACAGAGCTGAGGAGTGGTGCACGTGGCGTGTCCTACGTGTTCGTCCGACAACCCGGAGGTGGCGTCCTTCTGCCACCGCTGCGGCACCTCGCTGCGAGGGGGTGACGCCAAGCGGTCCGGCTCCTACGCCGTGCAGTCCGCCGAGGGCGTGACGCAGTTCGCCCTGATCTCGACGGTGATGCCGCACACCTCGCGCCGCTCGGCCGACAACTACCGCTGGGCCATGATCCTCTCGGGGGTGCTGATCCTGGGCGCGACGGCCCTGGGGCTGCTCCCCATCGCGATCGCCGCGGCCGCCTTCCTGGTGCCGCTGGCCTACCTCGTCTACATCGACGACGTGAACCTGTGGGAGGAGGCGCCGGCCCCGGTCGTGGTCGGCCTCTTCATCGCCACCGGCGCCCTGGCGGTCCTGGTCTCGCTGTTCTTCTTCGACTGGGTCTTCGACTCCCAGTGGGCCAGCTTCGCGGGCGGCAGCCGCGCCCGCGGCGGCATCGGCTCGATGTCGGTCCCGGCCCTGCTGCTCTTCGCGGTGCTGCTGCCGGTGGTGGCCGAGGTCGCCAAGAACCTGTTCGCGGTGCTGCTGGCGGCTCGCCCGCAGTTCGACGACATGATCGACGGGCTCACCTTCGGCGTGGCCGCGGGCACGGCGTACGCCGCCTTCGAGACGATCGTGGTCTACCGCTCGGTGTTCACCGCCCAGGACTTCCGCACCGAGCAGGGCATCGCCACCTGGCTGGTGGTGGTGGTCAACGTGATGGTGGTCAAGTCGCTCATCTACGGCACGGCCACCGGCATCGCGGTCGCGGCGTTCTCCGGGAAGGGCGAGGGCTACGACGGCTTCACCCCGGCGTACTTCGCGAACTTCGGCCTGGCGGTCGGTGCCAACGTCCTCTACTGGCTCGGGGTCCGGCTGGCGGCGTACCTGCCGTTCGGCAACGCCCTGGGCCTGGTCTGGGGCTTCGCGATCCTGGTCGCGCTGGTGATCAAGATCCGGATGATGCTGCAGGCCGCGCTGCTCGAGGCCGCCGTGGAGGCAGCGGCCAAGGGTGACGGCTCGGAGGACCGTCGCTCGACGTTCGTCGAGACCTTCTGCCCCGAGTGCGAGAACATGCTGCTCGCCAACGCGTCGTTCTGCATCGTCTGCGGCACGTCCGTCCGCTCCACCTCGCGCCAGGCCAAGGTGGCCATGGGCGGGGTCGGCGCCGTCCCGGTCGCCGTGGGTGCGGCACCACCCGGCACGCCCGCCCTGCCCCACGCCGAGCGCGACGTCCAGGACGGTGAGGCATGAGCACGCCCCAGGTGACCCCTCCCGTGAAGTCGTCGGAGGAGTACTTCAACAGCAGCCGGCTCAAGGTGATCGGGCTCATCACCGCGGCCACCGTGGCGGTGGGCGCGCTCGGCGGCATCGCCGGCGTGGCTTTCGACCCCGACCCGGTCGACAAGGACCACGTGATCCAGCCCGGAGGCGACGGCGGCACCCGGCTGACCCCGCAGTCCCTCGGCGGCCCCGGCAACTCCGCGCCCCGCGGCCACGCCGCCCGGTCCTCGGCCACCTCGCGGCTGCCGGGCTCGGACGCGACCTCGTCGCCGAGCAGCGTCGGCAGCGTCTCGCCGGGCTCGGGCGGGTTCACCGACAGCCCGGAGGACACCCCGAGCGGGTCGCCGTCCGACGGCGGCACGACCACCGGCGGCACCGGCGCCCGGATCCCGGACACCGACGTGCAGGTCTACGTCCCGCCGGGCTGGGAGGTCTACAACTCCAACGACAGCCAGGTCTACCTGCAGGACGGCAACGGCAACTTCGCGTTTGCCTTCAGCTACGCCGATGACCCGTCCGTCGCAGCGGGCGACGTCATCACCCAGAACCTCGACAGCATCCTGCCGGCGGACCTCTACACCCAGCGCCAGACCTCCGACGTGCAGGCGCTGGACCCGTTCGGGTCGGTGGTCTCGCTGGCCGGGATCGAGTACGAGGCGCTCTGGGTCGACAAC
>CAZEPK010000235.1:0-8140 GCA_964514085.1 uncultured Nocardioides sp.
TGTTCACGATGACCCGACACATCGTGTCCACGATCCGCTGACACATGACAAGCGGCGGAAAGCCGGTCGATCCACAGACGAATCGGGAACGGTAGCCACCGAGTCGTCAGACCGGAGGGGCCGGCGTGACGATGCCCTCGGCGGCGTCGGCGGCCTCGATCTCCTCCCGCGAGATCCCGAGGAGGTAGAGGATCGTGTCGAGGTAGGGGACGTTCACCGCGGTGTCGGCGGCGTCCTGGACGATCGGCTTGGCGTTGTAGGCGATGCCCAGGCCGGCGGCGTTCAGCATGTCGAGGTCGTTGGCCCCGTCGCCGATGGCGATGACCGAGGCCTCGGTGAGCCCGAGCTCGGCGGCGAACTCCCGCAGGGCGCGGGCCTTGCCGGCGCGGTCCACCACGTCGCCGAGGATCCGGCCGGTCAGCTTGCCGTCGACCACCTCGAGCTCGTTGGCCCGCGAGAAGTGGATGCCGAGGTCGTCGGCGAGCCGCTCGGTGATCTGGCTGAAGCCACCGGAGACCAGGGCGAACCGGTAGCCGAGGCGGCGCAGGATCCGGACCAGCGTCCGCGCTCCCGGGGTGAGCACGATGGACCGGTAGACGTCGTCGAACGCCGAGGCGTCCACGCCCTCGAGCAGCCGGACCCGCTCCCGCAGCGACTGCTCGAAGTCGAGCTCGCCGCGCATCGCCGCCTCCGTCACCTCGGCGACCTGCTCGCGGAAGCCGGCGTGCTCGGCCAGCATCTCGATCACCTCGCCCTGGATCAGGGTGGAGTCGACGTCCATCACGATCAGGCGCATGCCGCGGCGCTGCAGGTCGGCTGGCTGGACGGCGACGTCGACACCCTGCTGGGCCGCCTCGGCGGCCAGCGTGGCGCGGAGGGTCTCGGTGTCGATGCCCGAGACGTGCAGGTCGATGGCGGTGACCGGGTAGCGCGCCATCCGCTCGATCCGGTCGATGTTGGCGCCGCTGTCGGCGATCCGCCCGGCGATGGCGCCCATCTGGGAGGCCTTGAGCGGGGTCCCGATGACGGTGACGTGCGAGCGGCCGCCCCGGCGGACCCGGTTGTCACCGGTGCCGCGGTCGATCTCGACATTCATGCCCAGGTCGCGGGCGGTGGCCTCGACGGCCTCCTTCAGCTTCTTCCAGTCCCGGGGGATCGTGACCAGGACGCCGAGGATCAGCCGCCGGCGGAGCACGATCTGCTCGATGTCGACGACCTCGACACCGGCCCGGGACAGCGTGGCGAAGATGCTCGACGTGACACCCGGCCGGTCCTTGCCGGTGAGCGTGATGAGCAGCGTCTCCGGTCGCGGGCCCCGATGGTCGTTCATCGCGGGCCACGGTATCGCCGCGACCGCGCTGTCGGCGGTCTGGTCCATGGTGGGGGCATGAGCGAGGAGCGCACGGCGGGCCGGGCCCTGGACGCCTACGCGGCGGCCATCGCCGCACACGACTGGGCCGGTCTGCGCGGCGTGCTCGCCGACGAGGCCACCGTCACCCTGGTGCACACCGGCGAGCGGCTCGGGGCCGACGCGTTCGTCGAGTTCAACCGCACCTACCCGGGCGACTGGGCCTTCCACCGCGACGAGGTCGTCGACGGGGGCGCCCGCGGCGTGCTCCGCGCGCGCACCGTCCTCGACGGGGCCACCTACCACGTCGCCACCTTCGCCTCGGCCGACCCGGCCGGACGGCTCACCGACCTCGTCGAGGTCTGGACCGAGGCCGTCGCACCCCACCCACAGAGAGGTACGCCGTGAAGGAGTCACACCACGCCCTGAGCTACGTCGAGATCAGCGTGAGCGACCTGGCCCGGGCCCGCGAGTTCTACGCCCAGGCCTTCGGCTGGCGCTTCAACGACTACGGCCCCGACTACGCCGGCATCCAGGCCGCCGACGGTGACGGCGAGGTCGGCGGCCTGGCCGCGGGAGGAGGCGCCGGCCCGGGCGGGGTCGTGGCCCTGGTCTTCTCTGAGGACGTCGACGCCAGCGCCGCCGCCGTCGAGGCTGCGGGCGGCTCCCTGGTCGACCCGCCGTACGCGTACCCGGGCGGTCGCCGGTTCCTCTTCACCGACCCGGACGGCAACCGGCTCGGCGTCTACCAGCCCTCCGACGGCTAGTCGGTCAGTCCGGTGGCCAGACCTCGGGAGAGGCGGCCGCCACCAGGGCCCGGCGGGCGGCGCGCCCCAGCGGCAGCAGCGCGGCGCGGCGGGCCTGCGCCTCCATCGCGGTCAGCGCACCGCCGTCGTCGGCCAGGCCGAGCTCCACGATCTCCAGCGCCTGCAGCCCCCGCGCGGCCAGCTCGACGCAGCGCGGCGGGACCCCGGGCGGTGCGAGCAGGGGAGGACGGTGCCGCAGGTCCATCAGGCGGTCGGCCACCTCCGGCCGCCAGCGCGCCACCTCCAGGCGGGCCAGCTCGTCGGCCGCCTCGGGGAGCGCCGAGCGCAGCCCCCGGTCCGCCTCGCCGACGTCGGGCAGCTGGCGCCGGTCGGCCGCGAGGACCCTCCAGGTCACCGCCGCGCCGACCCGCTCCGGCACCAGCCCGCGAAGGACGAACCCGGCCGCGTCGACGGCCACCACCGCCTCGCCGACCTCCAGCGCAGCGGCGTTGAACTCCCCCGGCCCGCCCAGCCCGACCGGGTCGCCCTCGGCCGGGAGCGCCGCTCCGAAGGCGTCCGCACCCGCGGCGCGCAGCCGCCCCAGTCCGGTGACCAGCGGCTCGGCCTCGTCGTCGAGGTGGCGGACCAGGTGCGTCGCGTCCTGGTCGACCACGGCGTCGATGAGCAGGTCGGCCACCACGTGCCCGCGCAGCCAGGCGGTGCCCCACCACGCCAGGCGCACCGAGGCCGGCAGCGGGCTCGGGTAGTCGGTCACGCCGGGCGAGGTTACGCCGGGAACGGCCGGGTCTGGTCAGTAGGGTTGCCGTCATGGCCGCCGTCCTCGAGTTCGCCGGTGTCACGGTGCGCAAGGGCAGGGCCACGCTCCTGGACGAGGTGGACTGGACCGTCGAGGAGGACGAGCGCTGGGTGGTCCTCGGACCCAACGGGGCCGGCAAGACCACGCTGCTGCAGGTCGCCTCGGCCCAGCTGCACCCCACGACCGGGGTCGCCGGGATCCTCGAGGAGGTGCTCGGCACGGTGGACGTCTTCGAGCTGCGTCCTCGCATCGGGCTGACCAGCGCGGCCCTCGCCGAGCGCATCCCGCGCGGGGAGAGCGTGCGCGACGTGGTCGTCTCCGCGTCGTACGGCGTGGTGGGCCGCTGGCGCGAGGAGTACGACACCCTCGACCACGACCGGGCCGCGGAGCTGCTCGAGGAGCTGGGCGTGGAGCACCTGGCGGACCGCACCTTCGGGACCCTCAGCGAGGGGGAGCGCAAGCGGGTCCAGATCGCCCGGGCCCTGATGAGCGACCCGGAGCTGCTGCTGCTCGACGAGCCGGCCGCCGGCCTGGACCTCGGCGGGCGTGAGGACCTGGTCTCGACGCTGAGCGTGCTGGCCATGGACGCCGACTCGCCGGCCACCGTCCTGGTCAGCCACCACGTCGAGGAGATCCCCCCGGGGTTCAGCCACGCCCTGCTGCTGCGCGACGGAGCGGTGGTGGCGGCCGGCCTGCTGGACGACGTGCTGACCGAGGAGAACCTGTCCCACACCTTCGGCATGCCGCTGCTGCTCCAGCACGCGGCCGGCCGCTGGTCTGCTCGGCGCCGCCAACGGCGCACGAGCATCCACTAGGGTCCCGGCCATGGACTGGCTCGGTGAGCACCTCGCGGCCGTGTGGCTGGGCATCGCGATCATGCTCGGCGTGGCCGAGCTGGCCAGCATGGACCTCATCCTGCTGATGCTGGCGGCCGGCGCGCTCGTGGGCATGCTCGTCTCCCTCGGCGCCGGCTTCGCCGTCTCGGCCATCGCCGCGGCGGTCGCCTCGGTCGCCTGCCTGGCCCTGGTGCGGCCCGCGCTGGTCAAGCGCCTGCACTCCGGGCCAGAGCTGTCGCTGGGCCACGGCAAGCTGGTCGGCCAGCAGGCCATGGTCACCGAGCGCATCACCGGCCTGGAGGCCGGCCGCATCAAGCTGGGCGGCGAGATCTGGTCCGCGAAGCCCTACGACGAGACCCTGGCGATCGAGCCGGGCCACACCGTCGAGGTCCTGGAGATCCGCGGAGCCACGGCGTACGTCCATCCTGTACCGACTCTCGAGTCCTGACAGAACTGAAGGAGTACTGATGGGCGCACTCATCGTGCTGATCCTGCTGGTCCTGCTGTTCCTGTTCGTCGTCATCCTGCTCGCCAAGACCGTGCGGATCGTCCCGCAGGCCCGGGCCGGGATCGTCGAGCGGTTCGGCAAGTACAAGCAGACCCTCCCCGCCGGCCTCAACATCGTCGTGCCGTTCATCGACAAGGTCCGCTACCTCATCGACCTGCGCGAGCAGGTCGTCAGCTTCCCGCCGCAGCCGGTGATCACCGAGGACAACCTGGTGGTCTCGATCGACACGGTCATCTACTTCCAGGTCACCGACCCCATCGCCGCGACCTACGAGATCGCCAACTACATCCAGGCGGTCGAGCAGCTGACCATGACCACCCTGCGCAACATCGTCGGTGGCATGGACCTCGAGCAGACGCTGACCAGCCGCGAGGAGATCAACCACGGCCTGCGCGGCGTGCTCGACGAGGCGACCGGCAAGTGGGGCATCCGCGTCAACCGCGTCGAGATCAAGGGCATCGACCCGCCGCCCTCGATCAAGGACGCGATGGAGAAGCAGATGCGCGCCGACCGCGACAAGCGGGCGCTCATCCTCTCCGCCGAGGGCCAGCGGCAGTCGGCCATCCTCACCGCCGAGGGCAACAAGCAGTCCTCGATCCTGAACGCCGAGGGTGACCGCGAGTCGCAGATCCTGCGGGCGCAGGCCGACCGCGAGTCCGCGATCCTGCGGGCCCAGGGTGAGGGCCAGGCCATCCAGATGGTCTTCCAGGCCATCCACGACGGGCAGCCCGACCAGGGCCTGCTGGCCTACCAGTACCTCCAGATGATGCCGAAGCTGGCCCAGGGCGACGCCAACAAGGTCTGGGTCATCCCCTCGGAGATCACCAAGGCGCTGGAGGGGCTCGGCTCCTCGATCCACGAGATCGCCGGGATCCCCAAGGAGACCGGCGGACCGCGCAAGCGGGTCGACATGGGCAGCTACGAGCCCGCGAGCCTCGAGGGCAGCGGTGCCCTGGCCGACAGCGAGGTCAGCAAGGCCAACCAGGCCGTGCAGGCCGCCATCGCGGAGGCCGCCCAGGCGGCCAACCCCGGTGTGGCCAACCCCGCCGAGCCGGCCAGTGCTCCGCCTCCGCCCGCGCCGCCCGCCGGCACGGACGACCCGCCGCCGCCGGCGCCACCCGCGCCGCCGACGACCTGAGCGGTCTCGTAGCCTCCTAGGAGTGTCGCCGCTCGAAGCCATCGCCATCGGCCTGGCTGGTCTGGCGGCGGGCACCATCAACACCGTGGTGGGGTCGGGGACGTTGATCACGTTCCCGGCCCTCCTCGCGTTCGGCGTCCCCCCGGTGACCGCCAACGTGTCCAACACGATCGGGCTGGTGCCCGGCTCGGTGTCCGGCGCGCTCGGCTACCGGCGCGAGCTCGAGGGCCAGCGCGCGCGGATCCTGCGCATCGGCGTGGCCTCGCTGATCGGCGGCGTCCTGGGCGGCGTCCTGCTGCTGGTGCTCCCGGACGGCGCCTTCTCGACGATCGTGCCGGTCCTGGTCGGGCTGGGGATCGTGCTGGTGGTCTTCCAGACCCGCATCCAGGCCTGGGTGGCGGGCCGGCGCGAGGGGCGCGAGCTCAGCGCCAGCGACGCGCTCACCGGTCCGTGGTGGGTCTGGCCGGCGGTCCTGCTGGCCGGGGTGTACGGCGGCTACTTCGGCGCCGCGCAGGGCGTGCTGCTCATGGGCCTGCTGGGGGTGGGCATCCCCGAGAGCCTGCAACGGCTCAACGCCCTCAAGAACGTGCTCGCCGCGATCGTCAACGCGGTGGCCGGCCTGCTCTTCGCCTTCGTGGCCGACGTCGACTGGCGCATCGTGGCCCTGATCGGGGTGGGCTCGGTCATCGGCGGGCAGGTGGGCGCCACCGTGGGCCGCCGGCTGCCCTCCGGCGTGCTGCGCGCGGTGATCGTGGTGGTCGGCGTGGTGGCGCTGGCCGTGTTCCTGCTCAGCTGACCGGCGGGCTGCTCGCCGTACGGTCAGCCCTTCTGCCGCAGCCCCGAGATGCCGGAGAGGACGGCGAGGACCGCGGGGACCACCAGCAGGGCGCCGGAGCGCGTCGACACGCTCTTGTCCTGGACGCCCAGCACGCCGGTGGCCGCGTCGGCCAGGTCCACGCCGATGCCCGCGAGCACCAGGGTGCGCCGGGTCCGTCCGCGGGCGAGCAGGGTGGTGGCGCCCAGGGCCACCTCGCGAGAACCGAACAGTCGGGCCACGTACGGCGCCTGCGGGTTGCCGGCGACGTCGAGGCCGAAGAGCTTCGCGGCCAGGGCCGGCTGCAGCAGGGTCAGGATGCCGACCGCGATGCGGCCGAGGGAGAGTCCGGTCACCGAGTTCATGTCGTGGAGACTAGGGCCATGGAGCTCTACGAGGTCATGCGGTCGACGGCGGCGATCCGCGAGTTCACCGACGACCCCCTGCCGGTCGACGTCCTCGCGCGCATCCTGGACCACGCGCGGTTCGCCCCCAGCGGCGGCAACCGCCAGGGCGCCCACCTCGTCCTGGTCACCGAGCAGGTCACCCGGGAGGCGCTGGCCGAGCTCAACAAGCCGGCGGTGCGGCGCTACGCCGCCCAGTCCGCCGCGGGGGAGGTGCCGTGGAACCCGCTCAGCCCGCCCGGCCCCTCGCCGGAGGAGATCGCTGCGACCGAGCCCCCGGCGTACTTCCTCACCCCGCTGCTGACCGCGGCCGTCGTCGTGGTGGTCTGCGTCGACCTGGGTGCGGTGGCCGCTACAGACCAGGACCTCGACCGGATCGGCCTGGTCAGCGGGGCCTCGGTCTACCCGCTGGCCTGGAACATGCTCCTGGCCGCGCGCCAGGAGGGCTTCGGGGGCACCTTCACCACCATGGCGATCGCCGAGGAGCCGCGGGTCAAGGAGCTGCTGGGCCTCCCCGAGCAGTACGCCGTGGCCGCCGTCGTGCCGCTGGGCAAGCCGGTCAAGCAGCCGACCAAGCTGCGCCGCCAGCCGGTCGAGGAGTTCGTGTCGTGGGAGCGGTTCGACGGCGAGCCGTTCGCCGGGTGAACACCCAGGAGGTCCTCCAGCTGCTCCAGGACGTCGCCGAGGAGGTCATCAACCCCCGCTTCCGCGCGCTGTCGGGGGACGAGATCCACGAGAAGAACCCCGGTGACCTGGTCACCGTCGCCGACCGCGAGGCGGAGGTGCGCATCACGGCGGCCCTGGCCGCGGCGTACCCGCACGCCCTCGTGCTGGGCGAGGAGGCCACCGCGACCGACGACACCCTTCTCGCCCGCTTCCGTGAGGCCGACCACGCCTTCACCGTCGACCCGGTCGACGGGACCAAGAACTTCGTGCACGGCTCCAAGGACCACGCCGTCATGGCCTCCGAGCTGCGGGACGGCGAGGTGCAGCGGAGCTGGATCTGGCAGCCCCAGCACGGGGTGGCCTACGTCGCCGAGCGCGGCCGGGGCGCGCACCGCAACGGCGAGCGGCTGGTCCGCCCGCCCATGGGCGACGCCGTGCGGGGCGTGACGTCGCGTCGCCGCTGGATCGGCCGGTCCCTGGGCGGCCTGCCGCCCCTGGAGCTGACCTGGGTCTGCTGCGGCGTCGACTACCCGCAGCTCGTCCAGGGCGCCGCCGACTACCTGCTCTACAGCGGCACCAAGCCCTGGGACCACGCACCCGGCTCGCTGCTCCTCGAGGAGGCGGGCGGCTATGTCGGCACCTTCGAGGGCGGCCGCTACCGACCCCAGGAGCAGCCCCCGCGCGGCCTCGTCGCAGCCGCCGACCGGGCGACGTACGACCACGTGCGCCCGCTGCTGCAGGAGCTCCCCTAGCCGGCCGTGGTCGGGTCGGTTGGGGGTGGGTTTGCGTCCCCTCGCTCGTGGCTGTGGGGTGGGGCGCGGGCTGGTGGGGCCGCCCCGCGAGGCATCCACCCCGGCACGGGA
>CAZEPK010000236.1:0-8100 GCA_964514085.1 uncultured Nocardioides sp.
GGGACGGGCCGGATGCTGACGGGCGGACCGGCCGACGGGTGGTTCATCCGCCCGACCGTGGTGGTCGACGCCCCGCTCGACTCGCGGGTGGTCTGCGAGGAGGTCTTCGGGCCGCTGGTGACCGTGCACCCCTTCGACACCGAGGAGGAGGCGGTCCGGATCGCCAACGACTCGCCGTACGGCCTCAACGCCATGGTCTTCACCGAGAACCTCTCCCGCGCCCACCGGGTCTCCGCCGCGCTGCGGGCGGGGACGGTGTGGGTCAACTGCTTCTTCATCCGCGACCTGCGGGCGCCGTTCGGGGGCGTCGGCGACTCGGGCCTGGGCCGCGAGGGCGGCACCTTCAGCCGGGAGTTCTTCACCGAGCCCAAGGCCGTGATCGTGCAGATCTAGTCTCGACCCATGGACCTGGGACTGGCGGACCGCGTGTACCTCGTCACCGGGGCCTCGCGCGGGCTGGGCCGCGCCGTCGCGGAGGTGCTGGTGGCCGAGGGCGCATGCGTCGTGCTGTCGGGCCGGTCGCAGGAGTCGCTCGACGCGGCGGTCGCGGCGCTGGGCGAGCGGGCGGTGGCGGTCGCCGCCGACAACGCGGACCCGGGTACGCCGCAGCGGCTGGTGGCCGCGGCCCGGGAGCAGTGGGGCCGGCTGGACGGTGCGATGATCAGCGTCGGCGGCCCACCGCTGGGCGGGGTCACCGACATCACCGACGAGCAGTGGACCGCGGCGTTCGACACCGTGTTTCTGGGCGCGGTGCGGCTGGCGCGGGTGCTGGCCGGCGAGCTGGGCCAGGGCGGCTCGATCGCCTTCGTGCTCTCCACCAGCGTCCGGGCGCCGCTGCCCGACCTGGCGGTCTCCAACGGGCTGAGGCCCGGCCTGGCGATGGTGGCCAAGACCCTGGCCGACGAGCTGGCGCCCCGCGGCGTCCGGGTGAACGGCCTGCTCCCGGGCGCGATCCGCACCGAGCGTCTGGCCCAGCTCGGCTCGCCGCCGCCCGAGCCCGTGGGCCGCTACGGCGAGCCGGCGGAGTTCGGCCGGGTCGCGGCCTTCGTGCTCTCGCCGGCCGCGTCGTACGTCTCCGGGGCGATGGTGCCGGTCGACGGCGGGGCGCTGCGGGCGCTCTGAGCCGCCCGGTCGCGCTTCTCCTGCTTCTCCCGCTCGATCTGCGCGCGCGCCGCCTCGGCCTGGAGACGCGCCCGGGACTTGGGCCGGGGCTTCTTCTGCACCCGGACGAGCCGCTCGCCGCGAGGGCCGTTGCGCCACTCGTCGTAGAGCAGGTAGAAGAAGCCGAAGACGGCCAGGACCCCGAAGAACCACCACTGGAGCCCGTAGAAGAAGTGCGGTCCGTTGTCGAGCTCCGGCAGCTCGACCGGCTCCAGCGGCGTGCCGGCCTCCGGGTCCTCCGAGCGCAGCTCGACGAAGCCGCCGTAGACCGGCTGGCCGATGGCCGGGCCGATGGCGTCGCTGCTGATGGCCCGCGCCGACAGGTCGGCCAGGCGGGTGCTGTCGCCGGTGCCGTTGGCGCGGACGTAGCCGGTGACCTCGACCTGGCCCTTCGGGGGCGCGGGCACGTCCTCGCGCCGCGCGCCGCTGGGGTCGGTCTGCAGCCAGCCGCGGTCGACCAGCAGGGCGGTGCCGTCGGCGGTGACCAGCGGGACCACGACGTCGACGCCCTGCGCGCCGCCGCGGGTGCGGTAGCGGATCACCACGGTCCGCGAGGCGTCGTAGGTGCCGGTCGCGCTGACCACGCGCCACTCGTCCGCCTCGGAGGGGTCCCGGTCGGGGCTGAGGACGTCCCCGACGGGGGCCACGGCCCGGTGCTCGTTGGTGCGGACGATGCCGTTCTCCGCCTTGCGGTCGTCGAGCCGGCGGAACTGCCAGCCGCCCAGCCACCACGCGGCGTAGGCCAGGAGCACGACCACGAGCGCGAACAGGAGCCAGCGCCGGCTCAGCAGGAACCCGAACGAGCGCACTCGCCGAGGCTACCCAGCGCCCCTCCAACCCCCCGAAACGTAGGATCGGGTGTGTGCAGCCACTCAGTGACGCCTTCGGCCGGGTCGCCACCGACCTCCGGGTCAGCCTGACCGACCGCTGCAACCTGCGCTGCACCTACTGCATGCCGGAGGAGGGGCTCGATTGGCTGCCCCTCGAGTCCCAGCTCACCGACGACGAGGTGGTCCGGCTGATCGGCGTGGCCGTCGAGCGGCTGGGGGTCCGCGAGGTCCGCTTCACCGGCGGCGAGCCGCTGGTCCGCCGCGGACTGGTCGACATCCTGCGGCGCACGACGGCCCTGGAGCCGCGCCCCGAGACCTCGCTGACCACCAACGCGCTGGGGCTGGCCAAGACCGCCGCCGCGCTGAAGGAGGCCGGGCTCGACCGCGTCAACGTCAGCCTCGACACCATCCGCTCCGGCACCTTCGCCGAGATCACCCGGCGTGACCGGTTCGCCGACGTGGTGGCCGGCCTCGAGGCGGCCCAGGCCGTCGGGCTCGGCCCACTCAAGGTCAACGCCGTGCTGCTGCGCGGGGTCAACGACGACCAGGCGCCGGAGCTGCTCGAGTGGTGCCTCGAGCGCGGCTACGAGCTGCGGTTCATCGAGCAGATGCCGCTCGACGCCCAGCACGGGTGGAGCCGCGAGGCGATGGTGACGGCCGACGAGATCCTCGAGATGCTTGAGCAGCACTACGTGCTGATGCCGGCCGTGGAGCCGCGGGGGAGTGCTCCGGCGGAGCTGTTCCTGGTCGACGGTGGCCCGGCCACCGTGGGCATCATCGCCTCGGTGACGCGTCCCTTCTGCGGTGCCTGTGACCGCGTCCGGCTGACCGCTGACGGCCAGGTCCGCAACTGTCTCTTCGCCCGCGAGGAGTCCGACCTGCGGGCGGCGATGCGGGCCGGTGCGAGCGACGAGGAGCTCGCGGCCCGCTGGGTCACCGCCATGTCGACCAAGAAGCCGGGCCACGGCATCGACGACCCCACCTTCCTCCAGCCCGACCGGCCGATGTCGGCCATCGGCGGCTAGCTGCTGGAGGTCCAGCGGTCCAGACCGCTAGACCGCGTGGTCGGCCCCGTCGACGTGCTCCACGACGTCGCGCAGGAAGCCGCGCGCGGACAGGAAGTCCGAGAGCGAGGTCTTGTGGACCTCGCAGGCCAGCCACACCTTGCGCCGCTCGGGCGTGTGGATCTTGGGGTTGTTCCACCGGAGGGCCCACGCAGCGGGCGACGTACAGCCCTTGGCTGAGCAGATGTCGGTCATCAGTCCTGGGGCGTCGTGAAATGTGAAAGTGGTGCCGGCCAACCACGGGGAGAGCTGTCCGGCACCACACCGCTCGGGCAAGCCCTTGCGGCTCTAGAAGTGTTCCACGTCCGCGCCGGGAATCAAACTGATACCCCCGAGAGATCTCAGGAAGGGCCGAAATCAGTGGCCCTGGCTCCCGGCCTGCAGCTCGGGACGCCCGGGCGCTCCGTCGACCAGGGCGAAACCGTCGGCGCGCGTGGTCGCGGCGTTGGCCATGACCACCGCGATGTAGGGCAGCACCAGCGCTCCGGCGATGAGGATCGGCCACAGCCAGTGGACCCCCGCCAGCGAGGCGATGATGGCGCCCACGAAGCAGAGCGTCCGCAGGCTCATCGAGAGCAGGTACCGCTTCTGACGAGCGGCGATGTCGGCGTTGCGGCTGGCCGCCGCCGAGGTGATGCGGACCGCCTCGGGCTCACGACTGCGTTCCCGGGCCATGTCCTCAGTCTACGTCGCGGGTGGGTGCCGGCCCGGCGTCGGTACAGTCGCGCCATGACGAACCGCACCTACCGTGTGACCGAGATCGTGGGCACCTCCAACGAGGGCCTGGAGCACGCGATCCACAACGGCGTCGAGCGCGCTGCCAAGACCCTGCGGCACTGCGACTGGTTCGAGGTCACCGAGGTGCGGGGGCAGATCAAGGACGGCAAGGTCGAGCACTTCCAGGTCGGTATCAAGGTCGGCTTCCGGCTCGAGGACGAGGAGTAGGCCACGTCGCTCAGCCCTGACCAGGTCGACGGCCTGGGCGTCGCGCTCAACGAGGCCGACTGGCACGACCTGACCGTCGACGAGCCCGCGGCAGCGGTCGACGTGCTGCTGACGGTGCTGGCGCGCGACGAGGGCGGGGCGGAGACGTCGGACCCGCGGCGCACGCTGCGGCTCGGCGGCTGCTCGAGGCTGGCGGCGTCCTACCGGGCCGGCACCTGGGACGACCCGGCGGCGCCGGTCATCCCCCTCGACCTCGAGGGGCTGGACCGGCTGCTGCGCCGGCACGGGGGCGGGCCCGTCTACGGGTGGGACTTCGTCGACTCACCGCGCAGCGAGCGGGACTTCCGGTCGTGGGCCCAGCGCCTGAGCCTGGACCTCACGATGCCGGGGCCCGGGGGGCACCACCTCACGCTGTTCCAGGACCTCGGCGGCGTGCACCACCTCGACCTGCGGGTGTGGTTCTCCGAGGTCTCGGTGCTCGACGGTGACGGGCGGCGCCTGGACCTCGACGCCTTCATCGCCGGTGGCCGCCGCTGGTGGGAGGCGATGTACGCCGGCGAGCGCTCTGACCTCGCCCCCAGCATCGTCGCCGCGGCCCCGGAGCCGGCCCGGCGGCGCTGGACCCTGTTTCGGCGTACTCCCCGGTAGTCGATAGCGTCGCGAGCGTGACCGAGGACAGCGAGAGCGGCCAGACGGCCGGCGGCCGGTCGGTGCTCGTCACCGGCGGCAACCGGGGCATCGGCAGGGCGATCGCCGAGGCGTTCGTGGCCCAGGGCGACAAGGTCGCCGTGACCACGCGCAGCGGTGGCGCCCCCGACGGGACCCTCGACGTGCGCTGCGACGTGACCGACCCCGCGCAGGTGGAGGCGGCTTTCGCGCAGGTCGAGGAGGCGCACGGCCCCGTCGAGGTGCTGGTCGCCAACGCCGGGATCACCAAGGACACGCTGCTGCTGCGGATGTCGGAGGACGACTGGGCCTCGGTGATCGAGACCAACCTCACCGGCTCCTACCGGCTGGCCAAGCGGGCCTCCAAGGGCATGCTGCGGCTCAAGCGCGGCCGGATCGTCTTCGTGTCCTCGGTGGTGGGGCTGCTCGGGTCGGCCGGGCAGGTCAACTACGCCGCCTCGAAGTCGGGGCTCGTGGGCATGGCCCGCTCGATCGCCCGGGAGCTCGGCTCCCGGTCGATCACCGCGAACGTCGTGGCGCCCGGCTTCGTCGAGACCGACATGACCGGCGTGCTGACCGACGAGCAGAAGGCACTGATCAAGACGCAGGTCCCGCTGGGGCGGTACGCCGCGCCCGAGGAGGTCGCCGCCGCGGTGACCTGGCTGGCGGGCGACGGAGCGGCGTACGTGACCGGGGCGGTCATCCCCGTCGACGGCGGACTCGGAATGGGGCACTGACTCATGGGCATTCTCGACGGCAAGCGGATCCTCGTCGCGGGCGTGACGATGGACAGCTCGATCGGCTTCGCGGCCGCGAAGTACGCGCAGGAGCAGGGCGCCACGGTGCTGATCTCCAACTTCGGCCGCGCTCTCGGCATCACCCGGCGGATCGCCAAGCGGCTGCCCACCGAGCCGCCGGTGCTCGAGCTCGACGTCACCGACGACGCGCACCTCGCGGGACTGGCCGACCAGGTCCGCGAGCACGTCGACGGGCTCGACGGCGTGGTGCACTCCATCGCCTACGGCAACCCCGAGACGCTGCTGGGCGGCAAATTCCTGACCGGTCCCTGGCCCGACGTGGCCCAGGCCGTGCAGGTCTCGGCGTACTCCCTCATGTCGCTGACCCAGGCCTGCCGGCCCCTCATGTCGTCGGGCGGCTCCGTGGTGGGGCTGACCTTCGACGCCACCGTGGCCTGGCCGGCCTACGACTGGATGGGGGTGTCCAAGGCCGCGCTGGAGTCCACCTCGCGCTACCTGGCCCGCAACCTGGGCGACGAGGGCATCCGGGTCAACCTGGTCTCGGCCGGGCCGCTGCGCACGCTGGCTGCCAAGGCCATCCCCGGCTTCAGCGACCTCGAGGACCTGTGGTCCTCGCGGGCCCCCCTGGGCTGGGACAACGGCGACCACGAGCCGACCGCCAAGGCGGTGTGCGCCCTGCTGTCGGACCTGTTCCCGGCCACGACGGGCGAGATCGTCCACGTCGACGGCGGGTTCCACGCGACCGGCGCCTGAGGCCGGGGCGCCGGCACCGGTAACGTCCGCGCCGTGGCTGACGAACCCGCGTCCCTGGTCGAGCTGAGGGTCCTCGAAGGCCCGAACCTCTACTTCCCGCGTGCCGCGATCAAGCTGACGCTCGACATCAGCGGCCTCGCGGCCGTGCCGGAGGAGACCGCGCGCCGGTTCGCGCAGCGCATCGGGCTGCGGGGCGCGCGGCCGGGGAAGCCCGACACCGGCTTCCGCCAGCGGTTCGCGCTGCGGGCCGTGGGCCGGCTGGTGCGGGCCGTCGCGACCGAGTCGGGCGCCACGCGGCTCGCCGTACGCGTCCGGCCCACCAGCGACCCGCACCAGATCGTGGTGGCCTTCCCCTGGCGGCACCGGACCCGGGCCCAGGTGATGGGCGTGGCGATCGCCGAGGTCCTCGACGCCATCCCCGGCGGCGAGACGGACGCCGTGGTGGACGCCGCCGCAGCCCGGGTCGCGGCCACCGAGGCCGGCGCCGCTCCGCACACCCTGACCCCCCGGGTCCCGGTCGTGGCGGTGACCGGCACCAACGGCAAGACCACGACCTCGCGGATGATCGCGCACATCGCCCGGACCGACGGCCGCCACGTCGGCTGGTCCAGCACCGACGGCATCTACATCGACGGCGAGCTGGTCGAGGCGGGGGACTACTCCGGCCCCTCGGGCGCCGGGCGGGTCCTCGCGCACCCGCAGGTCCAGCTCGCGGTGACCGAGACGGCTCGCGGAGGGATCCTGCTCAAGGGCATCGGCCTGACCCGCAACGACGTCTCCGTGGTCACCAACGTGACGGCCGACCACCTGGGGCTGCACGGGATCGACACCGTCGACCAGCTGGCCGAGGTCAAGGGCGTGGTGCCCCACATCACCCGCAAGGACGGCTGGGCCGTGCTCAACGGCGACGACCCGCGCGTCTTCGCGATGCGGACCACGATCAAGGCCCAGCCCTGGGTCTTCTCCCGCGACCCCGACTCCCCGGCCATCCGCGAGACCCTCGACGCCGGCGGCCGGGCCACCACCGTGATCGACGGCTGGGTCGCCGTCCTGCTGCCGAACGCCGACCCGGACCCCTTGGTCGAGCTGGTCGACGTGCCCATGACCGTGGGCGGGCTCTCGCACTTCAACGTGGAGAACGCGCTGGCCGCTGCGTCGGCGGCCCTGGCCGTCGGCATCCACGCCGACCGGGTGGCCGAGGGCCTGCGCACCTTCCTGCCCGGGCCCGAGCACAACCGCGGCCGGATGAACATCTTCTCGGTCCCGCGGACCGGTGGGGCGGCCACGCTGATCATCGACAACGCGCACAACGAGGCGAGCCTCGAGGCGCTGCTCGAGGTGATGGGCGGCCTGCGGGCGCTTGGCGGCCGGGTGCTGCTGGGCCTGGGCGCGGTGGGCGACCGCACCGACGAGCTGACCGAGATGCTGGGCGAGATCGGGGCGCGGGACAGCGACGTGGTCGCGATCGGGCACAAGCAGAAGTACCTCCGCGGCAAGACCGTGGAGGAGCTCGAGGGCCTGCTGCGGGCCGGGGCCGAGCGCGTCGGCGTCACCCACGTGCCGGCGTACCCGACCGAGGTCGACTGCCTCGCCGCCCTGGTGGGCCAGGCGCTGCCCGGTGACGTGGTCGGACTCATGTGCCACGCCGAGCAGGACGACGTCTTCGCCTGGATCGAGGAGCAGGGCGGGACCGTGGACACGCCCGAGACCCTGCGGGACAAGGTGCGGGCCGCCCGGGCGGACTGAGCGAGTGCGCGTCCTCAGGCGTCCGCAGGCGCGGGCTCGAGGGGCGCTGAGGGCTGGTAGTCCGGGTCCGCGGCGGGAGCGTCGGAGCTGATGCCGGCGCCGGCCTGGGCCTGGGGGGACCAGTTCTCGAGCTCGGTCAGCACCTCGGCGTGCTTGTCCACGCAGATCACCACCAGA
>CAZEPK010000237.1:0-8088 GCA_964514085.1 uncultured Nocardioides sp.
GTGCCGGACCTCGCGGTGGTCCCCGAGCTGGGCCTGGTCTCCCAGGAGTGGCGCGCGCTGGGCGGGCTCGTGGTGCCGCTCGGCACCGTGGACCGGCCCCGCGAGCAGCGCCGCGACACCCTGTCGGTGGACCTGTCCGGCGGCGCCGGGCACCTCGCGGTGGTCGGCGGGCCGCGCAGCGGCAAGAGCACGACGCTGCGGTCGGTGGTGGCCGCGATGTCGCTGACCACGACCCCGCAGGAGTCGCAGTTCTTCATCCTCGACTTCGGCGGCGGCACGTTCGCCGGCCTGACCGGGCTCCCGCACGTGTCCGGTGTGGGCACCCGGTCCGAGCCCGACGTCGTGAGCCGGATCATCGCCGAGGTCACCGGCGTGGTCGACCGGCGGGAGAAGTACTTCCGCGCCCAGGGCATCGACTCCATCGAGACCTACCGCAGCCGCCGGGCCCAGGGTAGGGCCGACGACGGGTACGGCGACGTGTTCCTGGTCATCGACGGCTGGAGCACGCTGCGCGCGGACTTCGACGACCTCGAGATGCAGATCCAGCAGCTGTCCACGCGAGGCCTGACGTTCGGCCTGCACATCGTCGCGGCCACCAGCCGCTGGGCCGACTTCCGCGCCGCGATGCGCGACATGTTCGGGTCGCGGCTCGAGCTCCGCCTCGGTGACCCCCTGGACTCCGAGATCGACCGCAGGATCGCGGCGCTGGTGCCGGCGGGCCGGCCCGGCCGGGGCCTGGTCACCACCAAGCTGCACTTCCTCACCGCCCTGCCCCGCATCGACGGCGAGGCGAGCGCCACCGACCTCGGCGACGGCGTCGACGACCTGGTGCGCAAGGTCACCGAGGCCTGGACCGGCCCGTCCGGGCCCAAGCTCCGGCTGCTGCCCGAGCGGGTCTCGCTCGACGACGTCCGCGCCCAGGCCGGGGAGACCACCGGCCTCCTGCTCGGGATCAACGAGAAGGAGCTGGCCCCGGTCCAGCTCGACCCCGACACCGAGCCGCACCTGCTGGTGCTGGGCGACGGCCAGTCGGGCAAGAGCTCGCTGCTGCGCGGGCTGGCCCGGGAGATCATGCGCACCCGCACCCCCCAGCAGGCCCAGCTGGTGGTGGTCGACTACCGCCGCGCCCTGCTGGGCGAGGTGCCCGACGAGTACCTGCTCAACTACCTGACCGCCGCCAACCAGGCCCAGCCCGCGCTGCGCGACCTCGCGACGTACCTCGAGAACCGCATCCCCGGCCCCGACGTGACCCCGGAGCAGCTGCGCAACCGCTCGTGGTGGACCGGCGCCGAGGTCTTCGTGCTCGTCGACGACTACGACCTCGTGGCCACCCAGCAGAGCTCGCCGGTCGCCGCGCTGCAGCCGCTGCTGGCCCAGGCCCGCGACGTCGGCCTGCACCTGACCGTGGTCCGCCGCTCCGGTGGCGCCTCGCGCGCGCTCTACGAGCCGGTCATCCAGACCCTGCGCGACCTGGCCATGCCCGGCCTGATGCTCTCCGGCAGCCCCGACGAGGGTCCGCTGCTCGGCAACCTCCGCGCAGCTCCCCTGCCTCCTGGCCGCGGCCGGTTGATCACCCGCGAGCGCGGTGTGGAGACCGTCCAGGTCGCCTACACCGACCCGAGCCTCTGAGGGCGGCGCCCCGCGCGGACCGCGGCGTGGAGGGATCCCAGGTTCACCTGGGAAGCCTGAACTTCTCGGGTGTTGCAACGCCCCAGAGGTTCAGCGATCCCAGGTGAACCTGGGATCCCTCCGGCCGGCGTCGCTACTTGTGGGTGTGGACGCCGGGTCCGCTCAGCTTGAAGCCGGGCAGGTCGCCGAGGTTGTACGTCGCCTCGAAGGTGCGGCGGTAGCCGGTGTGGGCCACCCGCCAGCCCTCCGGCGTACGCACGTAGCGGTCGCTGTAGAACGCACCGCCCTCGAGCATGAAGGAGAAGGCCTCCACGATGACCCGGTCGTAGAGGTACCAGCGGGCCGTGGCGGCGTCGCCGTCGACCTCGACCTCGGGGTGGTGGGCCTGGTGCAGGGTGACCAGCCCCTCGCCCAGGTTCTCGCGCATGTAGGCGACCAGGGCGGCGCGGTCGTCGAAGACCAGGCCGTTGTAGTCGCCGGTGGCCTCGGGGACGAAGCACTCCTCGAAGCCGGCCCAGTCCTTGGAGTCCAGCGTGCGGAGGTAGCGGTACTTGAGCTGGCTGATCTCCCGGATGTCGCGCTCGAGGCGGACGGCGGCCAGCAGCTCGGCGGTGTCGTCGGTCACGCAGGGGAACGTAGTGCACAGGGTGTGGAGGCGCCGGAACCTGCCTGTAACCCGGAGTCAACCTTCCGGCGATGTTGATGGGTCAGGCTGGCTCCATCCCGTCAGAACGCCGGCCCTGCTCGGGGGCGTCGGCCAGAAACCCAGGAGGCCACCGTGGCAGATCCCACGACGACCCAGCCTGCTCCCGGCTACGACTTCGACACCGAGATCGAGCGCATCCGCGCCCAGCGCGAGGCGCTCAAGGACCGCCACAGCAAGGCGCTCTCCCAGCTGATGGCCGAGCGCGAGGACCTCAAGGGCGTGCACGCGCTCGCCGACCTGGTCAGCGACTCGCTGCGCTGGTCGGCCTGAGGCCGCTCCCTCCGCGTCTCTGACCCGCCCCTGACCACCCCTCGCCGGTGGTCCGCGCCGGCCCGGCGCACTTGTAACTCTGTGTTCGGACCACTAGGTCGGGGTCCTGACCCCGATGTAGTGGTCCGGACACGGAGTTACAAGCGGGGGCCGGTCAGCGGCGGCCGGTGCCGAACATCCCGCGCGCGATCTCGGCGGCGGCGGTGCGCATGAACTGCCGGAAGGCGCTGGACTTCACCACCTGGGTGACCACGCCCTCCTCCTGCTTGGTGCGCCGCGAGGACGAGCTGGTCGTCTTCCCCGACTCCTTGGCCGCCTTGGCGTCCGCCTTGGCCTGCTCCTGCGCCGCCTTGTCGGAGGCGGCCTTCTCGGCGCCCGCCTCGAGCTTCTTCGCGAGCAGCTCGCGGGCCGACTCGCGGTCGATGGCGGTGGCGTACTTCGCGTGACGCGGGCTGGCCGTCACCGTGGCCTGCATCGCCGCGGCGTCGGTGGGGGCCATCAGCGACTCGGGGGCCCGCAGGCGGGTCCAGGCCACGGGCGTCGGCGCCCCGCGCTCATCCATCACGGTGATGATCGCCTCGCCGATCCCCAGCGTGATGATCACCTGGCCCAGGTCGTCGTAGGCGGAGTTCGGGTAGGTGTTGACGGTCGCCTTGAGCGCCTTGGCGTCGTTGGGCGTGTGCGAGCGGAGCTGGTGCTGGACGCGCGAGCCGAGCTGGGCCAGCACCGCGTCCGGCACGTCGGTCGGGCTCTGGGTCACGAAGAAGACGCCCACGCCCTTGGAGCGGATGAGGCGCACGGTCTGCGCGATCTGGTCGAGGAAGGCCTTCGACGCGTCGTTGAAGAGCAGGTGGGCCTCGTCGAAGAAGAAGACCAGCTTCGGCTTGTCCACGTCGCCGACCTCGGGCAGGTCGTGGAACAGGTCGGCCAGCAGCCACATGAGGAACGTCGAGAAGACCTGCGGGCGGTCCTGGAGGTTGGGCAGCTCGACGAGGGAGATCAGCCCCTTGCCGTCCGCGGTCGTCTGCAGGAGGTCGCTGGACTCGAACTCCGGCTCGCCGAAGAACGCGTCGGCGCCCTGGTCGGAGAAGCCGATCAGCTCGCGCAGGATCACGCCGGCGGTGGCGGCGGACAGCCCGCCGAGCTCCTTGAGGTCGGCCTTGCCCTCGTCGCTGGTCAGGAACTTCACGACCTCGCGCAGGTCGGACAGGTCGAGCAGCGGCAGCCCGGCCTGGTCGGCGTAGTGGAAGACCAGGCCCAGGCTCGACTCCTGGGTGTCGTTGAGCCCGAGCACCTTGCTGAGCAGCGTCGGGCCGAACGCCGACATGGTCACCCGCAGCGGGATGCCGGTGCCCTGGCCGCCCAGCGCGTAGTACTCCACCGGGAAGCCGGTCGCCGTCCACTGCTGCCCGACCGACGCCGTCCGCGCGGTCAGCTTGTCGCTCGGCGCGCCCGGCGTGGCCAGGCCGGAGAGGTCGCCCTTGATGTCGGCGGCGAAGACCGGCACGCCCGCGGCGCTGAGCTGCTCGGCCATGAGCTGCAGCGTCTTGGTCTTGCCGGTGCCGGTGGCCCCGGCGACCAGGCCGTGCCGGTTGAGCATCCCCAGCGGGATCCGGACGTGGGTGCTGGTCAGCGTGGTCGCATCGATCATCAGCCCGCCGAGCTCGAGGGCCGGCCCCTCGAACCGGTAGCCCGGACCGACCGCCTGGACGATGGGGCTGTCCTCGTGCGCCTCGGGACCGGGTACGGCGGCCGGGGCCTCCGCGGCCGGGGCGGCTGCCTCACCGGTGGCGGCGGGGTCGGCCGGGACCGCCGGGGCGCCGTCCTGCGGCGGGTCGGTCGGCGGGGTCGGCTCCGGCGGCGCGGCAGTCATGGCGGTCAGCCTAGGGCGTGGTCGCGGGGGTGCCCGCCGAGGCGGACCGGCCGCTCAGCGGAACCACTCCTGCATGGCCGCCATCCGCGGCGGCAGCAGAGCCAGCACGGTCTGGCCGGGCGCCCCGTCGGCCATCAGGTCCTCGACGAAGGAGACCGCCACGGCGTTCTCGACCGCGTCGTCGCCCGAGGCCAGCGCCGCCTCCAGCCCGTCCACGACCTGCTGCACGGTCGCCCGGTCGGTGCTCACGTGCTCGACGCACCACTGCCGCACGTCGGACAGCAGGAGGTGCGGCAGCAGCTCGCCCTCGTTGTCCTCGAGGTGCTCGCGCACGAGCGGCTCCAGGACCGGCACGTCGTCGGCCAGCCGGGGCAGGAAGTCGGCGTAGCTGGCCATCAGTTGCCTCCGAGCGCCGCGAGCAGGTCGTCGATGATGCCCTGGGCGACGTCCCGCTCCTCCTGGGAGGCGTTCGGGTGCCGGCGCAGCCAGTTCCTCAGGCCACGGATGGTCTCACGGCCCTTGATGACGTGGGCCGAGCCGTTGATGTCCTTGCCGGTCGCGACCTCGTAGCGGATGGCGTCGGCGGTGGTCCCGTTGCCGTGGCGGCCGGGCGTCCCGATGTGCTTGTAGAAGTTGTCGACCAGGTTCTGCAGCTTGCGGTCCGAGACGGTCGGCTTGGTGATGACGCCCGCCAGCTTGCGGCCCTTGAGGGTGATCAGCACGCCGGCCTTCTCGAGCCGGGCCGCGACCGCCTCGGCCTTGACGAACTTGGCCAGCCCGGCCGAGACCTTGAGCGCCTTCCCGGCGGTGAGGGCAATCTTGGCCGCGATGCCGGTGGCCAGGCCCTTGAGCCGGCGCAGCACGCCGACGATCCGCAGCGCCGTACGCGCGATGAGGCCGGCCTCGATGGCCTGCGCCCCGGCCTCCGCCCCGCCGAGGGTGACCAGCGAGAGGAGCCCGCCCGCGACCTGGTCCACCGCGCTCCACGCCAGGAGCTCCTTGAGGATCCCCATGATCTCGTCGTGGTGGTCGTCCACGTGCTGGGCGTAGTCGCTGCAGGCGGTGCCCAGCTCCCGCATCGCCTCGGCGATGTCCCGGACGTGGCCCTCGAGCTCGGAGCAGGCCGACTCCGCCAGCGAGATCTCCGGCGAGCGCTGGGTGCCGATGCTGCCCCGGCAGGCCGCGACGACGTACTCCTGGTCGCCGATGGCCTCGGCCGCCTTGGCCCAGGCCGCCGCTGCGTCGCGCAGCCGGCCGGTGTCGGCGTCCGGCCACAGGAACCCCTCCAGGTGGCTGGCGATCAGGCCCCAGCCGTGGGGCTCGTCCCCGTTGCCCCCGGCGGCGCTGGGCACGCCGGTGATGCTGGTCGAGATGCTGTAGTGGTCGGGATCGGGGTCGCCGTCCTCGTCCGCGTCGGGGTAGGGGTTGTAGGGCAGCGCGGCGCTGTGGTCGGCGTTCTCGTGGTTCTTCAGGTTCCCGTTGATGAGGTTGGCCATCGACCCCAGGGAGTTGACCAGGTCGACCGCAGCGAAGACGAGGTTCGTCGCGGCGTCGTCGTAGCCGGAGGTCCACTCGACGCCGCCGGAGTCGGTGCCGGCCATCTCGGTGCAGTCGCCCAGGGACCGGAAGAGCGCGGAGAGGGCGGCGTCGGCGTCGTGGTTGGCCCGGTAGAAGCCGTCGATGGCGTCGAGGTGGCCGCCTCCGTCGACGGCGATCTGGTTCACCGGACCTGCTTCCACATGGCCAGGTTGGCCTCGACGGCCGAGGAGTAGTTGGCGTGCGCGACCTGCGCCGCCTCCTGCAGCTGGACCAGCGCCGTGTGCATGTCGGTCGCCTCCTTGGACCAGACGGCGTGCGCCGCGCGCTGCGCGTCGGCAGACCGGCCGCGCCAGACGTCCGGCAGCCCGGCCACGAGGTCGTCGAGGACACGGAGCTGGTGCTCGAGCTGGACCTGCGTGCGGCGCAGGTCCTCGGTCACGCTGTCGAGGCGGCCGAGGTCCACGCCGTAGTCGAGCGCCATCAGGCACCCCCGAGCCGGGCGTGCAGGCCGCTCACGTCGCGCTCGACGACGTCGTCGGTGGCGTGCAGGTCCTGCAGCACGCCGTCGATGAGCTGGGCCATGGTGGCGAGCGACTCCAGCACGCCGTCCGCGCTGGTCGTCCACTCCTCCCAGCCCTCGGCGTACGCCTTGGCGGCGACCCCGCGCCACCCGCCGCCGAGCAGCCCGTCGACAGAGGTGCGGAGCCGGCGCTGGTCGGCCACCAGCTCGTCGTGGATCGTGGCCACCTGGTCCCGGGCCGCCATCAGCCCCTGCCACTGTGCGTAGACCTCGCCGTCTGCCACCACGCTCACCTCCCGGAATCTGCTCGGACGGGCTGAGGCTCGTCTTCCCGGGACGCCAGCGCCCGAAACGGGGAAAGCGGTCGGACCGGAGGGTCTCGTTAGTATCGCGGCGTGATCTTCAAGCGCGTCGGTGAGGGGAGGCCGTACCCCGAGCACGGCCTGTCCTCGAAGGCCTGGGCGGCCCTGCCGCCGCGCCAGGTCCGTCTCGACGAGCTGGTCACCACCAAGGACACCCTCCAGCTGGCCGCGCTCCTCGACGAGGACTCGACGTTCTACGGCGACCTCTTCGCCCACGTCGTGGAGTGGCGCGGGGAGTACTACCTCGAGGACGGGCTGCACCGAGCCCTGCGGGCTGCGCTGCAGCAGCGCAACGTCCTGCACGCGCGCGTGCACGTGATGGCGGGCTGAGCCGTGCCCGACCTGAAGCGGTACGAGTGGCAGCTGACCGCCCGCGTGCGCACGGCGATCACGCTGGCGGCCCTCGTCGCCCTCATGGTCCTCGGCGTGACGTGGGGCTGGGCCCAGATGACCAAGTCGTTCCCCGGCAAGGTGCAGGCCTCCATCTGCGACGACACGGAGTACCAGGCCGGCGAGGAGCTGGCCATCCAGGACGTCACGGTGAGCGTCCTCAACGCCAGCGGCCGTGAGGGACTGGCCAGCCAGACCCTCCTCGCGCTCGAGGAGGCCGGCTTCCCGGCCGGTGAGACCGGCAACGCCCCCAAGCGCACCAAGGTCGACGGCCCGGCTGAGATCTGGGTGGACGACGTGGACAGCCCCGGCGCCAAGCTGCTGCGCGCCCGGCTGGGGCCGGTCCCCGTGGTGGCGCACCCGGAGAACAACCTGGCCGGGATCACCGTGGTGCTCGGCGACGCCTTCGGCGACCTGCGGAAGGGTCCGGACTCCCTGGTGCTCTCCGAGGCCGCCGTGGTCTGCAGCCCGCCGGTGCAGTAGCCGCTCAGCCCAACCACTGAGCGAGCCGGCCGCGCGAGCTGACCTGGCGCAGGCGCTCCTCGGTCCGGTGGCGCGCGCGGCGCGGCGTGACCACCAGCAGGTCGTCGCCGTGCCGGAGCACGGTGCGGCGCTCGGGCACCAGCGTCTCGCCGTCGCGCACGATCATCGAGACCGAGGCGCCCGGCGGCAGCCGCAGCTCGCCCACCTCGACGCCGTGCATCTGCGAGGTCGGCGCGATGGTCACCTGGAGCAGGTCGGCGGCCACGCGCTCCAGCGCGGCGGCCTCGATGTCGAGGCCCAGCGGCTCCGAGCGCCG
>CAZEPK010000238.1:0-7914 GCA_964514085.1 uncultured Nocardioides sp.
CCCCGACTCCTCGGCTCCGAGGTTGGGCACGCGCAGGGCCTCGGCGCGGTCCTCGTCGGAGGAGCGGGCGGGGTGGCCCAGCTCGGATATCTCGGGGTCGCCCATGAGCTGGCGGGCCCACTGGATCAGGCCCACGCCGATGAGCATCAGGGCGAAGCCCAGGCAGGCGCCGAGGGCGACGTTGGACGCCCCGAGGCCGGCCACGGTCTGGACCGTCTCGCCGTCGCCACCACCGTTGATGTCGAAGGCGAAGTAGGAGACGACGAAGAGCACCGCGAAGACGGCCGACAGCAGGAACAGCGCGGCCACCTGCCGCTCGGCGCGGCGCTCGGCGCGGGGGTCGACGTCGGTGGGCCGCCAGGTGTGCTCGGGCAGGCCGGGGTTGGCGATGGGCTCCTCGGGAACCAGGGACTTGTCGGACGCGGGTGCGTCGTCGTTGCCCGGCTCGGCGGGGAGGTGGTGCTGGTCGTCGCTCATGCGGCGGCCTCCTCCCTCTTCTTGTTGGTGCGCGCGGTGTGGGCGGCGATCCAGGTGGCGAAGGCCACCAGTCCGCCGATGCCGACGATCCAGGCCATCAGGCCTTCGGCCACGGGGCCGTTGCCGCCCAGGCCGAAGCCGCCGTACTCGGGCTGCTCGCGCAGCGAGTAGAGGTAGGCGATGACGTCGCGCTTCTCCTCCGGCGACAGGTTGCCGTTGGAGAAGTTGTCCATCTGGCCCGGGCCGGTGAGCATCGCCTCGTAGATGTGGCGCGCCGTGGTGTTGCTGAGGTCGGGCGCGTAGCCGCCGCGCGGCATCGCGCCGCCCTTGCCGGCGAAGTTGTGGCAGGCCGTGCAGTTGGTCAGGAAGATCTGGCCTCCGCGGGAGACCGCCTCCTCGCGCTCGGACTGCGAGAGACCGGCCAGGCTGTAGTCGGACGGGTCCGGCACCGCGGGGCCGGGGCCGAGGCTGGCGACGTACGCCGCGAGGGCCTCGACCTCCTCGTCGGTGTAGGTCACGGGCTTCGTCGGCGCCTGGGGGCCGGGCTGCACCAGCGGCATCCGGCCGGTGTTGACCTGGAAGTCGACGGCGGCCGCGCCCACGCCCACGAGGGGCGGGCCGAGCACGTTGCCCCGCTCGGTGGCGACGCCCTCGCCGTTCTGGCCGTGGCAGAACGCGCAGCCCACGAGGAACAGCTTGCGGCCGTCGGCCACGAGCTCCTCGTTGCTGGCGGCGGAGCCGGCCGAGGACGACGGCGCGAAGGCGGCGTAGAGCGTGCCGGTCAGACCCAGGCCCAGCACCATCAGCGCCAGCCCGGCGACGGGGCGGCGACGGTGGCGTGAGAGCCGGCCGGCCGAGCGGTTGACCGAACGGCGCAGCGAGGCGCGGGTCGGGCGGGGGAGGGGGCGCCTCAGCGCGCGGACCAGCACCTGGCCCAGCACCGCGAGCGACACGAGCGCGCCGAGGACACCGGCACCGAGGGCGCCGACGAAGACGTAGAGGAGGAGGGTGCTCATCGCGGGGATCTTCTCGTCCTCACTTGATCAGGTAGATGGTCGCGAACAGACCGATCCACACGACGTCGACGAAGTGCCAGTAGTAGGAGACGACGATCGCGCTGACCGCCTGCTCGTGGGTGAAGCGCTTGGCCACGTAGGTGCGCCCCAGGACCAGCAGGAACGCGATGAGGCCGCCGGTGACGTGGATGCCGTGGAAGCCGGTGGTGAGGTAGAACATCGAGCCGTAGGCCGAGCTCGAGATCGTGGTGTCCTCCTGGACCAGCGAGGTGTACTCGGTCACCTGGCCGGCGATGAAGATCGCGCCCATGACGTAGGTGAGCATGAACCACTCACGCAGCCCCCACAGGCGGGGGTTGAGGACCGAGCCGCTGCGGCCCACCTGACCGCGCTCGGCCGCGAACACGCCGAGCTGGCAGGTCAGCGACGAGAGCACCAGGATCGTGGTGTTGGCCGCCGCGAAGGGGACGTTGAGGAGCTCGGTGTTCTGGTCCCAGAGCGCGGGACTCACCGAGCGGATCGTGAAGTACGCCGCGAAGAGCGCGGCGAAGAACATCAGCTCGCTGGAGAGCCAGATGATCGTCCCCACGCTGACCATGCTCGGCCGGTCGTGGTGGCCGTGCAGGCGCGAGGCCGGGATGGTCGTTGCTGTCGCCACGTCTTCATTATGTCCCGCGCCATCCCCCGGGTCAGCCCCGGGTGGCGTGTCGGATCCCACGCCTGTTCCGGCAACCGATCGCGCCCACCACCCGAATAGGATCCGAGGGTGCCGCCGTTCGACGCAGGCCGTCTCCTGACGGGGTGGGAGCTGGCTCCCGTGCCGCTCGTCGCCACGGTCTGGGCGGTCGGCCTGTACCTCCTCGGGGTGCGCTCGCTGCACCGCCGCGGGGACGCCTGGCCGGTGGGCCGGACGGTCATGTTCTGCGGCGTCGGGATGGGGTCGTTCTACGTCGCGACCTCGTCCGGGTTGGCGGCGTACGACACCACACTGCTCAGCGTCCACATGGTCCAGCACATGGTCCTGGCCATGCTGGTCCCGCTGGCGCTGGCCCTCGGTGCGCCGGTGACGCTGGCCCTGCGCACGCTCCCGCCCGACCCACGGCGCTGGCTGCTGGCGGTGCTGCACTCCCGCCTGGCCAGGGTGCTGTCCTTCCCGCCGCTGACCCTGCTGCTCTACGTCGTCTCCCCGTGGGCGCTGTACTTCTCCGGCTGGTACCCCGCCACCCTCGACCACGTGTGGCTCCACGAGCTGATGCACGTGCACCTGGTGGTGGTCGGCTCGCTGTTCTTCTGGCCGATCGTGGGCATCGACCCGCTCCCCGGACGGGTCGGCTACCCGTTCCGGATGCTGCTGGTGGTCCTCACCCTGCCCTTCCACGCCTTCCTCGGCGTCACGATCATGGGCCAGGAGACGCTGCTCGGCGGCGACCACTACCGCGCTCTCCACGCGCTGCCGGGCTACGGCTGGCTGCCGGACCCCTTCGACGACCAGCGCCTGGCCGGGGGCCTGCTCTGGTCCTCCGGCGACCTGGTCGGGCTGGTCCTGTTCGGCGTGCTCTTCGCGCAGTGGGTGCGGTCCTCGATCAAGGAGGCGGCCCGCGAGGACCGGCGCCTCGACCTGCTCGAGGCCCGGGCGGGCCGCGCCGACCCGTAGGCAGGACCACCGGGGGACCACCGGGGGACCACCGGAGCGCCACCAATCGGCGCATTCGGCGGACACCGTGCCGCGCGGCCCTTGAAATGGACCCATGGTCGATGTGGTCGCGACGCGCGCGGTGGTGGTGCGCGCCCGGACGGCGGCCACGTCGTGGTGGTGGCTGCCCCTCGCGATCTTCGCCTTCACCCGGGTCGTTGGCGCGCTGATCCTGGTCCTGATGTCGGACCAGCAGGACGCCCGCGTCGGCACGTCAGGCATGCGGGTCGTGGACCCGGCACCGGCCGACCCCGGCTACGTCGGCATGCTCACCAACTGGGACGGCCAGTGGTACGCCGACGTCGTCCGCGACGGCTACCCGAGCCGGCTCCCGACCGACGGCGACGGCACGGTCGTGCAGAACACCTGGGCGTTCTACCCGGCCTACCCCGCCCTGGTCCGGGCGGTGATGGCCCTGAGCCCGCTGCCCTTCGCGCTCGCGGCCTCGCTGGTCAGCATGGCTGCCGGGGCGGGCGCGATGGTGATCGTCTTCCGCATGCTCGAGTCGCGGGTGGGCCGCTTCAACGCCGGCATGACGGTGCTCGCGCTGAGCCTCTCGCCGGCCGCCGTGCTGTTCCAGGCGGCCTACACAGAGAGCCTGGCGCTGCTGGTCGTCGTGGCGTGCCTGAGCCTGCTGGTGAGCCGGCGCTACGGCGCGCTGGCGGTCATGGCGGTCGTCCTCTCGCTCACCCGGCCGATCGTGCTGCCTCTGGCCCTGCTCATCGCGGTGCACGGCGGGCTGCGCTGGCGGCACCGGGCGCAGGAGCCGTTCCCGGCCGCCGAGCGCCGGCGCTGGCTGCTGGCCCTGGTCGTCTCGGGCGCAAGCTTCGGCCTGTGGCCCCTCGTCTGTGCGTTGCGCACCGGGCGGGCCGATGGCTTCCTGGTCAGCCAGAAGGCCTGGATCGCGACCTACCCCGGCCGCGGCACCTGGCTGCTCGACATCCTGCACGACCCCGCCGGGCGGGCCTCGCTGCTCGCGCTGTCGGCGCTGGCCATCGGCGTCGTGGTGGTCGCCCGCCGCCGGGCGAGCGCCTGGGGGAGCGACCTGCGCTGGTGGGTGCCGGTCTACGGCCTGTACCTGCTGGCCACGGCTTCGCCCATGGCCTCGAGCATCCGCTACGCCATGCTCGCCGTCGTGCCCTGGTGGCCCTCCACCGAGCAGGGACCCGCGCTCACCCGGAGCCGCAAGGTGGTGGTCGTGTGCTTCGCGGTCGCCTTCGGCGTCGTCTGCCAGGTCGGGTGGGTGCGCTTCTTCTACGTCCTGGGTCCCGACCGGCTGATGTTCCCCTGACCGCGGCGGTCCCGAGCACGCGCGGGCGGTAGCATCCCCGCGTGGCCGACCAGAAGAACCTCCGGGTCCTCGTCTACTCCGACGACGTCAACACCCGCCAGCAGGTCATCCTCGCGCTCGGCCGTCGGGTCCACCCCGACCTGCCCGAGCTGGAGTACGTCGAGGTCGCCACCGAGCCGGTCGTGATCCAGAACATGGACGCCGGCCGCATCGACCTCGCCATCCTCGACGGCGAGGCCGTGCCCGCGGGTGGCATGGGCGTGGCCAAGCAGCTCAAGGACGAGATCTACCGCTGCCCCCCGCTGCTGGTGCTGACCGGCCGGCCGCAGGACGCCTGGCTGGCCACCTGGTCGCGGGCCGACGCCGCCGTGCCGCACCCCATCGACCCCATCCAGCTGGCCGAGGCCGTCACCGGGCTGCTGCGGTCCCGGGTGCCCGCCACCAGCTGACCCGCCGGAGGACCCCCATGTCCACCTGGCCCGAGGTGCTGGCCGCCCTGGTCTCGCGCACCGACCTCACCACCGACCAGGCGACCTGGGCGATGGGGGAGATCCTCTCCGGGGAGGCGACCCCCGCCCAGATCGCCGGCTTCGCCGTGTCGCTGCGGGCCAAGGGGGAGACGGTCGAGGAGCTGACGGGGTTGGTCGCGGCGATGTACGCCCAGGCCACGCCGATCGAGGTCCCGGGGCGGCTGCTCGACGTGGTCGGCACCGGCGGGGACCGCTCGATGTCGGTCAACATCTCCACGATGGCCGCCATCGTCGCGGCCGGCGCCGGGGCACGGGTGGTCAAGCACGGCAACCGGTCGGCCTCCTCCCAGTCGGGGTCGGCCGACGTGCTCGAGGCTCTCGGCATCCGGCTCGACCTGCCGCCCCAGCGGGTCGCGGCCCTGGCCGACGAGGCCGGGATCACCTTCTGCTTCGCCGCGGCGTTCAACCCCGCCATGCGGCACACCGCCGTGCCCCGCCGCGAGCTCGGCATCGGGACCACCTTCAACTTCCTCGGCCCGCTGGCCAACCCGACGCGGCCGGCCGCCAACGCGGTCGGCTGCGCGGACCCCCGCATGGCGCCGGTCATGGCCGGCGTCTTCGCCGCTCGGGGCGCCGACGCGTGGGTCTTCCGCGGCGACGACGGCCTCGACGAGCTGACCACCACGACCACGTCGTCGGTCTGGGTCGTGACCGGGGGAGAGGTGAGCACCGCCACCGTGGACCCGCGGGCCCACGACCTGGCCCCCGCCACCACGGAGGACCTCCGGGGCGGCGACGCGGCCCACAACGCGGACGTCGTGCGCCGGCTGCTCGACGGAGCGCCGGGCCCGGTGCGCGACGCGGTGCTGCTCAACGCCGGCGCCGCCCTCGCGGTCTACGACGCGCCGGGAGCGCCGGTGGACGAGGCGCTGTCCCACGGCATCGGCCGTGCCCGGGACGCCGTCGACTCCGGCGCTGCCGCGGCCACGCTGCAGCGCTGGGTCCAGGCCAGCGCGGGCTAGCGCACGTACCACCCGGCGGGTGGCACCAGCAGCTGCAGGTCGCCGCCCTCCGCCACGACGGACCAGCGCTGGAGCTGGCGCAGGTTGTAGGCCAGCGGCGAGCCCGGCGGCAGCAGGGCGTACGCCGGGTGGACCGCCTTCACGTCCTCCAGCCAGTAGGCGCGGACCGCGCCGATGTCGGCGTTCCGCTCCAGCTCGTCGTCGGTGTAGGCGTCGCCGTACCCGTGCGCGACCACGTCGAGCTGGGGGTAGCGCCACATCAGGTAGCCGCCCAGGCCGCTGTCGCCAAGCACGACGGTGCCGGCGGGTAGGTCCGCCAGCGCGCCGTCAAGGAAGGCCGGGTGGTCGCTGGGGTGGTCGGCCGTCCGGGGCACGCTGGCGGCCAGGGCGACCAGCGCCAGCGCGCACCCGCCCAGCACGAGCGCCCGCTCCCGGCGCAGCGCGACCGGCCGCGGGCCGAGCAGGGGTTGGAGCGCCAGGGCGGCGAGCGGTGCCGCCGTGCACGCGGCCACCGGCACGGTCCGCTGGGAGTAGACGGCGAAGCCGAAGGTGAGCCCGAGGAGGGCCACGTCGGTCCACGGCACCCGGCTGCCGCTGCGGAGCCGGGGGACCACCGCCAGGGCCAGCAGGCCGAGCAGGACCAGGTTGATCGGGCGGGTGAAGTCCGGTGGGCTCCACTCGTAGAAGTAGTGGCCCCGCGAGCTGACGCGCAGCACCGCGGGGAGCAGGCCGGGCCCGACCGGGCTGAGCAGGACGACCGCGGCCGAGAGCAGCGGGACGGCGGCCAGGCGGGCCAGGACCCTGCGCGGGTGCTGCCGGTCGAGGGCCATCCCGACCACCGTGGCGAGCCCGATGACGATGCCCAGGGGCCACATCCCGTGCAGCATCGTCCAGACCCAGGTCAGCGGGACCAGCACCCAGGGCGCGCGCCCGGTGTCGCGAGCTCGCAGCCACGCGGCCGCCGTGACGACCACGAGGACGTAGCTGAGCATCTGCGGGCGCATCGAGAGCCCCGTCGAGCAGGCCACCAGGGCCAGGGCGGTCAGGGCGGCGGCCAGCACCGGCTCCGCCTGCCGCCGGCAGGCCGCGTAGAGCGCCAGCGTCAGGACGACGTAGAGGAGCCCGGACAGCCAGGCCACCCCGGCCAGGCCGAACCACTCCTCGGTCTGGGCCATCACCACCTCCGACAGCCACTGGGTCGGGACCCAGTGGGCGGTCGCGGACGCCGTCACCGACCCCGGGTCCCGCAGCGACCACCGTCCCTCCAGGAACTCCCGGCCGAAGCGCAGGTGGAAGTAGGTGTCGGTGTTGTGCAGCGGACGGGACGCCTGCACCGTCAGCACGCCGACGGCACCGGCGAGGACGAGGGCTGCCGTCCAGCACCGGGCTCGAGCCGTGATCACGGCCCGAGCCTCTCAGGTAGCGATGTCAGCGCTGAGCGACAAGAAGGCGCGTCGAGGTGTCGGTCTCACTTCTTCTTGATCACCACGACGACCACCGGCTTCGCCTGCGACGGGTTGGTGGCAGCGCTGCCTGTGTAGCTCACGAGCAGCTTGTGCTTGCCCAGCTTGAGCTTCTTCAGCCGGATCGTGAGGTGCCCGTCCCCGTTGCTCTTGAGCGCTGTGGTGCTGACCACCTTCTTGCCGTCCATGACCCGCACCGAACCGAGGTCAGGGTCAAAGCCGAGCATCTCGACGAAGACGTTCAGGACCGCTCGGTCGCGTTGGGTGATCTTCTTGACGGCCACGGTGGCCGTCGTCTTGGAGACCAGCTTGTTGATGGTCACCGGGGCGGTGAGGGCCGAGCCCGGAACGTAGCCCGAGGCCGATGCGGTGACGCGCACAGTGACCGAGCGTCCCGCGTCGCGCGTGCGGACCACGTAGGTACGACCGGTCTCGCGGGCCACGGCCTGACCGTCGACGAACCACTGGAAGGCGAACTCCAG
>CAZEPK010000239.1:0-7908 GCA_964514085.1 uncultured Nocardioides sp.
GGCCTGGTCGATGGGGACCAGCCGCCCCGTGGCCGGACCGCCGGTGGTGCCGAGGCCGGAGTGCGGGTCGACCACGACCTCCGGGATCCCACCGGTGGCGGTGGCCACCACGGCGGTCTGGCAGGCCATGGCCTCGAGGTTCACGATGCCGAGGGGCTCGTAGATGGAGGGGCAGGCGAACGCCGTGGCGGCGGTCAGCAGCGCCACCACGTCGGCCCGCGGGCGCATGTCGGGGATCCAGACCACGCCGTCGCGGGAGCCGCGGAGCCCGTCGACCAGCCCCTTGACCTCGGCCTCGATCTCCGGGGTGTCCGGCGCGCCCGCGCACAGGACCACCTGGACCTCCGGCGGCAGCTCGGCCACGGCACGCAGGAAGAGCGGCAGCCCCTTCTGGCGGGTGATCCGGCCCACGAAGACCACCGAGGGGCGGTCGGGGTCGACGCCGAGCGACCGCACCCGGTCGGGGTCGGGCGTCGGCGACCACTGCTCGGTGTCGATGCCGTTGTGGACCACCTGGACGCGGTCGGGGTCGATCGAAGGGTAGGCGCGCAGCACGTCGTCGCGCATCGCGGCCGAGACCGCGATGACGGTGGCGGCGGCCTCGTAGGCGGTCCGCTCGGCCCAGGACGAGACGGCGTACCCGCCGCCCAGCTGCTCGGCCTTCCACGGCCGCATCGGCTCGAGGGAGTGGGCGGTGACCACGTGCGGGACGCCGTGCAGCAGGCCCGCGAGGTGGCCGGCCAGGTTGGCGTACCAGGTGTGGGAGTGGACCAGGTCGGTGCCGGCGCACCCGTCGGCGATGGCCAGGTCGACCCCCAGCGTTCGCAGGGCGGCGTTGGCGCCGGCGAGCTCGGCCAGGTCGGGGTACGACGCGGTGCCCTCCTCGTCGCGCGGCGCGCCGAAGGCGTGGACCCGGGTGGTCAGGTCGTCGCGGGCGCGCAGGGCCCGGACCAGCTCGGCCACGTGCACGCCGGCGCCGCCGTAGACCTCGGGTGGGTACTCCTTGCTCAGCACGTCGACCCTCACGCCTCCGACGCTACCGCGCACTTCGCCCTGCTGACCTGCGGCGAGATCGTGGCTAGTGTCGCCAGCATGACCGTCAAGCGACCGAAGGTGCTCGCGATCGTCCTGGCCGGTGGGGAGGGGAAGCGGCTGATGCCGCTGACGGCCGACCGGGCCAAGCCGGCGGTGCCGTTCGCGGGGATCTACCGCCTCATCGACTTCGCGCTGTCGAACGTGGTGAACTCCGGCTACCTCCAGATCGTCGTGCTGACGCAGTACAAGTCGCACAGCCTGGACCGCCACGTGACCCAGACCTGGCGGATGTCGACGATGCTCGGCAACTACGTGGCCCCGGTGCCGGCCCAGCAGCGGGTGGGCAAGCACTGGTACCTCGGCAGCGGCGACGCGATCTTCCAGTCGCTCAACCTGATCAAGGACGAGAAGCCCGACATCGTGGTGGTGGTGGGTGCCGACCACGTCTACCGCATGGACTTCTCGCAGATGGTCGACCAGCACATCGAGAGCGGCGCGGCCTGCACGGTGGCCGCGATCCGGCAGCCGATCTCCCTGGCCGACCAGTTCGGCGTCATCGACGTCGAGCCGGAGGCGCCGACCCGGATCCGGGAGTTCCTGGAGAAGCCGACCGACCCCGAGGGGCTGCCGGACAGCCCGGACGAGGTGCTGGCCTCGATGGGCAACTACGTCTTCGACGCCGACGCCCTGGTCGAGGCCGTCACCCGCGACGCCACCACCGACGGCTCCAAGCACGACATGGGCGGCGACATCGTGCCGGCGTTCGTGCGCCGCTCGCAGGCCGGCGTCTACGACTACAAGGACAACGTGGTCCCGGGGGCGACCGACCGCGACCGCGGCTACTGGCGCGACGTGGGGACGCTCGGCTCCTACTTCGCCGCGCACATGGACGTCGTCTCGCCGCTGCCGGTCTTCAACCTCTACAACTTCGAGTGGCCGATCTACACCTCCTACGGCCCCCAGCCCCCGGCCAAGCTGGTGCAGGGCGCCGACGGCACACGGGCCAGCGTGGACGAGGCCGTGCTGTCGCCGGGCGTCGTGGTCAGCGGCGGCACCGTGCTCAAGTCGGTGCTCTCGCCGTCGGTCTCGGTCGGCACCGGCGCGCACGTCGAGGGCGCGGTGCTGATGAACGGCGTCCGGGTCGGCGCCGGCGCGGTGATCCGCAACGCGATCCTGGACAAGAACATCGTGGTGCCGCCCGGCGCGCAGATCGGCGTGGACCCGGTGCTCGACGCCAAGCGCGGCTTCCTGGTGGAGGAGGGGCTGACGGTGCTGGGCAAGGACCAGCAGTTCCCGGACGAGTGAGCCGCTTCCCGGTCAGATGACGCCCGCGGCCCGCGCTGCGGCGGCGTACGCCGTCGCGAGGGTGGCCACGGTGTCGTGGGCGTTGAGGCCGCTGGGGTTGGGGGCCACCCAGAGCTCGGCGCCGCCCAGGGTCTCCTCCTGCCGGCCCAGGACGGCCTTCGGGCGCCCGAACGCCGCCCGGTAGGCGGTGATGCCGGCCAGCGCCACGACCCTGGGGCGGGTCTGCTCGACGGTCTGGACGAGCAGCCGGCCACCCTCGCGCAGCTCGTCGGGGCTGAGCTCGTCGGCGCGGGCGGTGGCGCGGCGGACCACGTTGGTGATGCCGATGCCCCGGGCCCGGAAGTAGTCGCGGTCGGCCTCGGTCATCCCCTCGGCCGGCGAGATCGGCCGGTCGATGATCCCCGCCTCGAGCAAGGCGGGGTAGAACCGGTTGCCGGGCCGGGCGAAGTGGGTCTGCACGGCGGCGGTCCACAGCCCCGGGTTGATGCCGACGAAGAGCAGCTTGAGGGGCTGGCCCGGTCCGGGGAGCAGGTCGGGGACGACCGCGTCGCGGTAGGACTCGAGCTCGCCCTTGCTGAAGCGTGGCACCCGCCCATCCTCCTGCAGGCCCCGGAACCCGCTCCGGGGCGCTACCGTCCCATGGCTATGCACCGCCTTCTCGGATCCGTCCTGCCCGCCCTCCTGCTCGCCACCGTGCTCGCCGCCTGCGGTGACGAGACGGCCGAGGACCCAGCGGGCAGCGAGCCCACCGTGACCACGAGCTCGCCCGGTGGCACCGGAGGGGTGGACGAGCCCGAGGGCTCCGAGGGGCCCGGTGCGGTCGACTTCGACCTCGTGGACGCCATCACCGTGACCGCGGCCGGCGGCGAGATCAGCGAGGTGGCGGTCCCGCTGCCTGACGAGGGCAGCGTCGACGAGTTCGTCTCCCAGTTCGAGAGCGGGGACATGGCCCAGCAGGTGCGGGACGCCGTGGCCGGCGCCGACGTGCCCGAGGGCCAGGCGGTGTACGCCGCGGTGGTGGCCATCGGCTGCGACGCGCCCACCGACATCGCCGTGACGGACTCGGACGCCGGTCTGGTCATCGGGGCCCTCAAGGTCCCCAGTCCCCTGCCGGAGTGCTTCGCGCCGATGACCACGGTCGCGGTCGTGGTCGCGGCCGCCTGACCGTCTCCCGGGTCAGCGCAGGGCGGGCACCGCGTCGTAGGTGACCTCGAGCCCATTGGCGACCGGGCGGGGGTGGCCGTCCGAGGGCGAGCTCAGCACCGCCAGCGACCCGTCGAGCTGCCGGCCCACCATGATCGAGGAGCCGCCGCCGTCCAGGTTGAGCGCGTCCTCGGCGCCCAGTCGCTGGAACAGCCTGGCCAGCTCCTTCATGGTCGAGCCGCGGCTGATCGCCTGCCGGCCGTCGACGACCAGCAGCAGGAGCTGCCCGGTGTCGCGGTCGATGCCGATCGCCGTGCGCGGGTGCAGGTCCACGTCGTCCCGCGACACCCGCACGCCGTCGCGCAGGATGAACGTGCTGCCGGTGATCGCCACCGCGGCGTCCTCGGACAGGGACACCTCCGCCCGGAGCCGCTGCCCGGCCCGCAGCCCGGCCAGCCGACCGGCGCCGGCGCCGCGGCCGACCAGCACCAGGTCGGTCACCCGCAGCGAGGCCGGGAAGCGCGACCGGTTGGACACCACCCGGCCGTGGCGCACGACCACCATCCGCACGCCGCGGCGCTGGCCGTCGACCACGCGATAGGTGCGGAGCGTGCCCCACCGGTCGGTGTAGAGCCCGATCTGACCGGGCCGCACCGAGGGTGAGTTCACCGTGGTGATGTCGAGGTCCGGGCGCTGGCGCAGCACCGCGTCGGCGTAGAGGTCGCCGATGTGGGCGCCGCCGGACCGGTCCACCCAGAACGCGCTGTTCCAGCCGCTCTGCACGCCGTTGAGGAAGCCGCGGTCGCGGTCCTGGGCCACGCCCAGCGGCGCCTCGGTGTCGCGGATGTCGAAGAAGTCGCCGTTCACCCCGACCACGGCGTCGGCGTCCATCATGTCCGCCACCACGTGGCGCGAGGCGACCTCGTCGCCGCTGACCACGTCGAGGCCCACGCCGGGGGTCGCCGGGTCGATCCGCACCAGCTGGCCGCGGGTGACGCCGCGCGCGTCGGTGAGCGTGAACTGCTCGAAGCTGACGCCCGGGGCGAGCGGGTAGGCCTGCAGCGTGGTCCAGACGGCGGGCCCGCGCAGGGCCGGCGGGACGGGCACCGCCCGCTCACCGCGGACGCCGTCGGAGGTCTGCGTGGGGGTCTGGTCGGCGTACGACGGCGCGACGGCGAGGGAGAGCGAGGCGAGGGCCACGACGGTGGTCAGGAGGGGCGCGCGCACCCGTCGAGGGTAAGGAGGTCGGGGCGCAGGATCCGGGAGGTCAGCGACAGGGCAGGGCGTAGAGCTGCCGGAGGCCCTCGCGGTCACCGGGACCGAAGCCGTCCTGGCCGACGTACTCGGCGTTCATCAGCTCGTCGGCGTCGTCGACGTGGTCCAGGCCGAGCACGTGGCCGAGCTCGTGGGCCAGGATCAGCTCCTCGGACCGGCGGTCACCTTCTTGCTCCATGCGGTCGTAGGCCTGGCGGTCGAGCACCACGAGGCCTGTGACGTACTGCGTGCGGTCGCGCACCCGGGCGGGCGTGCTGCCGCCGATGCCGGCCGTCGAGCCGGCCAGGTCGGGCACCTCGTCGGCGCCTGCCCAGGCCACCAGCACGGGCGGCGGGTCGTCGGTGTCGACCCGCCTGGAGTCGAACGAGCGGTCGGTGGAGGTGCCGCCGAACTCGAACTCGAAGCCGCTGGCGTCCGTGACCTCCTCGACGCTGCCCTCGACGATGTCCTCCCAGTCGTCGGGTGCGCCGGCGGGGTTGACGACGTAGCGGATGGGCTTGCAGTGGTTCCAGCCCACGGGCGCGCCGTCGGTGGTGCTCACGACGAAGGCGTAGTGCCCGTCGCCGCCGCCGGTGAGCTGGTCGACCAGCTGCCGGAAGCGGTAGCCCGCCATGCCCGGGTTGTGCAGCATCACCAGTCCGGCCAGGATCCCGCTGATCAGGAGCCCGGGGACGACCGGCCCGGTGCTGCGCCGGGGCCTGGCCACCCGCCGCAGCGACGGCCCCCGGCCCGCGGCGCGGTCCAGGGCGCGGAGCTGCCGCTCCATGCGGCGCTCCCAGCGCCGCTGCGCGCGGCGTTCACGCCCCGTCGAGTCCACGCGGAGATTGTTGCTGGTCGGACCCAGTCGTGCCGCAGGACGGTGCTCAGGACTCCCAGGCCTCGCCGTCGGGACTGGCCACCGCGACGACGTAGCCGTCGGGGTCCCGGACCCAGATCTCGCGGTGGCCGGGCCCGTTGCCGCCGCCCTCGGGTGGGTTGCGGTGCACGTCCCGCACCACCTCCGCGCCGAGTCGTCCGACCCGCTCCACGACGCCGTCGAAGTCGCTCACGTCGCCGAACCACACCAGGACGCCGTTCCCGCGGGGGTGGTCGGGGTCGCCGATCGGGCCGTGGTGGTGGTCGGTGTCGTCGTGGTGCAGCTGCAGGACGAGCTCGCCGTCGGCCAGGAGCCGCTCGTACGCCGGGCCGCCGTGGTCGCTGGTCAGCCCGAGCAGCTCCTGGTACCACCGGCTGCTGGCCTCCACGTCGCGGACCATGAGCATGGTCTGGGACCGGCCGGTCCGCGCCGGGGCGACCAGTCCGATCCGGTTGCCCGAGGGGTCCTCCACCTCGACCAGCCAGCGGGTGCCCTGGTCGAGCACGGGTGCACCGCGGACCGTGCCCCCGTGGTCACCGACCCGCTCGAGCGTCGGGTAGAGGTCGTCGACCGTGAACCAGGGGACCGGTCCACTGCCCGCCGCCGGTGGAAGGTCGGTGGTCCACTGGCCGATGAGGCCGGGCGCCTCGAAGCTGGCGTGCTCGGGCTCGCCGCGCCAGCCGAGCACCGCGTCGTAGAAGGCGATCGAGGCCGCCAGGTCGGTGGTGGGCAGCTGGAGGTAGCCGAGGGCTCCTCGGTCGGGGTGGCTCATGTCGTCTCCTTCTCGTCGGGGACGAGCAGGTGCTCGGCCGAGGTGGCGAACCAGTGCTCGTAGCGGGCGGTCGTCCACCCGAGGGTGCGGGTCAGCCGGACGTGCACGGCGGGGTCCATCAGGGTCCAGAGCGTGTCGATGGACTCGCGCTCCCCTTCTCGGAGGGCAGAGGTGCGGCGGACCTCACGCACGATCCAGGTGGCGGTGCCGCGTCGCTGCTCGGCCAGCTCCGCAGCCAGCCGGGCCAGGCCCTCGTCGGAGGCCGCGCCCTCGAAGGCCGCCAGCACCAGGCCGGCCGACCGGGCCTGGGCGGGCGCCAGCACGGTGGCGACGGTGGCCAAGAGCTCGGACGGCGTGGTGGCGCTGCGTGCCGCCGAGGTCCACGCGCGCTGGAGGACCGGGACCGGCTCGTCGTCGCCGGCGATGGCCACGTCGATGCAGCTCTTGAGCAGCCTGGCCTTGCTCCCGAACGCCGCCTCGACCGTCGGCACCGACACCCCGGCCTGCGCGGCCACCGCGCGGACCGTCGTGGCGGCGTACCCCTGGCGCTCGAAGAGCGTGGTCGCCGCGGCCAGGACCCGTCGCCGTGTGCCGGCCGCCTGGGCGGTGCGCTGGTCGGAGCGGTAGGCGCGCGGCACTCCTCGATGATTGGCTAGGGACTGTCCCTAGTCAATAGTTGGGGGCGTCCGCGTCAGTCGCACGGGACGTCGTGGAGGCGCTGCAGCCCGTTGCGGTCGCCCTTCCCGAGGCCGTCCTGGCCGTGGTAGCCGGAGTACATGAGCTGGCTGGGGTCACTGGTGTGGTCGAGGCCGAGCACGTGGCCCAGCTCGTGCTCCAGGACCATCTGGGTGTCGCGCGGGTCGGTGACCGTCGAGTCCAGGCTGACCTGCCCCACGACGTACCGCTCGCGGCCGCCGACCAGGACCGCGCCGGGCCCGCCGCGACCGATGACGCCGCCGCCGAGGGAGCCGTCCTGGTAGCGGTCGGACCAGAGGATCAGCACCGGCTCCCACTCGTTGCCCTGGTAGCGGGTGCCGATGAGCTGGGTCTTGGTGGTCGTGCCGCGGTCGGCGAAGACGAAGCCGCTGGCCTCCTCCACGTCGCCGACCGCGCGGTCCACGATCTCCTCCCAGTCCTGCGGGGCGCCCTTGGGGTTGACCGCGTAGCGGATGGCCTGGCAGTGGTTCCAGCTGACGGGGTTGTCACCGTCCATGGCCAGGAACTGGTAGTGCCGGCCGCTGAGCACGTCGAGGCCCCCGTCGAGTAGCTTGACCGCCACCACCACACCCACCACGCCGAGCGCCGCCCAGCGCTTCCAGGCCCGTCGTCGGACGGGCGGAGGTGGAGGTGGGGGAGGCTCGGCCGCCGGCAGGATCCCCGTGATCGCCATGCCCGGAAGTATCCGGACCGCCTCGGCGCCTGTCCCCGGAACAGCGCCATCCACAGGTGGCCGAACTGGTGGTCGCGGCCGGTCCCCGGTCGGCGGTACGGTCGGTCGAGGTTCTCTTTTCTCGGGAGTTGG
>CAZEPK010000240.1:0-7906 GCA_964514085.1 uncultured Nocardioides sp.
GGCGGCCCTCAGGGCCGCCCGGATCATCGGCACCTGGAGCGGCATCCGGCCCCACGCGCCGACCTTGAACGCCGTGCTCGACGAGCGGTTGCTGTCCAGCGCCATCTGGAGGTTGCCGGGCCAGACGCCGAGCAGCAGCGCGACGCTGGCCCACCCCGCCACCCTGCGGGTGGCCGGCAGCGCCAGCCCGGCCGCACAGGCCAGCTCGGCCACGCCGCTGCCCAGGATCACCTCGCGGTGCGCCGGCACCCAGGCCGGCATCAGCGGCTCGTAGACCTGCGGGCGGACGAGGTGCACCACCCCGCTGACCACGAAGGAGCCCAACAGGAAGCGGGAGCTGCGAGGAAGGGGCACGATGGCACGCTAACGGTCGGCGTCGTCCGTCGTTGAGGTGTCCACCAGTCCCTGACGATCCGAGGCGCGATGAGCCAGTACCAGCCGCAGCAGCAGCCGCCCCAGCACCCCGCCGCGGCCTACTACGCCGCCCCCGGACAGACCCCGGACCCGCCCAAGGACCTGAGCGTGATGGCCTGGTTCGCCTTCGCCTCGGCCGCCCTGGCGACGGTGGTGGACCTGGCCAACGCCAGCATCGTGGGCCGCGCCGTCCGCGAGCTCGACACGGATCCCGACTCGGTCGAGTGGAGCGTGGTGGCCTACGGCCTGGGCTCGATCCTGGAGGGGGTGCTGCTCATCGCCGGCTTCGTCACCGCCGGCCTGTGGCTCTACCGCGCACGCACCAACGCCGCGAAGCTGGCGCCCACGGCGCAGTACACCCGGTCGGCCGGCTGGGCCTGGGGCGGCTGGGTCTGCCCCGTCGTGTCCCTCTGGTTCCCGTTCCAGGTGGTGCGGGACACGCGGCGTGCCGTCACGCCGCTCCTGGCCTCCTCGCTCGTGGGCTGGTGGTGGGCGGCCTACCTGGTCATGCAGCTCGGTGGCCGGATCGCCGCCCAGTCCCAGCGCGACGCGACGGCGGCGGACGCCGGCACGGTGCAGGGCATCGAGGTCTTCTTCGCGCTGGTCATGGTCGTGGCGCTCGTCCTCTGGGGCCTGGTGCTGCGCGGCCTCACCCGCGAGCAGCACGACCGGATCTACGGCCGGGTCGCCGTCCGCTAGAACATCACGGTGGAGAAGCGCGCGGTCTCCCGGAAACCGACGCGCGCGTAGGCCCGTCGGGCCGGGGTGTTCCACTCGTTGACGTAGAGCGAGACCGTCGGTGCGATCTCGCGCCGGACCAGGTCCACCACCGCGGCCATCCCCGAGACGGCGACACCCTCGCCGCGGCGGCCCGGTGGCACGAAGACACCCTGGATCTGCGCGGCGTGGGGCGAGGCGCAGGCCACCTCGGCCTTGAAGACCAGCTCCTCGCCCTCGAAGCGGGCGAAGGACCAGCCGCGGCTGATCAGCTGCTGCACGCGCGCTCGGTAGAGGTCCGACCCGCCGCCGAGCTCGGGTGAGACACCGACCTCCTCGGTGTACATTGCGACGCACGCCGGGTAGAGCAGGTCCAGGTCGGCGCGCGTGGTGCGGCGCACGTCGGGGTGGCCCTCGACCAGCGGCGCCTGCTCGATCTGGAGGTGGGGCTGCTGCCAGCGCAGCTCGCGCGGCTGTCCCCACTGCGCGGCCACGGTGTTCCAGAAGACCTCGACCGCGTCGTGCGGACCGACGATCGTGGAGACGCTGCGGCTCCGGGTCAGCGCGCGCTCGGCGAAGGCGCGCGCGTCGTCGGTCGTGGCCTGGATCGGCACCAGGTTGGCGCCCACGTGGCAGGCCGCGACCAGGTCTCCCCCGTCGAAGCGGCCCCACATCTCGCCGCCCAGCCAGCGGGGCTCGAGGTTGGTGGTGCGGGCGCGGTGGTCGGCGAAGACGTTGACCACCGGGTCCTGCTCGGTGAGCGCGAGGAACGCGTGCAGGTCGGCCGTCCCGAGGGGACGGACACCGTGGCGCGTCGTGAGCACGAGGCGAGCCTACGACGCCGGGCCCGTAGGCTCGACGGGTGCGTTGGGTGTCCGGGGCCGCCACGCTGTGGCCGCCCGACGAGGTGTGGCAGCGAGCCTGGCGGGCTGCGGTGGAGCCGCTGCTCGCGACGACCGTCGACGCGGCCGGCCTGGTCCGCGCCACGGACCCGGAGGACCGCGCCCAGCCCGACGTCCGCCTGGTGTCCGGGACGCACCTGCAGCCGGGCGCCGACTACCGCGTGGCCGAGCACCTGACCACCGGGGTGGCACGGGCCTGGGTGGGCGCCGAGCGGGCCTGCGGCGCGGAGTGGGCGCCGTACGACGAGCCGGGACGGGCGCACCTCGAGGTGCAGGATCTGGACCGGCTCTCGGGCATCCGGGGCGAGTCGACCCTGGAGCACCTGTCGGGCCGGCTGCGTCTCGACCTCGACCCGGGGCACCTGCTCGACGCCGAGGTCGCGGTGCCGTGGCTGCGGGTCCAGCTGACCGCGAGGGTGACCGAGGGCCGGCTGGTCGTCGAGCTCGACGTCCGCGGGCTGGGCCTGTGGTGGCCGACGCTGGCCCCGTTGTTCGCCGCGGCCTCGACCCGGATCCAGCAAGGGCTCGACGACGCCGTCCGCGAGGTCGCCGACGGGCTCACCCGGCTACCGGCCGAGGACCTCTCCCCCGGCGGCTGGCGGGCGTCGGAGCAGACCAGGACGGCGGAGCGCCGGGCCGCCGCGGTGCGGGAGATCGAGGCCGGGATGGCCGAGATCGCGCGGCGGCAGCACGCCGCCGACGAGGCGGTGCAGCTCGAGCCCTGGTGGCGGCGGACCCGCGACCGCTGGCGGCACGCCCTCGACGCGCTGCCCTCGGCCTCGTGGCCGACCGGCGACGGGCTGGTCAGCGGCGACTGGCCCGCCATGGAGCAGGGCGTGACGACGTTCGTCCTGCAGCACGCGCGCTGGCGACGCGGCGCCTCGATCGACGCGGAGGTGGCGCGCGTCCTGCGCGCGCAGCTGGCCCTGCGGGAGGACATCGACCGGGCGGTCGAGCAGGCCGTGGGCGCGGGCCGCCGCAGCGGCCCCTGGCCCACCGACGCCGACACCGACCTCTCCTGGCTGGCCAGCCCGTGGTCCGCGGTGCGGCACGCCACCGGGGCGGCCACGGACGCGGAGGCCCGGGCCCTGACCGAGGCGGCGGTCGCCGGAGGGGTCAGCTGACGCTGACGGTGGCCGCGGCCCCGTCGACGGCCTCCATGCCCTCGGCGATGCGCATGGCCTCCTCGATCAGGGTCTCCACGATCTGCGACTCGGGCACGGTCTTGATGACCTCGCCCTTGACGAAGATCTGGCCCTTGCCGTTGCCCGAGGCGACGCCCAGGTCGGCCTCCCGGGCCTCGCCGGGGCCGTTGACGACACAGCCCATCACGGCCACCCGCAGCGGCACCTCGAGGCCGTCGAGCCCGGCGGTGACCTCCTCGGCCAGCTTGTAGACGTCGACCTGGGCCCGTCCGCACGAGGGGCAGGAGACGATCTCGAGCCGTCGCGGCTTGAGGTTGAGCGACTCCAGGATCTGGAGCCCGACCTTGACCTCCTCGACCGGGGGCGCGGACAGCGAGACGCGGATGGTGTCGCCGATGCCCTGGGACAGCAGCGCGCCGAAGGCGGTGGCGGACTTGATGGTGCCCTGGAAGGCCGGGCCGGCCTCGGTGACGCCGAGGTGCAGCGGCCAGTCGCCGGCCGCGGCCAGGAGCTCGTAGGCGCGGACCATCACCACGGGGTCGTTGTGCTTGACCGAGATCTTGAAGTCGTGGAAGTCGTGCTCCTCGAAGAGCGAGGCCTCCCACACCGCCGACTCGACCAGGGCCTCCGGCGTGGCCCGGCCGTACTTCTGGAGCAGCCGCGGGTCCAGCGACCCGGCGTTGACGCCGATCCGGATCGAGGTGCCGTGGTCCTTGGCGGCCCGGGCGATCTCCTTGACCTGGTCGTCGAACTTGCGGATGTTGCCGGGGTTCACGCGGACCGCGGCGCAGCCCGCCTCGATCGCGGCGAAGACGTACTTCGGCTGGAAGTGGATGTCGGCGATGACGGGGATCTGGGAGTGCTGGGCGATCTCCGGCAGGGCGTCCGCGTCGTCCTGCGAGGGGCAGGCGACCCGCACGATGTCGCAGCCCGTGGCGGTCAGCTCGGCGATCTGCTGGAGGGTCGCGTTGACGTCGGAGGTCAGCGTGGTCGTCATCGACTGCACCGAGACCGGGAAGTCGCTCCCGACCCCCACCTTGCCCACCTTGATCTGGCGGGTCTTGCGGCGCGGTGCGAGCACCGGCGGGGGCGCCGCCGGCATCCCCAGGTTGATCTCGGTCATGCCTCGAGCCTACGGCGCGGCTGGGGGCCGCCCCGCATCCATGGCTCAGGTGGTGAGGTGCAGCGGGACCACCAGGTCGCCGATGATGAGCACCACGCTCATCGCCAGCATGAACGACGCCATGACGTAAGCCACCGGCAGCAGCCGGGCGGCGTCCACGTGACCGGGGTCGGGCCGGCCCCGCAGGCTGGCGAAGCCCCGTCGCACGGCCTCCCACAGGGCACTGGCGATGTGGCCACCGTCCAGCGGGAGGAGCGGCAGGAAGTTGAAGGCGCCGATGAAGAAGTTGAACCCGGCGATGAGCATCAGCAGGTAGACGGCCTTCTCCGCGATCGGGAAGCCGTCCAGCGACACGGTCTCCCCGGCCAGCCGGCTGCCGCCCACGACGCTCACCGGGCTGTCCTGGTCACGGTCCTGGAGCCCGACGATGGCCTTGGCCACGCCCCAGACCCGCTGGGGCAGCCGGATCACGGCTTCGACCGTCTGCTCGGCGGTGTAGCCCATCTGCACCGTGGTGTAGAGCGGACCGCCCTTGACGGTGTGGCTGGACGGCGTGATGCCGAGGAAGCCGACGTCGGCGGTCTGCTCGGAGTCCTCGGAGACGGGGCGCGCCTGGACCAGCGTGGTCACGTCGGTGCTGCGGGCGACGCCCTCGCGCAGGTAGCCCAGGACGGCCGTCTTGTCGTCGTTGGCGCGGATCAGCGCCTGCAGCTGGTCGTAGTCGCTGATGGCGGTGCCGTTGAAGCTGGTGATGGTGTCGCCGCGCTGCAGACCGGCGGCCGCGGCGGGGCTGACCGGGTCGGTGTCGGTGCAGGGGCGGTCCTGCTCGGCGTACGGGATCACGCAGTCGGCGACGAAGGCCACCACGGGCCGGCCGGCGTCGGTCTCGCGGTCGGCGGGGTTGCCGTAGAAGGCGAAGACGCCCCAGAAGAGGAAGAAGGCGATGGCGATGTTGACCGACGGTCCGCCGGCCATCACGACGACCTTCTTCCACCAGGTCATCTTGTAGAACAGCCGCGGCTCGTCCTCGGGGCGGATCGTCTCCCACTCGGCCGCGCGGGCGTCGGAGATGAGCTGGGTGAACAGGCCGGTGTTGGACTTGCGGATCCGGGTGACCTGGTTGCCCTCGTCGTCGTAGGTGACGGTGCCGAGCTGGTCCGCACCCGGCGGCAGCATCCCGACGATCTTCACGTAGCCACCGAGGGGGATGGCCTTGATGCCGTACTCGGTCTCGCCGCGCTTGCGGCTCCAGACCGTGGGCCCGAAGCCGATGAAGTACTGCGTGACCTTCCCGCCGAACGCCTTCGCCGGGATCATGTGGCCGAGCTCGTGGAGCCCGATCGACAGCAGGATCGATCCGAAGAAGATGATGACGCCGAGCGCGTAGTACAGGCTGCTCACGCTGTGTTCCCCCCTTGGTGCACCTCGACCGGGCCCCCCAGGTCGACCTCCGCACGAGCCCACGCATCGGCCGCGAGGACATCGTCGACCGTCAACGGCGCACCCGGGGTCAAAGGTACGTCGTGGCGCGAAAGCACTGCAGAGATCGTAGGCACGATCTGTGTGAAGCCCAGCCTCCCCTGTCGGAAGGCTTCCACACATACCTCATTTGCGGCGTTGTAGACCGCGGGCGCCGTCCCACCGGCCTCCGCAGCCCGCTTGGCCAGTGCCACCGCGGGGAACGCGTCCTCGTCGAGGGGGAAGAACTCCCAGGTCTCCGGTCTGGTCCAGTCGACCGCCGGAGCCGTGTCGGGGACCCGGTCGGGCCAGGTCAGCCCCAGCGCGATGGGGATCAGCATGGTCGGCGGGCTGGCCTGGACCAGCGTAGCGCCGTCGACGAACTCGACCATGGAGTGCACCACCGACGTGGGGTGGACCACGACCTCGATCCGGTCGAGGGGGATCCCGAAGAGCAGGTGGGCCTCGATGACCTCGAGCCCCTTGTTGACCAGGGTCGCGGAGTTGATGGTGACCACCGGTCCCATGTCCCAGGTCGGGTGGTCCAGCGCCTCCTCGACGGTGACGTCGCGCAGCTCCTCGACCGACCGGCCGCGGAACGGCCCGCCGCTCGCGGTCAGGATGAGGCGGCGCACCTCCTCGGGCGCCCCGCCGCGCAGGCACTGGGCCAGGGCGCTGTGCTCGGAGTCGACCGGCACGATCTGGCCGGGCTTGGCCCGGTCGACCACCAGGGGCCCGCCGACGATGAGGCTCTCCTTGTTGGCCAGCGCCAGGGTGTTGCCCGCGTCGAGCGCGGCCAGGGTCGGTCGCAGCCCCACCGCTCCGTTGACGGCGTTGAGCACCACGTCGCAGGGCAGGGCGGCCGCCTCGGTGGAGGCGTCCTCCCCCAGCCCGGCGTACGCCGGCGCGAACTCAGCGACCTGCTGCTCGAACAGGTCGGGGTTGCTGCCGCCGGCGGTGAGGCCGACCACCCGGAAGCGGTCGGGGTTGGCGCGCACCACGTCCAGGGCCTGGGTGCCGACCGATCCGGTCGACCCGAGCACCACGACGTCACGCACCCGACCAGTCTCCCCCACGACCGGTCGCAGGCGTGGCAGGACCACCATCGTCAGGGCGCCTCCCGGGGGCTAGCGTGACCGCATGAACGGCGGCCCCTCGCTCCCCCAGCAGCGCAACCTCGTCACCGCGATCCCGGGACCCGAGTCCCTGGCCCGCCTGGAGCGGAAGAAGGCGCACGTCGCCGACGGCGTCGGCACGACGCTGCCGGTCTTCGTGGTGGCCGCCGGTGGCGGTGTGCTCGTCGACGTCGACGGCAACTCGCTCATCGACCTCGGCTCGGGCATCGCGGTGGTCGGCGTGGGCAACTCCGCCCCGTCAGTCGTCTCCCGGGTCCAGGAGCAGGTCGCGGCGTTCACCCACACCTGCTTCATGGTCACGCCCTACGACGGCTACGTCGACGTGTGCGAGCAGCTCGCCGAGCTGACGCCGGGTGACCACGCCAAGAAGTCGGCGCTCTTCAACTCCGGCGCCGAGGCGGTGGAGAACGCCGTCAAGATCGCCCGGGTGGCCACCGGCCGGGACGCCGTGGCGGTCTTCGACCACGCCTACCACGGCCGCACCAACCTCACGATGGCCATGACGGCCAAGTCGATGCCCTACAAGTCCGGCTTCGGCCCGTTCGCCGGCGAGGTCTACCGCGCGCCGATGTCCTACCCCTTCCGCGACGGGCTGTCCGGTGAGGCGGCGGCGGCGCGCGCCATCGACCACATCGAGAAGCAGGTCGGCGCGGCCAACCTGGCCTGCGTGGCCATCGAGCCGATCCAGGGCGAGGGCGGCTTCGTGGTCCCCGCCCCGGGCTTCCTGCCCGCCGTCTCCGCGTGGGCCCAGGACAACGGCGTCCTCCTCATCGCCGACGAGATCCAGACCGGCTTCTGCCGGACCGGCGACTGGTTCGCCTGCGACGACGAGGGCGTGGTGCCGGACCTCATCACGCTGGCCAAGGGGATCGCCGGCGGCCTGCCGCTGGCCGCGGTGACCGGCCGCGCCGAGCTCATGGACAGCGTGCACGTCGGCGGGCTCGGTGGCACCTACGGCGGCAACCCGCTGGCCTGCGCGGCCGCGCTCGGGGCGATGGAGGAGATGCGGAC
>CAZEPK010000241.1:0-7894 GCA_964514085.1 uncultured Nocardioides sp.
AGCTGCTCGGGGCCGACCTCCTGGCCCTGCTCGAGGACGCCCGGGCGACCGGCAAGGCCGGTGAGGTGACCGTCCTGCCCGTCCCGCTGGGTGCGCCCGACAACGCCGCCCTGCGCCAGGTGCTCCTGGTCGGGCTGGGCGAGGGCGGGGGCGAGGACTTCCGGCGGGCCGGTGCCGCGCTGGCCCGGGCGGTGCGCGACCGCGCGGCCGTGGCCACCACGATCCCGGCGGTCGACGCCGAGACGGGGCTGGAGCCGTTCGTGGTCGGCGCGGTCCTCGGCTCGTTCTCCTTCGAGGTGCGCGAGGCCCCGCCCGAGCACGTGCCCGCCGCGCGGATCGTGCTCGCGGGGCTGGCCGACACCGACCACCCCGCGCTGGCGCGGGCGGTCGCCATCGGCGGCGCCGGCTGGCGGGCCCGGACCCTGGCCTGGGTCCCGTCCAACATCAAGAGCCCGGCCTGGCTGGCCAACCAGGCCGTCGACCTGGCCCAGGCGGCCGGCCTCGAGGTCCGGGTCTGGGACGAGGAGCAGCTGGCGGCTGACGGCTTCGGCGGCATCCTCGGCGTGGGCCAGGCCTCGGCCACGCCGCCGCGGCTGGTGCAGCTGACCTACGCCCCGCGCAAGGCGTCGCGGCGTACGCCCACCGTGGTCCTGGTCGGCAAGGGCGTCACCTTCGACACCGGTGGCCTCTCGATCAAGCCCGGCGAGGCGATGGTCAACATGAAGCGCGACATGACCGGCGCCGCCGTGGTCATGTCGGTGCTCGGTGCGCTGGCCGACGTCGAGTGCCCGGTGCGGGTGGTCGGCCTGCTGCCGATCGCCGAGAACGCCATCAGCGGCAACGCGCTGCGCCCCGGTGACGTGGTCCGCCACTACGGCGGCCGCACCACGGAGGTCACCAACACCGACGCCGAGGGTCGGCTGGTCCTCGCCGACGCGATGGCCTGGGCCGTCGACCGCCTCTCGCCCGACGTGCTGGTCGACGTGGCCACGCTGACCGGCGCGGTCAAGGTCGCGCTGGGCCAGCAGGTGGCGGGACTCTTCGCCAACGACGACGGCCTTGCCGACGCGCTTCTCGAGGCCGGCACGAACGCGGGCGAGCCGCTGTGGCGCTTCCCGCTGGCCACGGCCTACGAGGAGAAGCTGTCCTCCAAGGTCGCCGACGCCGACAACGCGCCGGGTGGCCCGGGTGCGATCGTGGCCGCCCTCTTCCTGCAGCACTTCGCGAGCGAGGTCCCGTGGGCGCACCTCGACGTGGCCTCGACCGGCGACGCCCCGGCCGACCGCTTCGAGTACGCCAAGGGCCCCACCGGCTTCGGCGCCCGGCTCCTGCTCGACTGGCTCGGCTCCGCGGACCCGTTGGCGGGCGTCGCGGGCGGCCGCGGCGCGTGAACGGGCTGACGGTCCGCTGGTCGCTGGCCGGAGCCGCGGACGGCGTCGAGGAGGCGCTGGCGACCTACGTCGCCGAGACCTCCCACGCGCGCTTCAGCGAGATGGCCGGGCTGCGCTACAAGACCTGGCGCAGCGTCCCGGGCCAGTGGTTCGAGGGGTGCTACGTCTTCGAGGACGACGCCACCCGCCAGGAGTTCCAGGACACCTTCACCGCCGGCGCGGCCGAGTCGCCGGGCTCGCAGATCATCGGCAGCCCGCCGGTCCTCATCGAGCCGTGCACCATCGTGGCGATCGCCGAGGGCGCCGCAGGCTTCGAGCCCGCGGCTCGCGCCGAGTAGGGGACTACCCCGCCTCGGGGACCCACTCCTTCTTGGCCAGCAGGAGCCCGTCGCCGACCGGCAGCAGCACGGGCACCAGGTCGTCGTCGTCGCCCACGGCCCGGATCAGCTCCCGGATGGCGAGCGTCTCGTCGTCGCGGACCGACGGGTCGGCGACGCGGTCGTGCCAGAGGGCGTTGTCGAAGGCCAGCACGCCCCCGGGACGCAGCAGCCGGACCGCCTCCTTGAGGCAGGCGGCGTACTCCGCCTTGTCGCCGTCGACGAAGACGATGTCGTAGTGGCCGTCGTTGAGCTTGGGCAGGACGTCGAGCGCGGCGCCGGCGATGGTCCGGGCCCGCTGGTTCGGGATCCCTGCCTCGGTGAACGTCTCGCGCGCGAGCCGCTGGTGCTCGGCCTCGATGTCGACGGTGGTGAGGATCCCGTCGGAGCGCATGCCGCGCAGCAGCCACAGCCCGGAGACGCCGGTGCCCGTGCCGATCTCGACCACCGCGCGGGCATCGAGGACCGAGGCCAGGAAGCGCAGGGCAGCGCCGCCGCCGGTGCCGATCGCGGTGACCCCCACCTCGTCGGCGCGCTCGCGGGCGCGGGTCAGGACGTCGTCCTCGGCCACGAAGGCCTCCGAGTAGGACCAGCTCGCGCTGCTGATCGGGTCCGTCATGACGGCAACGTATCGCGAGCAGTGACCCGCGAGCGGGAACACCGCCGCCCGCCCGTCCGTTCAACCGTCTGCAGGCTCACAGACTGCGTTCAGGAAGAGCGCGTAGCGTCAGGAGCCCGAGCAGAGGAGACCCGAGGACCGTGATGGATGAGGTCGCAGGACCGACGACCGGCAGCGCGCCGGACGCCGTACCCACCTGGGACGAGATCGTCGAGCGGCACTCCGACCGGGTCTACCGGCTCGCCTACCGCCTGACGGGCAACCGTCCCGACGCCGAGGACCTGACCCAGGAGGTCTTCGTCCGGGTCTTCCGGTCGCTCTCCACCTACACGCCCGGCACCTTCGAGGGCTGGCTGCACCGCATCACCACCAACCTCTTTCTCGACCAGGCCCGCCGCAAGCAGCGGATCCGTTTCGACGGCCTGACCGACGACAAGGCCGACCGGCTCACCAGCCTGTCGCCGAGCCCCGACGCGGCGTACGCCGACCAGCAGTTCGACGACGACGTCGAGCGCGCGCTGGCCACGCTGCCCCCCGACTTCCGGGCGGCCGTGGTGCTGTGCGACGTGGAGGGGCTGTCGTACGAGGAGATCGCCGAGATCCTCGACGCCAAGCTCGGCACCGTCCGGTCCCGGATCCACCGAGGGCGCGCCCTGCTACGGCGCGCCCTCGCCCACCGCGCGCCCGCCTCGGGGCGGGCTCGCTACTCCGGCCCGCTGAGCGCCCCGCTCCGCTCGGTCACGGGGAAAGCATGATCGGCCACCTCGGCGACCGCATCAGCGCGCTCCTCGACGGCCAGCTCCCTCCGGCGGAGGAGGAGCGGGCCTGGTCGCACGTGCACGCCTGCCACCAGTGCCGCGACCTGGTCGAGCGCGAGGGCTGGGTCAAGACCCGGCTGGCGGGGCTGTCCTTCGACGGCGCCTGCGCCCCGACCTCGCTCAAGGGCTCGCTGCTCGCCTCGATCTCGAGCGGGATGCCGCCGGGTGACGTCTACCTGGCCCACTCCTCGGACCCGCGGCCCCGGCGGGTCTCGCTGGTCGCGCTGGGTGGCGGTGCGGCCGGTGCGGCCGTGATGGGGGTGCTGGCGCTGGGCGCCGCCCCCGCCGACGCGCCCACGGTGCAGCGTCCGGCCCCGCCGACGACCTCGATCTCCAACCCGGTCCCCATCGGGATGGCCACCCACCAGCGCCGGGCGGTCCCGCAGCCGTAGCGCGCGCCGGCCCCAGGATCCGGGCCTTCGGGTGTGCCGTTTCGGGCCACCGGGAACAATGACCGTGTGAACGACGAGCACGGCGCCGACGCGGGCTCCTCCGAGGAGACCCAGCCCATCGGCGCCCCCCTGGGGCCGCGTCCGAGCTGGACGCCGCCGACCGGCTCGTCGTACCCGCCTCCCGGCTCGACCGCACCCCTGCAGGAGGCGCCCGGGCCCGACCGGCTGCAGCCCACGACGGCTCGGCCGGCGGGGTGGATGTGGCCGGCTCTGGCCCTGCTCGCGCTGGTGCTCGGACTGGCCGGTGGCGTGGCGGGCAGCGTGGTCTACCACCAGACCAGCGACTCGGACGGCTCGTCGGGAGGCACCGGCCCGGGCCTGGCCTCGACCGGCTCCGTCACGGCCGCGCCGCTGAAGGCCGGCAAGGCGTCGGTCGCCTCCGTCGCCCAGGAGCTGCTGCCCAGCACCGTGCAGATCTCGGCCGAGTACGACGGCCAGGAGGGCGGCGCGACCGGCTCCGGCTTCGTCATCGACGCCGCCGGTCACGTGGTGACCAACAACCACGTCGTGGAGCAGGCGGCCAAGGACGACGGGCTGATCGAGATCGTCGACCAGGACGGCAACCGGTTCGAGGCGACCGTCGTCGGCCGGTCACCGGTCTACGACCTCGCGGTGCTCTTCTGCGAGGAGGCCAAGGAGATGAAGCCGGCCGCCCTCGGCCAGTCCCAGGCCCTGCACGTCGGCGACCCGGTGGTCGCGATCGGCTCGCCGCTCGGCCTCTCCTCCACGGTGACCGCCGGCATCGTCTCGGCCCTCCAGCGCCCGGTGACGACCGGCGACTCGGCCAGCGAGTCGTCGTACATCAACGCCGTGCAGACCGACGCCGCCATCAACCCCGGCAACTCAGGTGGTCCGCTGGTCAACATGCTGGGCCAGGTCATCGGTGTGAACTCCGCCATCGCCACCACCGGCGGCACCACGGCCGGCGACCAGGCCGGCAACATCGGGGTCGGCTTCGCCATCCCCATGGAGCAGGTGGAGATCACCGCCGACCAGATCCTGCGCACCGGTGAGGCGCGCTACCCGGTGATCGGCGCCAAGGTGCAGACCGGCCAGCGCGACGGCTCCGGCGCCGAGATCAGCGAGGTCATCGACGACACCCCAGCCGCGGAGGCCGGGCTCGAGAAGGGCGATGTGGTGGTCGCCCTCGAGGGCCAGAAGGTCACCGACGGCATTGCGCTGATCGTCTCGATCCGCTCGCACCAGCCCGGCGAGACCCTGACCTTCACGGTCCAGCGCGGCGACGACGAGAAGGACTTCAAGGTCACCCTGGACTCCGAGGTCGGCTAGTCACGGACCGGCCGAGCTGTGCCAGCATCGGCCCCGTGCCGGAGAAGTGCTCCCTGACCGTGCCCGGTGGCCGGGCCTTCTGGTGGACCGAGTCGCTCTGGGCTGCGTCCTCCCACTTGCCGGTGATCGAGGTCCCGGTGGACGCGATCCAGGAGCTCGACGAGGACTGCTGGTTCGACGGCCGGGCGCCGAGCTGCCGTGAGGTGGCCGAGCACGCCCGCCGGATCCAGGAGGCGGACCTGCGCCACCCCGTGATCCTCCGGTCCGACGGCCGGCTCATGGACGGCGGCCACCGCCTCGCCAAGGCCTGGCTCGAGGGTCACGAGGTCGTACGAGCGGTGCGCTTCGTGACCGACCCCGAGCCGGACTGGTTCCAGCCGGAGCCGACGGACGCCTGAGCCGCTCTCACATCCGCGCCCGGAGCACGTCGACCTCGCACCCCGGGTCGAAGGGGTCGAACCCGTGCTCGGCGAGCCAGCGGACGCTCATCAGGCTGCGCAGCGACCACCAGGCCCGCACCACGTCGAGGTCGACGTCACCGCCGTAGCCGGCCACCACGTCGCCGAGGTGCTGCTCCTGCCCGAGGGTCAGGATGGCCAGGTCGTACAGCGCGTCGCCCTGTCCCGCCTCGGACCAGTCCAGGACCCCGGTGACGTCCTGACCATCGGTGAAGACGTGGGAGACCTGCAGGTCGCCGTGGATGAAGACCGGGGACCACGGCCGGAACACGGCCTCCGCGATCCCACGGTTGCGCGCGACCAGCTCAGCCGGGAGCATTCCGCTGGACACGAGCCGCTCGCACTCCTCGTCGAGCTGCGCCGGCGTCTGCGACCGCCGGGTGCTCGACCACGCGGGCAGGGGGGCCTCGTGCAGCCTCCGCACAGCAGCACCAGCCGCGGCCCAGGCGGCCGGCGAGGCGGGCGACGGCTGGCCCAAGCGTCCGAGCGCGGTACCTGACAGCGCGGCCAGCGCGAGGACGGGCGGCTCTCGCCAGACGACGCGGGCCGTGGGGACGGGCGCGAGCGCCATCGCCTCGACCTCGCGGTCCACGCGCTCCTGGTCCCCGTCGACCTTGAGGTACAGCTCGCCGACGCGGAGGGTCGCGCGCTCCGCGTGGGCCACGACGATCTCGACCCGGTCCACGTCGGCCGTTCTAGCAGAGCCGCGCGGTTGTCCTCGATGGGTTTGTGGCGGTCTAGGTCCGCCGGTGGAAGGTGTAGGTGCCGGTGGGCAGCTTGGTCATGGTGAACGTCGGGTCGTGGGCGTGGGTGTGGTGCCTCGGGCAGAGGCCGATCAGGTCCTTGAGGTCGGTCTGGCCTCCGTCGGCCCATCGCGTGCGGTGGTGGAGGTGGGCGCCGGGTTGGTCGCAGCCGTCGGTCTCGCACTGGCCGCCGGTTTCGACGATCTTGGCGATCCGCTGGTGCTCGCTGGCGAAGCGTTTGGAGCGGCCGAGGTCGAGGACCTCGGACTTCCCGCCCAGGACGGCGGGGATGATCCCGGCTTCGCAGGCGAGCTTGCGGGCCAGGGCGGCGGAGATGGTCTGGCCGGTGTCGAGGTGGGCGGCCTTGAGGCCATCCATCAGTGACTCCAGGGTCACGGTGGCCACCACGGTGGCGTTGATCCCGCCGGTCTTGGGGAGCTTCTTCCTCGGGTAGCGGGCGACGTACTCACAGAAGGCTTGGCCCAGTCGCTCGGGGGTGGGCTTCTGCTCACCCAACGGCCCCTGAGACGCGCGGTGCTTGGGTGCGGCTAAGGCCAGGAGGGCCTTCTTGAGCATGGCGCCCTCGAGGGTGGGGATCGTGAACTTCCCGTGGACCCTGCCGTGGCCGTCGTCCCACATGACGAGGCGGGCGGCGGCTTGGGCGTCGCGCTCTTCTCTCTCCAGCAGGGCGGCTTCGTGGGCGTCGGCGGCCTCGGGGTCGATGACCTCGAGGAGCCGGCGACCGAGGACGCGGAGGGCCTTGGCGTCGTGGTGGGCGGCCTCCGCGATGAGGTGCGCCTCGGCCTTGGTCACCAAGTCGGGGTCGAGTCCGTCGGGCAGCTGCGCCAGGGCCTCGAGGATGACGAGGGCCTGGTCCTCGTGCAGCCGGCCCTCGGCCAGCGCTGCCTGTGTCTGCTCATGTGCCTCGAGGCCGTCGGCAAGCCGCATCGCTCGCCGCGCAGCAGCGTGGGTGGTCTTGGTCTGGTGGGCGAACCAGGCGGCGGTCCGGGTGGCGCCGGTCCGGGCTGGTATGTCGGCCCGGTCGGCGTGCGCCAGCAGGCGTGCTTCTAGCTCGGCCAGCTGCGCCTTGGCCGCCACGATGTCGGCGAGGGTCGCGGTGGTCTCGCCGGCGTCCATCGACCACACCGGAACCCCCGCCACCGAGGCCAGCGACGCCCGTGCGTCAGCGACGGCCGAGGCCACCCGGTGGGGGTGGTGGACCATCGCTGTCATGGATCAATCCAAGCACCGACCACCGACAGTCCGAGGCCCGGAAAGCCCCATTCCACAAGGGATCCCGAAACTTTCTCCAGATTTTTTTGCACGCTTCGGTGGCTGAGGTGCGAGGCCGGCCACGGCCGAGCCTCGAAGCCCGGGTGAGGTGTTGCTGGGAGCTGGTCCCAGCATCGGCTTGCGAGGTTTCGAGACGGTCGCTGCGCGACCTCCTCAACCACCGCCGGCTCGGGCCGCAGCCGACGGTGGCTGAGGTGCGAGGCCGGCCACGGCCGAGCCTCGAAGCCTGGTGAGGCGGGGCTGGGAGCCGGTTCCAGCCCCGGCTTGCGAGGTTTCGAGGCTCGTCGCTGGCGCTCCTCGCACCTCAACCACCGTGGGCTGGGGCTGCAGCCAAGCCGCAGCGGCGACCCGACAGCCAGCCTGCCTTTTGACCCTCGCTCGGGCTGTCAACCCGCCTCCGCGACGTACGGCGAGGCAACCAGGCTTGACAGCCCGAGCGAGGGTCAGACACTC
>CAZEPK010000242.1:0-2581 GCA_964514085.1 uncultured Nocardioides sp.
CGGCGAAGCTGTGCGCGCCTTCGGTAGCCGCGAGGTCGGTGCTCTGCGCCACGACCGTGTAGGTGCCGGCGGGTCCGCTGGGTCGCGCGATCTTGAGCTTGGAAGGATAGCTGCCCATGGCGGGGACGGGCAGCGTGATCGTCGCGCTGGTCACCACGCCGGCCGACGGGGCGACGACAGGGAGCGGGTTGCCGGCCGAGCGACCGGTCATGAGGAAGGTCGAGTTGCTCGTGGGGGCCGTGGCGGTGCACGGGTTGCCCACCTGCGTGCCGGCCGCGTGCGCGGCCTGCGGCGCGAGCACGACGAGACCGAGGGCCATGGACACGAGGACGACGGGGGCTCTGCGCATGGCGGCAGCCTAGGGCACCGTCTCACCTGTGTGGGTGAGGCTGAGCAGCTCGTCGAGCCACGCGAAGCAGCCGCGCGAGAGCTCCTCGAGCGTCGCGGTCGTGGCGCCCGGGACCAGCTCCTCCACCCGGTCGGCCACCTCGGGTGGCAGGTCCTCGCGCAGGTAGCGCAGGCCGAAGTCGTGGCGCCACGGGCAGTGCTCGGCCCGGAGCAGCCGCACCACGCCGGCCAGCGGGAAGCGCAGGTAGAGGTCGACGGCCTCGGCCACGTGGCCGCGCGCGAGGGCGCGGTTGACCAGCCACTCGCCGGTCACCCGGCGCTGCCGGACCTGCTCCAGCGCCTGGCCCATCGCGGCCGCGGTGTCCTCCGGCTCCAGGACCAGCAGGCCGTCGGGGTCGTGCAGGACCACCAGTGAGCCGTGCCGGCGTTCGTCGACGTGCGAGTGCAGGTCGGAGAGGTCCACGACGACCAGGTCCACCAGCCGGGTCGGCTCCTCGAGCAGCCCCGGGCGGTCCTGCAGGTTGAGGAAGCCCTGGCGGCCGTCGGGCCACTCGTGGGGCCAGGACGAGTGCGGCTCCCACACGTCGCGGACGTCGAAGTCGGCCCGCGCCTGCGCGAGCCAGCGGTCGTAGGCCGCCACCGCCGTGCCCGGCGTGCACAGCACGACGACGTCGAGGTCCGACCAGTCGTCGTACCCGCCCGTCGCGGCGGAGCCGCCCACCCAGGCACAGCGCACGTCGGGGTCGGCCTCGGCGGCGCGGGTCAGCCAGGCGACCCAGTCGGCGTAGCGGGACAGGTTCGTCACGGATCAGGAGTCTGCTCCGTCGCTGACCCCGCGCCCACCCTTCGGCCCAGGACCTCGTAGCGCAGGTGGGTGACGCCGCGCCCCTCGTGGACCACCGGGTCCGAGAGGCGCACCGGCCCGGCCGAGCCGGCGAACCACGGGATGCCGGCGCCGAGCACCACCGGCACCAGGCTGACGTCGATGACCTCGAGCAGCCCGGCGTCGAGCGCCTGCCGCGCGACCGTGCCGCCGGCGATCACCACGTCGAGGTCACCGGCCAGCTCGCGGGCCTGGTCCAGCGCGGCGGAGATGTCGTCGTGGAAGAAGTACGGCACGCCCTCGGGCGTGGTCTCCGGCGGGTCGTGGGTGAGGACCACGATCGGGGCCTCGTTGCCCGGGTGGCCGCCCCAGCCGCCGGTCAGGTCGTAGAGGTCGCGGCCCATGACGTGGCACCCGATCCGAGCCAGCGCGTCCCGCATGAGGCCGAGGCTGGGCTCGTCCATGTGGAAGGCCGGCCAACCGTCGGCGAGGACCAGCTCGGTGCTGCCGTCGTCGTAGAAGCCGAACAGCTCCTCGCAGCCCCCGTCCGGGTCGGCGATGAAGCCGTCGAGGGACATCGCCAGCGCGGCGACCACCTGCGTCATGGGTCCTCCGGATGTTTGTGATCGGCCGACGTGGAGACCGGGCGGAGCGGCGAGGCTCATCGCCTCCGCCATGGCGTTCTCTCGGGAGGTTGTCATGTCGTCGTCCGCACGCTGGGCCATCGTGGTGGTCCTGCTCGTCCCGGCCGTGGTGCTGCCCCTGCTGGTCGGGGTCTACGACCGCACCGACCCCGAGCTCTGGGGCTTCCCCTTCTACTACTGGTTCCAGTTCCTCCTCATCCCGGTGGTCGCGGTGCTGACCACGGTGGCCTACTGGCTGACCCGCACCGAGGACCCGCCGCGCACCGAGGCGGCGAAGGACGACGACCCGGCCGAGGTCATCCGATGAGCGGGGTGGCGGTCGGCGTCTTCGTCTTCCTGTTCCTGCTCGTCACCGTGCTGGGGTTCGCCGCGGCGCGCTGGCGCCGCGCGGAGAGCCTGGGCAGCCTCGACGAGTGGGGGCTGGGCGGGCGCGGCTTCGGCACCTTCATCGCCTGGTTCCTCATCGGCGGCGACATCTACACCGCCTACACCTTCATCGCGGTCCCGGCGACGCTGTACGCCGGCAGTGCGGTCGGCTTCTTCGCCGTGCCGTACACGATCGTGGTCTACCCGCTGATCTTCCAGTTCCTGCCGCGGCTGTGGTCGGTCAGCCACCGGCACGGCTACGTCACGCCCGCCGACTTCGTCGAGGGCCGCTACGACAGCCGGCCGCTGGCCACCGCCGTGGCCGTGACGGGGATCCTGGCCACGATGCCCTACATCGCGCTGCAGCTGGGCTCGTTTCTTTAGAGCACGATCATCGTTC
>CAZEPK010000242.1:2591-7878 GCA_964514085.1 uncultured Nocardioides sp.
CAGGTGGTGCTGCAGGTGATGGGCATCGGCAACGACGACGACAACTGGTTCGTCAAGGACCTGCCGCTCTTCATCGCCTTCGCCGTGCTGGCGGCCTACACCTACTCCAGCGGGCTCCGGGCGCCGGCGCTCATCGCCTTCGTCAAGGACACGCTGATCTACCTCGTCATCATCGTCGCGGTGATCTACATCCCCCACCACATCGGCGGGTGGGGCCACATCTTCGACACCGTCAGCACGTCGTTCGGCGACTTCAACACCCAGAACGCCGACGCCATCAAGGCCGGCGACGCCTCGCCGAAGGCGGTGATGCCGACGGGGCCGGCCCAGCACGCGTACTGGACCCTCGCGCTCGGCTCGGCGCTGGCGCTGTTCATGTACCCCCACTCGATCACCGGCGTCCTCTCCACCCGCAGCCGCTCGGTGATCCGGCGCAACGCCTCGCTGCTGCCGGCGTACTCCTTCCTGCTGGGGCTGCTGGCCCTCCTGGGCTTCGTGGCCATCGCCACGGGGGTGAAGGTGACCAACCCGCAGCAGGCGGTGCCGCAGCTGTTCGAGAACGAGTTCCCGCCGTGGTTCGCCGGGGTGGCGTACGCCGCCATCGTGATCGGCGCCCTGGTGCCGGCGGCGATCATGTCGATCGCCGCGGCGAACCTCTGGACGCGCAACATCTACCGCGCCTTCATCAACCGCGACGCGACGCACGCCGAGGAGGCGAAGCAGGCCAAGATCGTCTCGCTGCTGGTGAAGTTCGGCGCGCTGGTCTTCGTCCTGGCGCTCTCGAAGGACTTCGCGATCAACCTGCAGCTGCTCGGCGGCGTCTGGATCCTGCAGACCCTGCCGGCCATCGTGGGCGGGCTGTACACGCGGTGGTTCCACCGCTGGGCCCTGCTCGCCGGGTGGGCCGCCGGCATGGCCTACGGCACCTGGCTGGCCTACGGCGTCGCCTCGCCGACCCAGGAGCACTTCGGCGGGCCGCTGGTGCTGCTGCCGTGGTCCGACACCACGAAGGTCTACATCGCGGTGCTGGCCTTCGCGCTCAACCTCCTCGTCGCGATCGTGCTGACGGTCGTGCTGCGGGCGGCCGGCGTCTCGGCCGGGACCGACCGGACCCAGCCCTCCGACTACACCGCGGACCTGGGTGACGAGGGCGTGGCCTCCGAGCTGGATCCGCAGGGCGCGCGGACGTGACCCGTCGGTAACATCGCTGGGGTGAGCGACGCCGTCCCGACCACGCCGAGCTTCGACCTCAGCCCGGACCACCTCGAGCTGCAGGCGTGGGTGCACACCTTCGCCGCGGAGGTGATCCGTCCCGCGGCGCACGAGTGGGACGAGCGCGAGGAGTTCCCCTGGCCGGTGCTGGAGGAGGCGGCCAAGATCGGGCTCTACTCGCTCGACTTCTTCGCCACCCAGAGCTTCGAGGAGTCGGGGCTGGGGCTGCCGATCACCATGGAGGAGCTGTTCTGGGGTGACGCGGGCATCGGGCTGGCCATCGTCGGCACCGCCCTGGCCGCGGCGGGCGTGGCGGCCAACGGGACGCCGGAGCAGGTGGGCGAGTGGGTGCCGCAGATGTTCGGGTCGCCGGGTGACCTGAAGACCGCCGCGTTCTGCTCCTCCGAGCCCGACGCCGGCAGCGACGTGGGCGCGATGCGCACCCGCGCGACGTACGACGAGGCGAAGGACGAGTGGGTGCTCAACGGCACCAAGACCTGGGCCACGAACGGCGGGATGGCCGACGTGCACGTGGTCACCGCCGTCGTCGAGCCGGAGCTCCGCTCCCGCGGCCAGGCCAGCTTCGTGGTGCCGCCCGGCACCGAGGGGCTGAGCCAGGGCCAGAAGTTCGCCAAGCACGGCATCCGCGCCTCGCACACCGCCGAGGTGGTGCTCGACCACGTGCGGGTGCCCGGCTCGTGCCTGCTCGGCGGCAAGGAGAAGCTCGACGCGCGGCTGGCCCGGGCGCGCGAGGGCGTGCGCAGCGGCGGCTCGACCAACGCCTCCATGGCGACCTTCGAGCGCACCCGCCCCGCGGTCGGGGCGCAGGCCGTGGGCATCGCGCGCGCGGCCTACGAGGTGGCGCTGGACTACGCCAAGACCCGCGAGCAGTTCGGCCGCCCGATCATCGACAACCAGGCGATCGCCTTCGCGCTGGCCGACATGAAGACCTCCATCGACGCGAGCCGGCTGCTGGTCTGGCGGGCGGCGTGGATGGCCAAGCAGGGCAAGCGCTTCGAGGCGGCCGAGGGCTCGATGTCCAAGCTGCACGCGGGCGAGACCGCGGTCCGCGTCACCGGGCAGGCCATGCAGATCCTCGGCGGCAACGGCTACACCCGCGAGTACCCCGTCGAGCGGATGACCCGCGACGCCCGGATCTACACGATCTTCGAGGGCACCTCGGAGATCCAGCGGCTGGTCATCGCCCGCGCCATCTCCGGGATGCCCATCCGGTGACGGGCTCCCGACAGCGGTTCCGGGGCCGGATCGCGGGGATCGGGTCGACGTCGGGGACGCGCGTGGTGGTCGGCCACTGGCAGCAGACGCCGATGGGCACCTTCGCCGACGCGATGGTCGAGACCGCGGCCGGTCACCGGGTGCTGCTGGCGCCGCGCCAGGAGGTGGCCGACTTCATCGGGGCGACCTACTCCTTCGACGAGGTGCGCCTGGAGCCGTTCGCGGTCACCGAGGTGGGTCAGGGGTGGCAGGTGCGGTCGGACTCCCTGGTGCTCGACCTGACCGTCGGCCCGCGGACGCCGCTGGGCCTGCTGCTGCGCGGCGTCCCCCGCCGGCTGGCCGAGTCATCGACGTGGTGCGCGATCACCGACCCGGTCGCGCGGGTGGTGCTGCGCGGCGTACGCACCCGCGGTACGGCCGGTGGCGGCCGCCGCGAGTGGTACGGCGCCACCGACGTCCACGCAGTGACCGCTGCGACGGGCAGCTTCGACGGCACGGACCTCGGTGCCCTGGCGCGGGTCCTCCCGCCGCCGCGCTTCGGGTTCTCCTCCACGCCGGCGCGGCCCTCGGTCACCACCGTGGTGACGACCGTCGACGACTCGTCTGCGGGCTGACCGGCTCCCGCCCGCGTCAGCGGCCGGACGGATCGGCGGCCAGGTCCAGGGCCAGGTTCACCCAGGCCGAGCTGACCTGCATGCCGACCTTTTCGTAGAGACCCAGCGCACCGGTGCGGGAGTCGGTGGCCAGGTAGCAGCGGACCGCACCGTGCTCGCGGGCCAGCCCGAAGGCGTCGGCCAGCATCGCCGAGGCCAGCCCGCGGCCGCGCTGCTCACGCCGGACCCCGATCCGGGCGACGTACCCGGCCTCGCCGGTCAGGTGGACGTGCGTGGCGCCGACGACCACGCCGTCCGGGTCGGTGCAGACGCGGAGGTTCCACGCCTCGTGGGTCGGCCTGCCCCACACCACCGAGGCGAAGTCGTCCAGCGCACGCTTGTCCCGCCAGTCGCTGAAGGCGGTCTCGATGACCTCGTAGACCAGCTCGTGCTCGTCGGGCCGGGCGTCGCGGACGGCGAAGCCGGCGGGCAGGGGTCGGGCGGTGACCTCGGCTCCCTCGGGGAGCTCGAGGTCCCACGCCGTCCAGCGCTCCCGGTAGCCGCGAGCCGCCAGCAGCCGGTGCTGCGCGCCGTCCCTCGGCACCTGGTTGCTGAGGAGCGTGGCCCCGCGGGACCGGGCCAGCGCCTCGAGCCAGCCGGCCAGTGCCGTGCCGATCCCACGGCCCCGCTCGGCGGGCAGCACGCCGGTGTAGCCGAAGTCGGGGTGCACGAGGTCGGCGTAGGCCACCAGCCGCGGCCCGTCGAGGACGCCGATGCTGCTGGACGCCAAGTCGTAGGACGGGCGCTGCCACTCGGCCACGACGTCCTCGACCGCGACGTCGGTCGCACCGACGTCGTGCAGCTCCTCGGCCGTGATCAGCGCGGTCACGGCCTCGGCGTCGTCGAGCCCGAGCGGCCGGCTGGTCAGCCCGGCGGGGAGGTTCACAACCGGAGGCCGCGGTTGACCCACGTCGAGGTGACGACCATGCCGACCTTCTCGTAGAGGCCGAGAGCGCCCGTGCGGGAGTCGGTGGAGAGCTCGGACCGGGTGGCGCCGTGGGCCCGGGCCACGGCGAACGCGTCGACCAGGAGCGCCTGCGCCAGGCCGCGGCCGCGCTGGTCCTTCCGCGTGGCCAGCCGCGCGATGTAGGCGCTGACCCCGTCCTCGCCCAGCTGGACCCACGCGAAGGAGGCGACCCGGCCGGCCTGGTCCACCACCACCCGCAGGTTCCACGGCTCGAAGCCGGGCCGGCCGGTGATCTGGGCCAGCCAGTCCTCGTAGGGCTCGCGGTCGCGGACCGACCACTCCAGGAAGGCGTCCTCCTGCACGGTCCAGCACTGCTCGTACTCCGCCGGGTCGGCCGCCCGCACGGCGTACCCCTCCGGGAGCGAGCGCTCGGGGACGTCGGCACCGGCCGGCAGCTCCAGGCCCCAGCTCTCCCAGCGGACCCGGTAGCCCAGCGCCTCGAGGAGCCGGTCGCCCGGCGAGCCGAGCGGCACGGGCATCCCGATCTCGGCGACGCCCTTGCTCCGCGCGTTGTCCTGCATCCACAGGGCGAGGGCGGTCCCGATCCCGCGGCCCCGGAAGTCCGGGTGCACCGCGGCGTCGCCGCGCCCTCCCAGCCCGACCTCGGCGTAGGCGACGAGCCGGTCGCCGTCCAGGACGCCCACGGTCGAGCTGCCGACGTCGAAGGCGGGGCGGCTCCAGTCGCCGACGATGTCGGCCTCCTCGATCATCACCTCGTCGAGGTCGGCCCGCTCCTGGGCGGCCATCACCTCGAAGACCGCCCGCGCGTCCTCGAGGGCGAGGGCGCGGCTCAGGAGTCCGTCAGAAAGGTCCACGAGGGGAAAGTGAACCCCAGGAACGGCCGACGGGGCCGCCCATTTTCTGGACGGCCCCGTCGGAGGAGTGCGCGGTGGTGCGTGGTGAGCCTGGGCTCAGCGGGTCAGGCGCTCTGCTCGGGAGCGTTCTTGATCGCGGAGATGTCGAACTCGAGCTTGATCTTGTCGGAGACCAGCACGCCGCCGGTCTCGAGCGCGGCGTTGAAGCTCATGCCCCAGTCGCTGCGCTTGATGGCGGTGCCGCCCTCGAAGCCGACGCGGACGTTGCCGAAGGGGTCCTGGGCCGAGCCGGAGAACTCGAAGGGGACCGCGACCGAGTGCGTGACGCCCTTGATGGTCAGGTCGCCGGTGATCGTCCACTCGTCGCCGTCGCGGCTGACGTCGGTGGAGGTGAAGGTGACGTT
>CAZEPK010000243.1:0-7809 GCA_964514085.1 uncultured Nocardioides sp.
CCCAACAACTTCTCGGGGTGGGGGGGTTGACGGGGTATGGCTTCACTTCGCGCTGCGGTCCTGTCGGTGCTGATGACGACGGCCAGTGCCGTGGGCGTCGTCGTCACCGCGGACCCGGCCTCTGCTGCGTCCCGGTCCAGCTATCTGGATCCGAGCTTCGGCCAGGACGGCCTCACCCAGGTGCCGGCCCCGGTGGTCGATGCCCCCATCCGCGTGACGGTGGTCGACAGCGCCCGCATGCCCGACGGCCGCGTGGTCGTCGCCGGCACCTACCAGCCCGACTCCGGCGGCTGCGCCACCCGCAGGTGGTGGGTCGGCCGGTTCACGGCGGACGGCGCGCCGGACGCCACCTTCGGTGCTGGCACCGGGGCTGTGCTGTTCACGCCGTCCGGCCTCAGCGCCTGCACGACGCAGTTCACACAGGCGTTCCAGCTGTTGTCCGTGGCCGTCCAGTCGACCGGCAAGATCGTCCTCGGGGGCAGCCCCAACCTGGCTCTGCGGCGCCTGAACGCTGACGGCGCGGCCGACAGCTCCTTCGCAGCATCCGGCTTCTCCAACTCCGCGAGCGGGAGCTGCTTCACCGACCGGACGCCCGGTGGTGGCTACGCCCGCGACCTGGTCATCGACCCGACCGATCGGATCATCGTCGCCGGGAGCCGAGCCCGCAGCGTCGGTTCGGGCGTGAGCGGCTGCCCCACGGGCCGCTTCGCCCAGGGAGCGACCATCGTCCGGTACGGGGCTGACGGCGGTGCCGCTACCGAGCTGGCCGCGCCCTGGGGCGCCGGGACCACCCAGCACTACGCCACGCGCGTCGCCCTGCTCGCCGACGGGACGCCGGTCGCGGTGGCCGGGACGTCGGTCTACTGGCTCGGATCAGTGCAGCTGAGCGTCGACGACGCCTACGAGCCGGCGAGCTCTCCCGACAACGATGTGATCGGGCTCGGCGTCGACAGCCAGGACCGGGTGCTGCTCGGCACGCTCGCCGACGACTACGACACCTTGGCGCTGCGCAGGTTCAGCGCCGGCGCGCTGGACACCTCCTTCGGGACAGATGGCCTGACCAGCACCACCGCAGTCGCCCGAGCGGTCGGACTCGCGGTCGACCCCTCCGATCGAACCGTGGTGTTCGGCACCAGGAACCTAGATTTCAACGACCTGCGGTTGGCCCGCTTCACCGCCGCCGGAGCACTCGACCCGGGCTTCGGCAGCGGTGGCGTGCGCATCGACCGACCGGTCCGCAACTTCGCACCGACCAACTCCGCGGGCAAGGCGGTCGCGCTGGGCCCCGACGGCAGCATCGCCGTGGTCGCCACGGAGGGCGACGACGACGCGTTCGTCTTCGGCCGCTACGACTCCAGCGGCGTGCCGGACCCCGCCCTGAGCGCCGACGGCTTCACGTTCACGGCCAACCCCACCACCTCGCCGACCGAGCCGCCCCGAGAGCTCGGCGACCTGCAGACCTCGCCGACCGGTGCGACGTTCGCCACCCTCGGTTCCAGCATCGTCAAGTTCGGTCCGGACGGCGTTCGCGACAGCTCGTTCGGCGACGGGGGCATCCTGACGCCGCCGCCCGACATGTACTTCTTCACGGCGGTCCCGGATCACTCGAACCACCTCATCGTCCTCGGCTACGACGGCGGGAGCTCGTTCATCGGCCGGTACGACGCCGACTCCGGCGCTCTGGACCCCACCTTCGGGGATCGCGGACTCGCCATCGAGCCGACCTGTGGCGGCGCCATCGCCGTCGACTCGTCGGACCGCATCGTCGTCACCTGTGACGCGAACACGCCAGCTCAGCGCTTCCATCTGCGCCGGTTGCGGTCTGACGGCACCCCGGACCCGTCCTTCGGGACCTCGGGGATCGCGCCGAGCGACGTCTACGGCACCGCCCTCTCGATCGACCCGACCGGCCGCATCAGCGTCGCTGGTCTGACCACCGCGGGGCCCTACCGGATGATCCGGTTCACCGGGAGCGGACAGCCTGACCCGTCGTTCCAGATCACCGGTCTGCCGTGGATCCCCTCCCAGGTCCTCCCGGCTGCAGGCGGCAGCACCTACCTCACGCCTTCCTCGGCGCCGGCCGCGGGCGAACCGGCCGTGGTGCGAGTGCTTCCCGACGGTGGACTCGACCCCGGCTTCGCCGGGCAGGGTGCGCTGGCGCCACCCTCGGACCTGCGCAACGTCCGGGCTGCGCTCGACTCCAGCAGCCGCCTCCTGCTGAGCGGCAACGTCACCGGCACCACCGACATCGTGGTCAGCCGGTACTCCACTGCAGGGACGCTCGACACGACGTACGCCTCGGCCGGTCGGGCCAGGATCCGGATCCCCCTGGCCGCCGGCATCACGATCCCCACCGGTCGACCGGTCATCGCCGTCCCCGACGCCTCGGACAACGTCGTCGTCGGGGTGCAGGCCCAGATCCAGAACGGGTACACCGGCCAGGTCTTCTCGCTCCTGCGGGTGCTGGCCGACCCTGCCGCTGACGGCTCGGGACCGGTCGTGACGGTGACCAGCCCGGCCGAGGGCGCGACCTACCTGGTGACGGACTCGGTCAGCGCGGACTACGGCTGCACCGACGTGGCCAGCGGCGTCGACACCTGCGTCGGCGACCGGGCCAACGGTGCGCCGGTCCCGTTGGCGGTCGGACCGGCCTCCTTCACCGTGACCGGGACCGACCTGGCCGGCAACGTCACGACCCGTACGGTGCACTACACCGTCTCGAACGGCGCTCCCGCCGATGCCACGCCACCGACGGTGCAGATCACCCAGCCGGCCGACGGCGCGTCCTACAGCCTCGGTCAGGGCGTCGTCGTGGACTTCACCTGTGCCGACGCGGGTGGCTCGGGCCTGTCCTCGTGCACGGGCTCGGTGCCGACCGGCAGCGCCCTCGACACCACCGTGGCGGGCACGCACACGGTGACGGTGGATGCGCTCGACGGCGCGGGCAACCACACGCAGGCCACGTCGACCTACCGGGTCCTGGCGGGCGACCTGAGCGCCACCGTGACCGGACCGACGACGCTGACGACCGACCCAGGAGGTGTCGGCGCGTCGACCGCGGTGCCGATCCAGACGAGGATCGACGTCCCGGCCGGCGTGGCGGGGACGGTGTCCGCGGAGCCGCAAACCGCCGGGACCGCGCCAGCCGGTTTCGTGCTCTTCAGCAGGCAGGTCGTGCTCGGCGGGCCGGTGGCCACCAGTGCGAGCGCGCCGTACGTCGTCACGTTCAGCATCGACTCCTCCGAGCTCGGCTCGCTGCAGCCGAACCAGGTCGAGGTGTTCCGCAACGGCGTCCAGGTGCCGGTCTGCACGAGCCCGACCGACGCGACCCCCGATCCGTGCATCGCCGCTCGGAGCGCCGCCGGGTCCGGTGACGTCGACGTCACCGTGCGCACGACGCAGTTCAGCACGTGGACCTTCGGTCGTCGGGACCTCGTGGTCTCGTCCGCAGCACCGAGCTCCCGCGCCCAGGGCTCGGGTGCCCAGACGCTGGTCGTCACCGGTTACGGGTTCGTCCCGGGTGTGACCACCAAGGTGTCCGGCACGGGCGTGTCGGTCCTCAGCACCACGCGGGTGTCGGCGACGAGCCTGCAGGTCGCGGTGTCCGTCGGCGGCTCGGCCGGCCTCGGCGCCCGTGACATCACCGTCACGAACCCGGGCAAGCCGGGGGCCGTCTGCACCGCCTGCTTCACCGTGAACCCGAAGCCGACCGTCGCCTCGCTGTCCCCGGGCTCCCGACCGCAGGGTGCTCGTCACGCGGTGGTCGTGGTGACCGGGACAGGGTTGCAGGCGGGTGCGTCGGCGTCCTTCTCCGGCACCGGTGTGGACGTGGGCGCGGTGACCTGGATCGACTCCTCGCACCTGTCGCTGGACGTCTCGATCGACGCCGCCGCCTCGACCGGTGGCCGGGCCCTCACGGTGCTCAACCCCGACGGCGGCACCGTGACGAAGTCCGCCGCGCTCGTGGTGAACGCCCTCCCCACCGTCACCGCGGTGAACCCCAGCCGGCTCCGCCGTGGTGTCGCCACGAGCGCGACGATCAGCGGATCAGGCTTCCCGGCCGACTTCGTGGCCTCGGGCGGGGCCGTGTCGTTCGGTGAGGGCGTGACCGTCCTGTCGGTGGTGCGCAACTCCACCAGCAAGCTGACGGTCGGCCTCTCGGTGTCCGGCTCGACCGCGCTCGGGTCGCGCACCGTGGAGGTGGTCGACCCGGACGGCGGCAGCGCGACCTGTGCGAGCTGCGCCACCGTCGTGGCCGACCCGTCGATCGCCGCGGTCGCGCCGTCGTCGCGCGCCCGGGGCACCACCGCGCAGACGGTGACCCTCACCGGTAGCGGCTTCCAGCCCGGAGCGCTGGCCAAGATCTCCGGCAGCGGGGTCACGGTCGTGAGCACGACCGTCGACGACAGCACCAGGATGACGTTGCAGCTCACCGTCGGGGGCTCAGCGGCGCTGGGCGCGCGTGACGTCACGATCACGAACCCCGACACCGGCACGACGACCTGCTCCGGGTGCTTCACGGTCACGGACAAGCCGACGATCGGGAGCCTGACCCCGAGCTCCCGGCCACGGGGCTCGACGGATCAGACGGTGCAGCTGTCCGGCACCGGCCTGCAGGCCGGTCTGGTGGTGACGTTCTCGGGGACCGGGGTCAGCGCGACGGTCGTGAGCGTGACGCCGACCTCGGCCACGCTGAAGGTCAGCGTGGACGCCACCGCGGCGACCGGCTCGCGCAGCGTCACCGTCTCGAACCTCGACGGCGGGACCGTGACCAAGACGGGCGCGTTCAAGGTCACCTAGGTCCGCGCCCCGGTGCTGGAGCCACGCGGGGTCCAGCACCTCGTCCGGAGTGCCCGAGACGCGTGCTGGGCACCTCAACCGGCGCGGACGACGCCCACCACGTGGTCGACGACGGCGTCGACGGCGACGTCCTCGCGCTGGCCCGTGGCACGGTCGCGGACCTCGACGGTGCCCTCGGCGAGGTTGCGGCCGACCACGACGATGGTGGGCATGCCGAGCATCTCGGCGTCCTTGAACTTCACGCCCGGTGCGGCGGACCGACCCGTGCGGTCGTCGTAGATCACGTCGACCCCGGCAGCGGACAGCTCGGTGGCGATCCGCTCCGCGGCAGCGAAGATCTCCTCGTCCTTGCCCGCGGCGACCAGGTGCACGTCGGCCGGGGCCACGTTGCGCGGCCAGGACAGGCCGAGCTCGTCCAGGGTGCCCTCGGCGATCGCTGCGACGGCCCGCGAGGGGCCGATGCCGTAGGAGCCCATGGTGACGGTCACGAGCTTGCCGTTCTCGTCGAGGACCTGGAGGTCGAGCGCGTCGGCGTACTTGCGGCCGAGCTGGAAGATGTGGCCCATCTCGATGCCGCGGGCCGACTCCAGGACCCCGCCGTCGGTGGCGCCGCACACCGGGCAGGGGTCGCCGTCGCGCACGTCGCCGACGTCGATCGTGCCGTCGCCGCTGAAGTCGCGGCCCGCCACCAGGTCGAGGACGTGCGAGCCGGCCAGGTCGGCGCCGGTCACCCAGGAGGTGCCGTCGACCACGCGGGGGTCGAGGAGGTAGCGGACACCCGCCTCCTTCTTCTCCCCCAGCGAGCCGGGCCCGATGTAGCCCTTGGCCAGCGAGGGGCGGGCGGCGAAGTCCGCCTCGCCGAACGGCTCGAACCGCACGCCCTCGCCGAGCTTGGACTCCAGCCGCTTGGTGTCGACCTCGCGGTCGCCGGGGAGACCGATCGCCAGCGCCTCGACGGTGCCGTCGGGGTGGGTGAGCGAGAAGACGACGTTCTTCAGCGTGTCCGCGGCCGACCAGGGCCGGTCCGAGCGCGGGAAGGCCGCGTCCAGGTGGGCCACCAGCGTGTCGATCGTGGGGGTGTCGGGCGTCTGCTCGGCGTGGGCGGCGGGCAGGTCGTCGTAGGCCCGGGCCGCGGGCGCGGGCGTGTCGACCGCCTCGACGTTGGCGGCGTAGTCGCACCGGGTGCAGCGCACGTAGGTGTCCTCGCCCACCGCCGCCTTGGCCAGGAACTCCTCCGACTTCGAGCCGCCCATGGCGCCGGCCTCGGCCTTGACGATGACGTACTCGAAGCCGAGCTTGTCGAAGATCCGGATGTAGGCGTCGCGGTGGCGCTGGTAGCTGGCGTCGAGCCCCGCGTCGTCGAGGTCGAAGGAGTAGCTGTCCTTCATCACGAACTCGCGCCCGCGCAGCAGCCCGGCCCGGGGCCGCGCCTCGTCGCGGTACTTGGTCTGGATCTGGTAGATCGAGAGCGGCAGGTCCTTGTAGGAGGAGTACAGGTCCTTGACCACGAGGGTGAACATCTCCTCGTGGGTGGGACCGAGGAGGTAGTCGTCGTCCTTGCGGTCCTTGAGCCGGAAGATGCCGTCGCCGTACTCCGTCCAGCGGCCGCTCGCCTCGTAGGGGCCGCGGGGCAGCAGCGCGGGGAACAGCAGCTCCTGGGCTCCGATGCCGTCCATCTCCTCGCGGATGATGTCCTCGATCTTGCGCAGCACCCGCAGGCCGAGCGGCAGCCACGTGTAGATGCCCGGCGCAGCGCGGCGGATGTAGCCGGCGCGCACCAGGAGGCGGTGGCTCGGGACCTCGGCGTCCGCGGGGTCGTCACGCAGGGTGCGCACGAACAGGCTGGACATCCGCAGGATCATCTGGGGGTCCCCGCGTGAGTGCGAGCGCAGCGAGCAGTCTCGTGGGGTTCGATCATGAGCAGAAGGGTACGGGCGGGGTGCCGGTCTCCTCGACGCGGTTTCCTCTCATCTCGTCGGAGGCGACCTGCAACCTTTCTGCCACTGTGGGCGTCTGCCTGGCAACACACCCATGATCCTCGAAAGGACGCGTCATGCGCCCCCTGTCCCGCTCCCTCGTCGCCCTGGCCGCCGCTGCTGCGGTGACCTCGCTCGTCGCCGCCCCGGCGACCGCGAAGCCGGCCCTTACGCTGACCCCCGGGTCCGTGGACCGCGGCCCCGACATCGCGGTCCCCCACCTCGACGTCGACGGCCACACGGTCGTCGACGGCTCCGTCCGCGTGACGGTGAAGGGGCCGAAGGTCCGGCTGCTCGGCAAGTCGGGGGCGGCCTACGTCGTCGGCACCTCGAGCGAGCAGGGCGGCAACGGCAAGATCTACCGCGTCGCGGCCGACGGCAGCCGGACCCTCCTGGCCAAGGCCCACCCCTTCATGAGCATCCTGTCCGAGGACGGCGCCACCCTGGTCACGACCCGGGTCGGCCGCACGGCCCAGAGCACCATCACGGCCTACGACGTGGCCACGGCGACGCAGAGGCTGCAGCGCGTCTTCCGCGACTACGCCGTCGCCCTCGACGCCCAGGCCGACCGGGTCATCCTCGGCAGCACGAAGAAGACCCAGCTCTGGACGCTCCCCCCGACCGCGGGCGGCAGCGACAAGGTCGTCACGGTCTCCCGCGACCCGGGCTACATCGCCGACCTGGCCGCCGACGTGGTGGGCACCTTCACCAAGGACCCGTACGACGGAGGCTGCTCGGAGATCCGCAAGGTCTCCACCGGCGCGCTGGTCTGGCGCTCCTGCACCCAGCAGGTCGCGGCGTTCAACGCCGACGCCTCGCGCGTCGCCACGATCGCGATCCTCTCCGACGGCCCCGGCCCCGGCCGGGTCGACGCCCGCACCATCGACGGCAAGCAGCTCGGTCGCTACCAGGTCCCCTCGGGGTGGTTCGGCCAGATCAGCTTCGAGACGCCGACGGCCCTGCTGCTCGAGGTGAACGGCGCCCGCAAGGCGTTCACCGCCCGCTGCACCGGCACCGTCTGCGAGCGCGCCAC
>CAZEPK010000244.1:0-7801 GCA_964514085.1 uncultured Nocardioides sp.
GCCGACCTTGGCCAGGACCTCGTCTAACTTCTCGACCGCCTGCACGTGGGCCCGGGCCAGGGCCCACACGTGGACGTAGTCGCGGATGCCGGTGCCGTCGCGGGTGGGGTTGTCGGTGCCGGTGATCGTGAAGGCGTCCTTCTGCCCCCGCGCCGCCATCACCAGCTGGCCCAGGACGTGGCTGGGCTCCTTGGCGTAGATGCCGGACTGCAGGTCGGGGTCGGACCCGATGGGGTTGAAGTAGCGCAGGATGATCGCCCGCAGGTCCGTGGCGGCCGCCATGTCCTCGAGGATCTGCTCCATCATCCGCTTGGTCCGCGCGTACGGCGATCCGGGCGCCAGCGGGTCCTCCTCGGTCACCTCGAAGTCGTCCTTGACGGCGTACAGGCTGGCCGAGCTGGAGAACAGCACCCGCGGCTTGCCCAGCTTCTCGAGCTGGTCGAAGAGCTCCAGGGAGCTGGCCACGTTGTTGCGGTAGTACTCGTAGGGCAGCGCGACCGACTCGGGCACCACGATCCGGGCCGCCATGTGGATGGTGGCGTCGAGGTCGGGGTGCTCCTCGACGATCCGGGTCAGCAGCGCCCGGTCGGCGATGTCGCCCTCGTAGAAGATGCGGTCGCGCACGAACGCGTGCGGCCCCGTGAGCAGCGAGTCCAGGATGACCGGCACGTGCCCGGCCTCCTCGAGCGCCTTCGCGGTGATCGAGCCGATGTAGCCGGCGCCGCCGGTGACCAGGACCTTCACGGGGAGACCTCCATGGGTCGTCAGGTTACGGGGCGTCCTCGGTGGCTGAGGTGCGAGGCCTACGGTGGCTGAGGTGCGAGGCCGGCCACGGCCGAGCCTCGAAGCCTCCGCAGCCTGCGCTGGTACCTGCTCACCTTCCAGCACCAGGTCACCCGGCTTCGAGGCTCAGGCGCAGCACGCCTTCACACCTCAGCCACCGTCGGGGCGTCCTCGGTGGCTGAGGTGCGAGGCCGGCCACGGCCGAGCCTCGAAGCCTCCGCAGCCAGCGCGCGGAGGTGACCACCTCCCAGCACCGGGTCGCCCGGCTTCGAGGCTCAGGCGCAGGACGCCTTCGCACCTCAGCCACCGTCATGGCCGGCGCACCTCCGCACCTCAGCCACCGCCGGCCGGGGGTAACCGAAGCCCCGCTCACCCGTTGGTAGACAGGTGATCCCCCGTCGCGCGGTCCGGAGCGTGGCATGACCCTGCTGGCCGAGCGGCGCGCAGCGCTGGTGGCCGGGGCCCCCAGCCGCGCGCTGCGCTACCTCGCGCCGAGCGCGTTCATCGCCGACGCGGTGGCCGTGGCCCTCGCCGGCGTCTGCGCGGCGCTGGGCCGCGACCGGCTGGCCGTCTTCGACCCCTCGACGGTGCAGGTGACCGACACGCTGGGCCTGGCCGGTCCGGCCATCGTGGCCGGCTGGCTGGTGGCGCTGTGGCTGGTGGTCGGCTACGCCCGCGACGTCTTCGGGGCCGGCACCGACGAGTACAAGCGGGTGCTCAACGCCAGCGTGCTGGCCGCGGGCCTGGTCGGCATGGGCGCCTACCTGACCGGCTTCGCGCTCTCCCGCGGCTTCTTCCTGCTCCTCTTCTCCATCGGTGTGCCCGCCCTCATCACGGGCCGGTTCCTGCTCCGCCGGGCCCTGTACGCCGCCCGCACCCGCGGCGCCCTCCAGCAGCGCGTGCTCATCGCCGGCACCGCCTCCCACGTCGACGAGGTGGCCGGCGTCCTGCGGCGCGAGGCCTGGCTCGGGTACGACGTCGTGGGTGCGCTGGTGCCCAGCTGGGCCGGTGGCGCCGACACCGCGGCCGGCGTACCGGTGATCGGCACGCCCGACCAGCTCCTGCCGGCCGTGCAGGTGGCCGAGGCCGACGTCATCTTCATCGCGGGCGGGGCCCTGGACTCCGCCGGCCAGCTGCGCCGGATCGCCTGGCAGCTCGAGGACCACGCGGTCCAGGTGGTCGTGGCGCCCAGCGTCACCGACATCTCCGCCGAGCGCGTGAAGGTCCGCCCCGTCGGCGGCCTGCCGCTGATGCACATCGACAAGCCCCGGGCCGTGCACGCCTCCCGGGCCGGCAAGAGGCTCTTCGACCTCGCCGGCTCGCTCGCGCTCCTGGTGGTGTTCGCACCGCTGTTCCTCGTCGCCGCGATGTGGGTCAAGGCCCACGACCGCGGCCCGGTGCTCTTCGCCCAGGAGCGCACCGGCCGCGACGGGGCGAGGTTCCGGTGCCTGAAGTTCCGCTCGATGGTGGTCGACGCGGAAGCCCGGCTGGCGGAGCTGCACCGCCAGACCGGGCACCAGGACGGGCTGTTCAAGATGGCCGAGGACCCGCGGGTCACCCGGCCGGGCCGCTGGCTGCGCCGCTACTCGATCGACGAGCTGCCCCAGCTGGTCAACGTGCTGCGCGGCGAGATGAGCCTGGTCGGTCCGCGCCCGCCGCTGCCCACCGAGGTCGCGCGGTACGCCGAGGACACCGTCCGCCGACTGCGGGTCCGTCCCGGCATGACCGGTCTGTGGCAGGTCTCCGGCCGCTCCGACCTGGCCTTCGACGAGGCGATCCGGCTCGACCTCTTCTACGTCGACAACTGGTCGATGCTCCAGGACCTCACCATCCTGGCCCGGACGCTCGGCGCCGTCGTCGGGCGCCGCGGGGCATACTGAGGACCTCTCCCCCCTCGGGCCTGCGCTCCGGCGCGGGTCCGTGCTCACGTCAGGCCTCGACGTCCAGGCATCCGCCAGTGCGGACGCTTCCGAACTAGAGAGACCCGACCTACTGTGACAAGGCCGCCTTGCGTCGTTCCGCTCGGAGGACGGGGAAGTGGGGAGTGACGCGTGACCGTGCTGACCGATCGCCTCGCGCGCTCCACGCGCACGCGGCGGGTGCACGGCGCGGGCGTCCTCCCGTTCGTCGCGCTGGGGGTCGACGCGGTCCTGGCCACGCTGTGCGGCCTGCTGGCGATCTACGGGCGCGAGAGCACGCCGCTCTTCGACGCCCAGCGCGAGGTGAGCTCGACGCTGGGGGTCCTGGGGCCGCTGACCGTCGTCCTCTGGGTCACCGTGATCTACCTGGTCGGCGGCTACCGCACCGACGTGTTCGGCGCGGGCGCCGAGGAGTACAAGCGCGTCGCGCACGCCACCTTCTACACCGCCGCGCTGCTGGGCATCGGCTGCTACCTGACCCGCTTCCAGCTCTCGCGCGGCTTCTTCGTCCTGCTGTTCCTCATCGGGCTGCCGGTGCTCATGGTCGGGCGGTTCACCGTCCGCAGGGTCATCAAGTCGATCCGGAGGCGGGGCGGCCTCCAGCAGCGGGTCCTGATCTCCGGCTCGCCCTCCCACATCGACGAGATCGTCGCGATCCTGCGCCGTGAGTCCTGGCTGGGCTACCACGTGGTCGGGGCGCTCACCCCGGCGACGTTCCTCGACGCCGAGACGCCCAGCGGCGTACCGGTCCTGGGCAACCTCGACGACATCGCCCTGGCCGTGACCGAGGACGTCGACGTGATCTTCTTCGCCGGTGGCGCGCACACCTCGGCCAGCGAGATGCGTCGGGCGGTGTGGGAGCTCGAGCACCACGCGGTGCAGATGGTGGTGGCCCCGAGCGTCAGCGAGATCTCCAGCGACCGGATCACGCTCCGGCCGGTGGGCGGCCTCCCGCTGGTGCACATCGACCCGCCGACGTGGCACGACGCCTCGCGGCTGGGCAAGCGCTCCTTCGACCTGGTCGGCTCGCTGCTGCTGCTCCTGGTCACGAGCCCGCTGCTCCTCGTGGCCGCGGTGTGGGTCAAGCTCCACGACCGCGGGCCGGTGCTGTTCCCGCAACGGCGGATCGGGCGCGACGGCGAGCCGTTCGACTGCCTGAAGTTCCGCTCGATGGTGGTCGACGCCGAGGCGCGGCTGGCCGGGCTGCAGTCGGCCCAGGGCTTCGAGGGCGGGCTGTTCAAGATGAGGGACGACCCGCGGATCACCCGCCCGGGCCGGTGGCTGCGCCGCTTCTCCATCGACGAGCTGCCCCAGCTCTTCAACGTCGTGCGCGGCGAGATGAGCCTGGTCGGCCCGCGGCCGCCGCTGCCCACCGAGGTCCACCGCTACGACGAGAGCATCGCCCGGCGGCTGCACGTCCGCCCCGGCATGACCGGGCTGTGGCAGGTCTCGGGCCGCTCCGACCTGGCCTTCGAGGACGCCATCCGGCTCGACCTCTACTACGTCGACAACTGGTCGATGCTCCAGGACGTCTCGATCCTGGCCCGGACCGTGGGCGCCGTCCTCGGGTCCCGGGGCGCCTACTGAGGCAGCCCGCCCGGCATCGGACAGACTGGGCGCCATGCCGACCCGCGCGCTGATCACCGGCGCGGGCGGGCAGGACGGCAGCTACCTGGCCGAGCGGCTGCTCGCCGACGGCGTCGAGGTGCACGCGCTCGCGCTGCCGGGCGAGCCGGCCCGCGACGGCGTACGCACGCACCCCGGTGACGTCGCGGACGTCGACGGCACCCGCGCGCTGGTCCTCGACCTGGCCCCCGACGAGGTCTACAACCTGGCTGCGGTCAGCTCGGTGGCCCGCTCCTGGGAGGAGCCCGAACTGACCGCGCGGGTCAACGGCCTGGCCGCGCTCGGGCTGCTGGAGTCGGCCCACCAGGTGCAGGAGCGCGAGGGCCGCCTGGTCCGCTTCGTGCAGGCCTCCAGCGCCGAGATCTTCGGGCTGCCCGACCGGTCGCCGCAGGACGAGGACACCCCGGTCCGCCCGGTCAACCCGTACGGCGCCGCCAAGGCCTTCGCCCACCACTCGGTCGGCGTCTACCGCCGCCGCGGCCTGCACGCGACCAGCCTGGTGCTCTACAACCACGAGTCGCCGCGGCGGGCCGAGCAGTTCGTGACCCGCAAGATCACCGCCGGCGTGGCCGCGATCGCCGCCGGCCGCGCCACGACGGTGACGCTGGGGAACCTGGCCGCCGCCCGCGACTGGGGCTGGGCGCCGGACTTCGTCGACGCGATGGTCCGGGCCGCCCGGGCCGAGGTCCCGCGCGACTACGTCGTGGCCACCGGCCGCAGCCACACGGTCGAGGACTTCGTGGCCGCGGCTTTCCGCTGCGTCGGCGTCGAGGACTGGTCGTCGTACGTCGGAGTGGACCCGGCCCTCCTCCGCCCGGTCGACGCCCAGGCGCTGACCGGCGACCCCTCCCTCATCCGGGCCGAGCTCGGCTGGGAGCCGACCGTGGGCTTCGAGGAGGTCGTGCGGCGGATGGTGGCGGCCGACGTGGCCCGCCTGGCGGGCGGTAGTCCGTGACGTTTCCGCCCCTGCTGTGGACAGTCAGGGGCCACAGGGTCACGGACTACCCCGGCCAGGCTCAGTGCTGCTCGAGCAGGCCCAGCAGGTAGGTCCCGTAGCCGCTCTTCAGCAGCGGCTCGGCCAGCTCGCGCAGGCGGGTGTCGTCGATGAAGCCCATCCGCCAGGCCACCTCCTCGGGGCAGCCGATCTTGAGGCCCTGCCGGTGCTCGATCGCGCGAACGTAGTTGCCGGCCTCGTTGAGGTCGTCGATGGTGCCGGTGTCCAGCCAGGCGGCGCCGCGGGGCAGCACCTCGACCTGCAGGCGGCCCTCGTCGAGGTAGAGGCGGTTCAGGTCGGTGATCTCGAGCTCGCCGCGGGCGGAGGGCTTCAGCGCCGCGGCCTTCTCCACCACGTCGGAGGCGTAGAAGTACAGCCCGGGGACGGCGTAGCTGCTCCGCGGCTCGGCCGGCTTCTCCTCCAGCGAGAGGGCCTTGCCGTGCTCGTCGAACTCCACCACGCCGTACGCCGAGGGGTCGGCCACGCGGTAGCCGAAGACCGCCGCGCCGTCGAGGTCGTCGAACCGGTTCAGCCGCGCACCGAGGCGGTCGCCGTAGAAGATGTTGTCGCCCAGCACCAGCCCGACGCGGTCGTCGCCCACGTGCTCGGCGCCGATGATGAAGGCCTGCGCCAGCCCGTCGGGGCTGGGCTGCACGGCGTAGGACAGGTTGACCCCGAGCTGCGAGCCGTCGCCCAGCAGCCGGTGGAACGACTCGGCCTCGTGCGGGGTCGTGATGACCAGGACGTCCTGGATCCCGGCCAGCATCAGCGTGCTGAGCGGGTAGTAGATCATCGGCTTGTCGTAGACGGGCATCAGCTGCTTGCTCACCGCGAGGGTGATCGGGTGCAGCCGGGAGCCCGTGCCACCGGCCAGGATGATTCCGCGCATGGACGACCACACTAGTTAGGTGCCGACCCCGCCCGGAAACTAGGCTCACGCCCCGTGGCAGACCTTCTCGTGACCGGTGGGGCCGGGTTCATCGGCTCCAACTTCGTGCACCACGTGATCGGCAACACCGACCTGTCGGTCACGGTGCTCGACAAGCTGACCTACGCCGCCAGCCGCGAGTCGCTCGCCGAGCTGCCCCAGGACCGGGTCGAGCTGGTGGTCGGCGACGTCGCCGACGCGGCGCTGGTCGACCAGCTCTTCGCCTCCCACGCCTCGGTGGTCCACTTCGCAGCGGAGTCGCACAACGACAACTCTCTCGACGACCCCGGCCCCTTCATCCAGACCAACATCGTGGGCACCTTCACGCTGCTGGAGGCCGCCCGCCGGCACGACGTACGCCTGCACCACGTCTCCACCGACGAGGTGTACGGCGACCTCGACCTCGACGACCCGAAGCGGTTCACCGAGGACACGCCGTACAACCCCTCCTCGCCGTACAGCGCCTCCAAGGCCGGCTCGGACCACCTGGTCCGCGCCTGGGTCCGCAGCTTCGGGGTGCGGGCCACGATCTCGAACTGCTCCAACAACTACGGGCCCTGGCAGCACATCGAGAAGTTCATCCCGCGGATGATCACCAACCTCATCGACGGCGTGCCGCCGAAGGTCTACGGCGACGGGCTCAACGTCCGCGACTGGATCCACGCCGACGACCACTCCTCGGCCGTGCTGCGCATCCTCGACCGTGGCCGCTCCGGCGAGACCTACCTGATCGGCGCCGACGGCGAGCGCAACAACCTCCAGGTCGTGAAGGCGCTGCTCGCGCTCTTCGGCCGCTCCGAGGACGACATCGAGTTCGTCACCGACCGCGCCGGCCACGACCGCCGCTACGCGATCGAGTCGGGCAAGCTGCGCAGCGAGCTGGACTGGTCGCCGCGCTTCCAGGACTTCGAGGCCGGCCTGGCCGACACCGTCGAGTGGTACCGCACGCACGAGGACTGGTGGCGCCCCGGCAAGCAGGCCACCGAGGCCTTCTACGCCACCAAGGGCCAGTAACGGTGGCTGAGGTGCGAGGAGCGCCAGCGACGAGCCTCGAAGCCTCCGCAAGGAAGGGCACCCGCGTCAGTCCCAGCACCGACTCACCTGGCTTCGAGGCTCAGGCGCAGCACGCCTTCGCACCTCAGCCCCCGAACGAGGAGTGCCCCGCATGAACGAGCTGTCCATCGAGACGACCGCGATCCCGGGCCTGCTCGTCGTCCGCATCCCGCTGCACGAGGACAGCCGCGGCTGGTTCAAGGAGAACTGGCAGCGCGCCAAGATGACCGCGCTCGGCCTGCCCGACTTCGGGCCGGTCCAGCACAGCGTGGCCTTCAACGCCCGCCGCGGCGTCACGCGCGGGGTCCACACCGAGCCGTGGGACAAGTTCATCAGCGTGGCCCAGGGCCGCATCTTCGGCGCCTGGGTCGACATGCGCGAGGGCGACTCCTTCGGGCAGGTCGTCACGGTCGAGGCCGACCCGTCGATCGCGGTGTTCGTGCCCCGCGGCGTGGGCAACTCCTACCAGGTGCTCGAGGACGGCACGACGTACTCCTA
>CAZEPK010000245.1:0-7786 GCA_964514085.1 uncultured Nocardioides sp.
GCAACCGTCTCGAAACCCGGCGACCCGGTGCTGGCACTGTCCCAGCACCGTGTTGCGGGGCTTCGAGGCTCGGCCGCGGACGGCCTCACACCTCAGCCACCGTCAGCCGCGTCGGGCGAGGCAGCGCGTAGCGCTGACGAGCCCGCTCCCCCACCCCACCCGGGCGCGCCGGAGCGAGGGCGGTGCGTGCGGCGCGGGAGGTGGGGCCGCCCCGACGGACGGTGGATGGGTCTGGCCCCCCGGCGCCGAGCGAGCGCCAGCGAGCGACGAGCGAGCGCAGCGAGCGACCAGCGCCGGGGTGGCTCGTCCGTCGGGGCGGCCCCACCTCCCGCACCGCACCCCACAGCCACGAGCGCAGGCGCGCCCAACCCAACCCCAACCCCGCCGCTAGGCGGGGAGCTCAGACGGCCTTGGCCAACAGTGCTTCGACGCGGCTGGCGAGGTCCTTGGGCGAGAAGGGCTTGGTGATGTAGTCGTCGGCGCCGGAGTCGTAGCCGGTCTGCACGTCGGACTGCTGGGCGCGGGCGGTCAGGAGGATGACCGGGATGTCCTTGAGCGCCGGGTTGCTGCGGATCTGGCGCACGGCCTCGAGGCCGGTGAGGCCCGGCATCATCACGTCGAGGACCGCAAGGTCCGGGTGGGAGGTCGCGCAGGCGTCGACGGCGGAGCTGCCGTCCGCGACCGTCACGATCTCGTGCCCGAGGGTCGCCAGCTTGAACTCGACCAGGTCGCGGATGTCCACGTCGTCGTCGGCCACCACGATGAGCGCCACTGCGGTTCCCCTTACCCCGTAGAAGATCTCTCTTGAGTATCAGCCAGCCGCGCGCCGGGCGTGCCAGAACGCGGAAATTGGACTGGACCGGCCCCGGAGGGCCGGTCCGTCGCTCAGGAGCGCTGCGCGGCGCTCAGCAGCTCGTGGTTCGTCTGGGTCGCCCGGAGCCGCTCCAGCAGCCCGGGGAGGCCCGCGCCGCCGTCGGCGCCGAGCCGGCGGCGCAGCTTGTCGAGGATCGCGTGCTCCTGCTCGCCGACCAGGTCCGCCTCGTGCCGGGTGCCGGACCGCACCAGGTCGATGGCCGGGTGCAGCTGCTCCTCGGCCAGGTCGCCGTCGAGCCGCAGCACGAGGTTCTCGGTGCCGGTCAGCTCCTCGACGAACAGCTCGTCGACGGCCGAGCCGTTGTCGACCAGCGCGGTCGCGACGATCGTGAGGGAGCCGCCGTCCTCGAGCTTGCGGGCCGCGCCGAAGAAGCGCTTGGTGGCGGTCAGCGCGGCGGCGTCGACACCGCCGGCCAGGGTGCGGCCCGACGACGGGGCGGAGACGTTGTACGCGCGACCCAGGCGGGTCAGGCCGTCGACCAGGACCACCACGTCGTGCCCGAGCTCGACCAGCCGCTTGGCCCGCTCAACCGCGAGCTCGGCGACCGTGGTGTGGTCGGCGGCGGCCCGGTCGAACGTCGAGGCGATGACCTCGCCCTTGACCACGCGCTGGAAGTCGGTGACCTCCTCGGGCCGCTCGTCGACCAGGACCACCATGAGGTGGCACTCGGGGTTGTTGCTCGTCACCGAGGTGGCCAGCGACTTGAGGAGCGTGGTCTTGCCGGCCTGCGCCGAGGCCAGCACCAGGGCGCGCTGCCCCTTGCCGATCGGCGTGGCCAGGTCGACGGCCCGCCCGACGAGGTCGTCGGGACCGGTCTCGAGGCGCAGCCGCTGGGTCGGGTGGACCGGCGTCAGCTTGGCGAAGTCCGGCCGATGCTTGCCGGCCTCCGGGTCCGCGCCGTTGACGCTGTCGACCCGCACCATCGGGTTGAACTTCTCCTTGCGCTCGCCCTCGCGGGGCTGGCGCACCTGGCCGACGATCGCGTCGCCGCGGCGCAGCCCGAACCTCCGGACCATCGACAGCGACAGGTACACGTCGTCGGCGCTGGCCAGGTAGCCGCTGGTCCGGACGAAGGCGTAGTTGTCCAGGACGTCGAGGATGCCGGCGGCCGGCACCAGGACGTCGTCCTCGAGGATCGTGGTGTCGGGCTCGTTGCGGGTCCCACCCACGCGGGTGCGGTCGCGGTCGCGACCCCGGCGGCGGCGGTTGCGGCGACCGCCCTCTCCGTCGTCGTCCTGGTCGTCCTGGTCGTCCTGCTGCTGCTGCCGGTCCTGGTTCTGCCGGTCCTGCTGGGCCTGGCGGTCCTGCTGTGCCTGGCGGTCCTGCCGGCTCTGCTGGCCCTGGCGGTCCTGCTGCCGGTCCTGCTGGCCCTGCCGCTCCTGCCGGTCCTGCTGTCGCTCCTGCTGACCCTGGCGGTCCTGCTGCCGGTCCTGCTGCCGGTCCTGGCGGTCCTGCTGGCCCTGACGCTCCTGCTGGCCCTGGCGCTCCTGGCGGCTCTTCCCGTCCTGCCCGTCCTGCCGGTCCTGCTGGCCCTGGTTGCGCTGCTGGTTGCCCTGGCGGTTCTGGTTGCGCTGCTGGCGGTTCTGGTTGCCGGTGCGCTCGCCGTCGCCCGCGCGGTCGCCCTGATCGGGGTCACCCTGGTCCCGGTCGGCCTGGGCCTGGTCGCCCTGGTCCTGGGCCGGCTGGTCGCGGTCCGCCTGCTCGGACCGCTGGTCCTCGCGCGGCTCGCGGTCGGTGGTCTCGCGGTCGGCGGCGCGCGCGGCCCGCGGCGCCCGCTCCACGCGGCGGCGGGTGCCCTGCTGCGGCTCCTCGCGCTCGGTGGGCGCCTCGGGTGCCGCGGCGTCCCGGGTGCTGGCACCCGCGGTGTCCTGGTGCGCCTTGATGGCGTCGACGAGCTGGGCCTTCTTCATCGAGGCGGTGCCCCGGATGCCCAGGCCCCCGGCCAGCGACTTCAGGTCGGCCAGCAGCATGCCGTTGAGACCGCCGCCCTTCTTCTGCGCCTTGGCGACAGGGGCGTCCGTGGTCTCGTTCGTCGTGTCGGTCACGTTGTTCCTTCATTCGCCGAGCGACCCTGCGCTCCACCGGTGAAGGGAGCAGGTCTCAGCGACCATCGAAGAGGTTGGTTCGCACCTCAGATGCGGTGCCGCGCCGAGAGCCGGCGCACGGCAAAGGTATCAAACCGCCGAAGCGGGCCGGACCACCGCACCGCGGGTGTCCACGGCCAGCCGGTGGTGACCCCAGCCCTGGGGGCAGTACGCCGCCAGGTCGGCGCCGTCGACCACCAGCGCCAGCACGGTAGGGCCGGCACCCGAGACCACGGCGGCCACGCCGTCGGCGCGGAGCCGGTCGACGAGGTCGAGGGAGGCCGGCATCGCGGGGCGGCGATACTCCTGGTGGAGGTGGTCGCGGGTCGCGCGCCAGAGCTGGTCGGGGCGGTGCCCCAGCGCGGCCACGAGCAGGGCAGCGTTTCCCGCGTCGGCCGCCGCCTCGGCGTGCGGCACCGTGCGGGGCAGCAGCCCCCGCGCGACCTCGGTCGAGAGCGGCTCGGGTGGCACGAAGGCCACGGTGCTCACCCGGGCGTCCACCGGCGCGTCGACGGCGTAGACCTCGCCCCGCTCGTCGCGACCGGAGATCACGAAGCCGCCGTGCAGGGCCGCGGCGACGTTGTCGGGGTGGTCCTCCATCTCGACGGCGAGGTCGAGCAGGGCCGCGTCACCCAGCCCACCGGGGTCGTCGACGAGGGCGCGGGCCAGGACCAGCCCCCCGACGATGGCCGCGGACGACGACCCGAGGCCGCGCGCGTGCGGGACGGCGTTGCGGCAGCGCAGCCGCAGCCCGGGCGGCTGGCCGCCGAGCACGTCGAAGGCCCGGCGCATCGCCCGCACCACGAGGTGGTCCTCGTCCAGCGGGACCGAGCCCGAGCCCTCCCCCGTCACCTCGACCACGAGGCCGGAGCCGGTGAGCTCGCCCTCGAGCTCGTCGCGCAGGTCCAGGGCCAGCCCGAGCGCGTCGAAGCCGGGGCCGAGGTTGGCCGAGGTCGCCGGGACGCTGACGCCCGCCCCGCCGGGACCGTCCATCAGCGCAGCCCGGCCGCCTCGGCGGCCTCGGTCACGTCGGCGTCGATGACCGACTCCACCAGGGGGCCGAACCCCTCGAGCGCGGTGGCGGTGTCCTTGAGCCCGTGGCCGGTCACCGTGACCACCACGGTGCTGCCGGCGTAGGAGTCGCCGCTGGCCAGGTCGGCCAGCATCCCCGCGACCCCGGCGGCCGAGGCCGGCTCGACGAAGACGCCGTCGCGGCAGGCGAGCTCGCGCTGGGCGGCCAGGATCTGGTCGTCGCTGACAGCCCGGAACCGGCCGCCGGACTCCTCGGCCGCCACCTCGGCGAGCTTCCAGGACGCCGGGTTGCCGATCCGGATCGCGGTGGCGCGGGTCTCGGGGTCGGGGAACGGCTCGCCGGTGACCAGCGGCGCCGCGCCCTCGGCCTGGAAGCCGTGCATGCGGGGCCGGCGGGTGGCCATGCCGAGCTCGAGGTACTGGCTGTAGCCGAGCCAGTACGCCGAGATGTTGCCGGCGTTGCCGACGGGCAGCACGTGGAAGTCGGGGGCGTCGCCGAGGAAGTCGACGATCTCGAACGCCGCGGTCTTCTGGCCCTCGAGCCGCACCGGGTTGACCGAGTTGACCAGGGCGACGGGGTACTCCCACGCCAGGCCCTTGGCCAGGCCCAGGCAGGCGTCGAAGTTGCCGCGGACCATGATCACCTTGGCGCCGTGCAGGATGGCCTGGGCCATCTTGCCGGCGGAGATCTTGCCCTCGGGGACCAGCACCAGCGGGGTGAGCCCCGCCTTGGCGGCGTAGGCCGCCATCGACGCCGAGGTGTTGCCGGTCGAGGCGCACACGACGGCCTTGGCGCCGTCGTGGACGGCCACCGAGATCGCGGCGGTCATGCCGCGGTCCTTGAACGAGCCGGTCGGGTTGTCCCCCTCGACCTTGAGCCAGACCTCCGCGCGGGTCAGGCCCGAGAGCCACTCCGAGTGGACCAGCGGCGTGCCGCCCTCGCGCAGCGTGACCGCCGGCGTGCCCTCGGGGATGACGAGCAGGTCGCGGTACTCCTCGATGACCCCGCGCCACTGGTGGGTGCGCTGTCGCCCCTGCTGCTCGGTGCTCACTCCTCGCCGCCCTCGACGCGCATCACCGAGGTGACCTCGCGGACGATGTCGAGTCCGCGCAGGTGCTCGACCGTCGCGGCGAGCTGGGCGTCGGTCGCGGCGTGCGAGACCACCACCAGCTGCGCATCGTCGTCCCGGCCCTCCTGGCGCACGGTCTGGATCGAGACGCCGTGCTCGGCGAAGGCCAGGGCCACCGTCGCCAGGACGCCCGCCTTGTCGTCGACGTCGATGGCCACGTGGTAGCGGGTCACGGTCTCGCCCATGGGCAGCACCGCGCGGTCGGCGTACGCCGACTCCCCCGCGCCGCGGCGGCCGGCCAGCACGTTGCGGGCCACCGTGACCAGGTCGCCGAGCACGGCCGACGCGGTCGGGGCGCCACCGGCGCCCGGGCCGTAGAACATCAGCTGCCCGGCGGCCTCGGACTCCACGAACACGGCGTTGTAGGCCTCGCGGACCGACGCCAGCGGATGGGACCTCGGGATCATCGCCGGGTGGACGCGCACCGCCACGGCGTCGTCCTTGAGCTCGCAGATCGCCAGCAGCTTGACCACCGAGCCCATGTCCCTGGCCGACTGGACGTCGGCGGCCGAGACCTCGGAGATGCCCTCGCGGTGCACGTCGGAGGCGGTGATCCGGGAGTGGAAGGCGATCGAGGCCAGGATCGCGGCCTTGGCGGCGGCGTCGAACCCCTCGACGTCGGCCGTCGGGTCGGCCTCGGCGTAGCCGAGCTCCTGGGCCTCCTCCAGCGCCTCGGTGAAGCCCGCTCCTGAGCTGTCCATCTTGTCGAGGATGAAGTTGGTGGTGCCGTTGACGATGCCCAGCACCCGCGTGACGCGGTCGCCGGCCAGCGACTCGCGCAGCGGCCTCAGGATGGGGATGGCCCCGGCCACGGCGGCCTCGTAGTAGAGGTCGCGGCCGGCCTTCTCGGCGGCCTCGAACAGCGTCGGGCCGTCCTCGGCCAGCAGCGCCTTGTTGGCCGTGACCACGCTGGCGCCGTTCTCCAGCGCCGAGAGGATCAGCCCGCGGGCCGGCTCGATGCCGCCGATCACCTCGATCACCAGGTCGACGTCGTCGCGGGCGACCAGGCCCGCGGCGTCGGTGGTGAGCAGCCCGTCGGGGACCTCGACCTCGCGCGGCGCGTCCAGCCGGCGTACGGCGACGCCGACGAGGTCGACCGGCGCGCCGACGCGCGCAGCCAGGTCGCCGGCCTGCTCCTGGAGCAGGCGCACCACCTGCGAGCCCACCGACCCGCAGCCGAGCACCGCGACCCTGAGCCGTCGGTCCGTCACGGAGGCTGTCCCGGAGGCTGTCACGCGCTCATCCCAACATCAGTGGCCAGCAGGTCGTCCAGTGTCTCGCGGCGCACGACGACCCGCGTCGCCCCGTCGCGGACGGCGACCACGGGCGGCCGCAGGACGTGGTTGTAGTTGGAGGCCATCGAGCGGCAGTAGGCGCCGGTGCCGGGGACGGCGACCAGGTCGCCGGGTCGGACGTCGCCGGGCAGGAACTCGTCCTTGACCACGATGTCGCCCGCCTCGCAGTGGCTGCCCACCACCCGGGCCACCACCGGCGGCGCGTCGGAGTGGCGGCTGGCCAGGGTGCAGGAGTAGTCGGCGTCGTAGAGGGCGGTGCGGATGTTGTCGCTCATGCCGCCGTCCACGGAGACGTAGGTGCGGGAGGCCCCGCCGTCGAGAGCGACCTCCTTGACCGTGCCGACCTCGTAGACCGTGCACACGCTGGGCCCGACGATGGCGCGGCCCGGCTCGATGCTGAGCCTCGGCTGCTCGATGCCCAGCGCCCGGCACTCGTGCTCGACGATCTTGGTCATCTCGATGGCCAGCTGCGCGGGGTCCGTCGGGTCGTCCTGGGTGGTGTAGGCGATGCCGAACCCGCCACCGAGGTCCATCTCGGGCAGCGTGACCGCCAGCTCCTCGGACACCCGGGCGTGCAGGGCCAGCACCCGGCGGGCCGCGACCTCGAAGCCGGAGGAGTCGAAGATCTGGCTGCCGATGTGGGAGTGCAGGCCCAGCAGGCGCAGGCTCGGCGCCTCGAGGACCCGGCGGACCGCGTCGAAGGCGGCGCCGTTGGTGATCGAGAAGCCGAACTTCTGGTCCTCGTGGGCGGTGGCGATGTACTCGTGGGTGTGGGCCTCGACCCCGGCGGTGACGCGGACCATCACGGCCTGTGTGCGGCCCAGGCGCTCGGCCACCTCGGCCACCCGCTCGACCTCCTGGAAGGAGTCGAGGATGATCCGGCCGACGCCGAGGGTCACCGCGCGCTCGAGGTCGGCCAGGCTCTTGTTGTTGCCGTGGAAGCCGACCCGCGCCATGTCGGAGCCCGCCCGCTCGGCCACGCTGAGCTCGCCCCCGGAGCAGACGTCGAGGCTGAGCCCCTCCTCGGCCACCCACCGGGCGACCGCGGTGCAGAGGAACGCCTTGCCGGCGTAGAACACCTCGTAGTCGGCGAACGCGTCGCGGAACGCCCGGGCCCGGGCCCGGAAGTCCGCCTCGTCCAGGACGTACGCCGGGGAGCCGTGCTCGGCCACCAGCTCGGTCAGCGGCACACCGCCCACCGAGAGGACGCCGTCGTGCTTGGTGGCCGTGCCCGACCACAGCGGCGCGACGAGCGCGTTGGGGTCGGACGGCTCGCGCAGCCAGGACGGCGTGCGCAGGGCCCCGGGCGCGTGCGCCCAGCCTGCTTCGTGGGTCATGGGGTGGTCGTCACATTCGCTCGGGGGCGCTGAC
>CAZEPK010000246.1:0-7779 GCA_964514085.1 uncultured Nocardioides sp.
GAGGGCCTCTAGCCGCGAACACAGACAGAGGCCCTTCGTAGTCCCCGGGCACGTCGAGTCAGGGAGTGACCGCAGGTGCCCGTCCCGTCCCGCTACCGGCCCGCCCAGCTGCTCCGGCTCGTGGTCGGCTGCGTGGTCCTCGGCGTCGGCGTGGGCATGCTGCTCACGGCCGCGCTGGGGTCCGACGGCTTCTCCACCATGGTCAACGGCGTGGCCCTGGCCTCCGGCTGGCCGTTCTGGTTCGCGAACCTGGCGATCAGCGTCGCCTTCCTGCTGACGGCCGCCGCTCGCGGCGTACGACCCGGGCCGGGGACCATCGTCCAGGTCGTGGTCGTGGGCTTCACCGTCTCCTGGTTCCTCGACCTGACCTCCACGCCGGACTCGCTGCCGTGGCGCGGCGTGCTGCTGGTCGCGGCGATGCCCGTGGTGGCCCTCGGGGTCGCCGTCTACCTCGGGACCCGGCTGGGGGCTGGCCCCGCCGAGGCGGCCGCGCAGTCCTGGGACCCGCCGGTGCCGTTCCGGTGGTCCTACTCGCTGCTCCAGGGCTCCGGAGCGGTCGTGGGCTGGCTGCTCGGCGCCTCGATCGGCATCGGCACCGTGCTGGTCATCTCGCTGATCGGGCCGGGCGTGGACCTCGTGGCCCGGCTGCTCCGGCTGGACCTCACGAGCGAGCGTGGGTCGTGACCTACGGTCGTGGCATGCGGCTGCGGACCGGACTGGCCCTCCTGGCGCTGCTCGGCGCACTCGTCGGCTGCAGCGACGACGGGCCCAGCGGTACGCCGGAGCAGGAGTCGCCCTCGAGCAGCCCGTCCAGCGACCCGAGCGGCCCCGCGGACACGGCCCAGGTGGAGAAGCTGTTCGAGACGGCGCTGAAGCCCCTGGTCGACCAGCAGGTCATCGACTTCCGCCACGACGTCTACTCCGGCGAGGCGCTGGCCATCGAGACCCGGGGCCGGGCCTTCCAGCAGGTCGGCTGGCAGGCCACCACGACCTCGCCCAAGGTCCTCGGGAGCGCGCAGCCGCCTACCGGCGACGAGGTGAAGGGGACCCTCCAGGTCCGGGCCGTGGCGGACGACGTCTTCATGCAGCTCTCGACCTGGCAGGGACCGCTGGCCGGCTGCTGGCTGCGGACCAACCAGGGGCAGGTGCCCGGCGGCCAGCTGGCCATGACCCCGGGCGTGCCGGGCTACGTGACGCTGCTCGGCGCCATCCGGCCGGCAGCGGTGCTCGACCAGGACGGCCGCAAGGTGGTGATCGGCGCCGACGTGCCGCTACGGATCGCCCTCCAGCTGCTCACCACCGGGGTCCTGGGGCTCCTGCAGCTCGACGCCAGCCAGCTCGACGGCGCGCAGGTCCCGCTCGGCGTCCGGGTGACCGACGGGGTGGTCAGCGACGTCGAGCTCAAGGGCACCGACCTGATCAGCGCGGTGCGCGAGGCCGGTGGGGACGTCACGCCCGACGGCGAGGCCACGCTCGGTCAGCTCCGGATCACCGTGGCCTACAAGGCCGGTCCGGCGGACGCGCCCCCGGTGACCTCCCCCGCGCGGGCGCTGGTGATGACCAACGCCGACGTGCAGTCCCAGACGGGCTGCCGGGGCTGAGCGGGGGCCTCAGAAGCGCTGGGTCACCGCGATCACGGCGAGCACGGTCAGCCAGATCGCGCTCACGGTCAGGCCGACCACGATGATGAACCTGTCCATGACCACTTCCCGTGCCGTCGTACGGGTTGACCTTGCACAGGGGGAACGGCCCAGGTCCGCAGAGGTCACGGGGACAGGTCGTAGGTGATCCAGGGCTGGGCCTGCGCCAGCCGGTCGTAGAGGCGCCGCGCGACCGTGTTGTCCCGGCCGGTGATCCAGGTGACCACGCCCCAGCCGCGCTCCCGCGCCAGCCCGCGCAGGTGCTCCAGCAGCGCCTCGCCCACGCCGTGGCCGCGGCGGTCTGGGTCGACGAACAGGTCGTCGAGGAAGCCGGCCCAGTCGCCCTCGAGCGGGCGCGCGAAGGCCCGGACGTGTGCTAGTCCCACCACCTCCCCGTCGAGCTCGGCCACGAGGCACTCCACCTCGTGGCGCTCGGTGATCCGCTTCCAGAGGTGGTCGAGGTCGGGCGCCGGCACCTCGTAGAAGGCGGCGTACCCGGTGTACAGCTCGGCCCAGCGGGCGCGGTCCGGCCCGGCCGCGGGGCGCACGACGAGGCTCACTAGAGGACGTGCTGCCCGTACATCTCGCCCAGCGGGTCGGAGGTGAGCTCGATGCGGGCGCCGTCAGGGTCGCGGAAGTAGACCGAGACGCCGCTGTGCACCTCGTGCTCGACACCGGCCTCGGTGAGGCGGGTCACCAGCTGCTCCCAGTGGCTCGGCTCGACCGAGATGGCCATGTGGTGCAGGCCGCCGAGCACCTCGGCGTAGGGCCCCACGTCGAGGCCCGGGAAGTCGAAGAACGCCAGCAGGTTGCCGTTGCCGATGTCGAAGAAGAAGTGCGAGGAGCCGGCGTAGTCGCGGTTCTCGATGAGCTCGGTCAGCGGGAAGCCCAGGACGTCCTGGTAGAAGCGCACGGTCCGCTCCACGTCGCTGCTGATCAGCGCGGTGTGGTGCAGCCCGCGGGCCGTCGAGGGCGGCCGGTCCGCCCCCTCGCGCAGGTGGGTGCTCCGGATCCGGTCGCGCTCGGCCTCGACGGCTGCCACGTCACGCTCGCTCATGCGCCCATCGTCGCCGCTCAGGTGGCGGGTGTCGACGGCAGCTCGGCCCGCAGGGCGACCGCGCCGCCCGGGCCGCGCAGCTCGATGCCCCGGACGTCGGCGCGCAGCGTCGCCGCGTTGAACCGGCACTTCATGACCACGTCGGCCACGGCCAGCAGCGAGCCCGCGACGACCTCGCCGTCCCTCGCGTCGTAGACCACGTCGTACGTCGCGCCGGCGGTCAGCCCCCGGAGGTCGAGCAGCAGCTCGGTGCCCCACGTGTGGTTGACCAGTGCCGAGGTCGTCACCTCCGCGTCACCGGTGAACCGGATCTGCTCCATCGGCGGCGCGGGCGGCAGCGCGACCGGCTCGGGCTCCGTCGTACGCCGCCCGAGGTAGCCGGCCACCCCGCCGACACCCGCGGCGATGCCACCGGTCAGGAAGACGCGCCGGGCGGACGCGCCCCGGCCCGGCGCCGGCGGCGAGCCGGCATCCCGCGACGCCGCGTCACGGGCGGCGGCGGCGGCCCGGACCGCGGCCACGCGGTGGGGCGGGGGTACGGCGTCCGGGTCGTGTCCCAAGGCTCTGCCCAGCTCCTCCAGCAGCGCTGGCTCGTCGTCCCACTCGGGGCGCTGGTCGCTCATGCCATCAACCCCTCGAACTCGGTGCGCAGGCGGGCCAGCGCCCGCGACTGCGCGGTGCGCACGGCGCCGGGCTGCCGGCCGGTGAGCTCGGCGACCTGGTCGGCCCCGAGCCCGGCCAGGACCCGCAGCTCCAGCACGTCCTGGTCGGAGGCCGAGAGCCGCCCGAACGCGTCGGCCAGCAGGCGCCGCTCCTCGCTCTGCAGGACCACGCCGACCGGGTCGCCCTCGGCCACCGGCGCCACGACGGTCAGCGCGGCCGGGTCGGCCTGGCGGTGCCGACCGCCGGCGCGGTAGGTCTCGAGCACGACGTTGCGCGCGATGCCGAACAGCCACGGCTGGACCCCGGCCGGCCCGGGTCGGTAGTCACCGATCCGGTCCATCGCGCGCACCATCGTCTCGCTCACGGCCTCCTCGGCCTGCTCGGCGGTGGCCAGGCGGCGTCGCGCGTAGGCGATCAGCCGCGGGTAGGCCCGCCGGTACAGCAGCTCCCACGCGTCGGGGTCGCCCGCGCGGGCGCGGTCGACCACGTGCGTCTCGTCGTCCATCGCCTCTTCATGACCCACGAGTGCCGTTCGTTACCGACGACTTTTCGGGCTGGTCCGGGGTGTGACGCGGCGGCCCCCAGCGCCATGTAGCCGGTACGCGGGCCGCCAAGGAGCCCGCGCCCAGGAAGGGTTCGCAGATGAAGAAGCCAAGCCCCGCACTCCTCGTCTCCTCGGCGGCACTCGTCGTCGCGATGGGCGGGACGTCGTACGCCGCGCTCCAGGTCACCTCGGCCAACATCAAGAACGGCACGGTCACCAGCGCCGACGTCAAGGACAACAGCCTCAAGAGCAAGGACCTCAAGGACGGCACGATCCGCGCCGCCGACCTCAAGGCCGGCGTCATCCCCGCGGTCCCCGCCGGTGCCCGCTGGGTGCTGGTCAACGCCGCCGGCCAGATCGAGGCGCAGTCCGGCGGCTTCAGCGTCGTCGCGGGCTACCCCACGCTGCCCAACACCGCCGTCCCGCCCGCGCCGGACAACAGCCTGCGGGCCAACGGCAACGTCTACATCAACGCCGGTGAGCCGCTGGGCAACAACGCCGTCACCGCCACCGTGGTCCTGCAGAACACCCTCGACCAGAACGCGGACGGCATCGTGAACGGCCGGGCGCCCGGCGACAACACCAACCCGGAGTTCTCCGGCGAGATCGCGGTCAGCCAGTGCGGGACCCCGATCACCGCGTGCGCCCCTCCCGGTGCCGCTGTGACCAACGTCTTCGTGGCCAGCCCGCGGCTGAGCAACGGCGGCGTCACCAACGACACCAACCGCAAGCGCTTCTACGTGGTGATCGTCGGGGACTCGAGCGACCGCACCTCCTGACCACCAGCAACGGTGGTGGAGGAGGTTGCGCAGCGAGCCGCAGCGGCGGTCGGGAGGTTGCGCAGCTGGCCCACAGCGGCGGTTGAGGAGGTTGCGCAGCAACCGTCTCGAAACCTCTCGACGCGGTGCTGGGACCCACGGGGACCCAGCACCACGTCACCAGGTTTCGAGACGGGCGCAGAACGCCCTCCTCAACCACCGTGGTGTCCGGGCGCAGAACGCCCTCCTCAACCACCGTCGTGGCGCGGTTCGTGCGACTCCTGGTGGCTGTTGAAGTCGGAGTCCTTGCGGCTGATGATCTCGCGGCGCTCCTCCGCTGAGAGGGCGTCGACGACCTCCCGCATGGATCCGGGCTGGCCGCTGACCTCCGGCGCCTCCGGGACCGGGATGACGGTGTGCACGATGCGGTCGTCGTAGACGTGCACGGCGGTGAACGCCTGGTGGCCGTCGACGCCCGAGATCAGCCGGTCGACCGGCGCCGGGTCGGTGGTGTAGCAGCTGGCCGACGCGACCGAGACCGGGACGCCGGCGAACGTCGAGTACGACGTGTAGTGGAAGTGGCCGCCGAGGATCTGCCGCACGTCGCTGCCCTCCACGACCGCGGCGAGCCGGTGCTGGTCCATCAGCTCGATGATGGCGGCCGGCTCCAGGGTCGGGACGGGGATCGGCGGGTGGTGCATGGCCAGGACCGTGCCGTGCTCGGCCGGGGTGCTCAGCACCTCGCGCAGCCAGTCGAGCTGCTCGTCGGAGAGCTCGCCGTGGTGGTAGCCCGGCACGGTGGTGTCGAGCGCCACGATCCGCAGGCCCCCGAGGTCGTGGACCCGGTCCTGCGGCCCGTCGTCGTCGGAGTCGAAGAGGCCCTTGGCGTACGGCGCGCGCTCGTCGTGGTTGCCGATCACCCAGACCACCGCCGCGCCCATGGCCTGCGCCGCCGGCTCCACCAGCTCGCGCAGCCGCGCGTAGGCGTCCGGCTGGGCCTTGTCGGCCAGGTCGCCGGTGAAGACCAGCGCCTGCGGCACGGGGTCGAGCCGTGCCACCCGCTCGAGGGCCAGGGCCAAGCCGTCCTCGGGCACCACGACGCCGTACTGCTTCAGGCCCGGTGAGAGCAGGTGGACGTCGCTGAGGTGGGCGACGGTGAACCGCGGAGGCGGGTACTGGCCGTACTGCACGAGCAGACGCTAGGGCATGGCCCGCGGGGTCAGGCGGGTGAGCCTGAACACCGGGATCAGGCGGTCGGTGCGCTCCTCGTACTTCGCGTAGTTCGGCCAGGTCCTCAGCATGTGCGCCCAGGCCGCGGCGCGGTCCTCGCCGGCGAGCTCGCTCGCGACGACCGGGAAGGCCTGCCGACCGATCGCGACCGTCGCCGCGCCGTCGGCGGCGCGGAGGTTGCCCACCCACAGCGGCATCTTCGGTCCGCCGAAGTAGGAGCCGGCGATGAGGAAGGTGTCGCCGTCGGGCACGCAGAGCAGCGGGGTGGTGCGCTCGACGCCCGACCTGCGGCCGCGCACCGTGAGGTTCAGGTTCGGCAGCCCCGCCAGGTCGAGCACCGTCAGCCGGCCACGGGTCACCCGGTGCAGCCGCGTGTCGACCCACACCACCTGCGGCAGCAGCCGCGGCATCCAGGAGAGCGCCCCGATTCGGATCGCCAGCGGCGTCATGAGGCCCACGGGTCCTCAGTCCAGCTCGAGGACGAAGTAGGCCCCGTCGTCGTCGTGCTCGATCCGAGCGGAGCCGGACCAGCCGGCGAAGTCGTCGGTGCCCGAGTGGGGGACCACCAGGCCGAAGGCCGAGTCCGGCTTGCCCTCGACCGCGCCGTGGTGGACGGTGACGCTGCCCGAGCGCCCGTCGTCGGTGCGGCCCGTGATCCGCTCGGCGGCCAGGTAGGAGCGCGAGCCCTCCTGGCCCGACGCGAGGAACATGACCACCGACGAGCCGACCAGCCCCCGGCTGAACTGCTTGCTCATCCGGGCCACGCCGACCCAGTCACCGTCGAACCCCTCGACCGTCCGCGGGTCCCAGCCGTCGACGGAGAAGCGCGCCTCCAACCTCATCATGAGCTCATCCTCTCGCCGGCTCGACCCGGCCGGTGACCTCACCCAGGGTGATCCGTCCGCCACCCGTGCCGGGCGCGGAGTAGCGCAGCGTGACCTCGTCGCCGTCCTCGAGGAAGGTGTGGCTGGTCCCGTCGGCGGTGCTGAACGGCTCGGTGCCGCCCCACGACAGCTCGAGGAACGACCCGCGCTGGTCGGGCTCGGGGCCGCTGACCGTGCCCGAGGCGTACAGGTCGCCGGTGCGGAGCGAGGCGCCGTTGACGGTGAGATGGGCGAGCATCTGGGCCGGCGACCAGTACATCGAGCGGTACGGCGGCCGGCTCACCACCTCGCCGTTCAGCTCGACCTCGACGTCGATGTCCAACCCGTGCGTGGCGCCGGGGCCCAGGTAGGGGAGCGGCTCCGGGTCCTGCCCGGGCAGGTCGACCCAGGCCGCGTCGAGCGCGGCGAGCGGGGTGACCCACGGGGAGATCGAGGTGGCGAAGGACTTGCCCAGGAACGGCCCGAGCGGCACGTACTCCCAGGCCTGCAGGTCGCGCGCCGACCAGTCGTTGAGCCCGGTGACCCCGAAGACGTGGTCGGCCAGGCCGGTGAAGGGCACCGCGGCGCCGAGCTCGGACGGCGCCCCCACCACGAACCCGAGCTCGGCCTCGATGTCGAGCCGGCGGGAGGGGCCGTACGTCGGCGCCGCCTCGTCCGGGGCCTTGCGCTGCCCGCTGGGCCGGGTGACCGGCGTGCCGGAGACCACGATGGTGCCGGCCCGCCCGTGGTAGCCGATCGGCAGGTGCCGCCAATTCGGGGTGAGCGGCTCGGAGCCGGGCCGGAAGATCCGGCCGACGTTGGTCGCGTGGTCCAGCGAGGCGTAGAAGTCGACGTAGTCGGCCACCTCGACCGGAAGGTGGAGGACGGCCTCCTCGAGCGGCAGCAGCTCCGCCCCGCCCTCGATCAGCCCCCTCACTTCGTCGCGGGTCTGGCGCCAGACCTCGGGTCCGAGGGCCATCAAGGCGTTGAGCGAGGCCTGGGCGAACTCGGGCTGCCCGGTCTC
>CAZEPK010000247.1:0-7754 GCA_964514085.1 uncultured Nocardioides sp.
GGGTGCGGGGTTGCTGCAGTGCGGGACATGGTCGAGCCTTCCGTAGATCGGCCGGCCAGGACCGGCCGTGGCTCCACTGTGTGGGCCAGGTGCGTCCCCGGGGATCCGTCCCGGGTCTCGTCCTCGAGAGCCGAGGGACCTCTGGAGACACCTCTGGAGACAGGGGGCCGCCGCGCCTCCGGGCTGCACGGCTCTGGCGCAGACCTGCCCGCACCCCTACCTTCAGCCCGTGGGCTTCCTGCAGCCGAACCACCCGGACCTCGACCTGCCCACCTGGCGGCAGGGCACGCGCCAGGAGCGGATGAAGCCGCTGGTCCGGCACTTCTGCGAGGTGGGCTTCGGCTCACCCGACGTGGTGACGGTGGTCTACCTCGTCAAGATCGTCCTCTACGTGGTCGTCGGCTGGCTGTTCGTGCTGTCCACCCCGGGCATCGACGGCTTCACCTCGGTCTCGACCTGGTGGGACTCGCCCGCGGTGTTCTACAAGTTCGTGCTCTGGACGATGCTCTTCGAGGTCCTCGGCCTCGGCTGCGGCTTCGGCCCGCTCAACCTGCGGTTCACCCCACCGCTCGGCGCGTTCCTCTACTGGCTGCGGCCCGGCACCATCCGGCTGGCCCCGTGGGGCAACCGGGTGCCGCTCACGGGCGGCGACTCGCGCACCGTCGCGGACGTCGTCCTGTACGCCGCCCTGGTCGTCTCGCTGCTCGTCGCCGCCTTCGGCGCCCTGCCGAAGGGGCAGGTCGTGGTGGTCCTGGTGGCCCTGGCGCTGGTCGGGCTGCGCGACAAGGTCATCTTCCTGGCGGCCCGGTCGGAGGTCTACGGCACGCTCGCCGTGACCTTCCTGTTCAGCGGCACGGACGGGCTCGTCGCCGCCCAGCTGGTGATGGTGGCCCTCTGGTGGGGCGCGGCCACGTCGAAGGTCAACCGGCACTTCCCGTTCGTGGTCGCCGCCATGGAGAGCAACAGCCCGATCTGGCGGGCGAAGAAGATCAAGCGCCTCTTCCACGAGGACTTCCCCGAGGACCTGCGGCCCTCAGGCCTCTCGCGGGCGCTGGCGCACGGCGGCACGGTCTTCGAGTACGCCGTCCCGCTGCTGCTCCTGCTCGGCGACGGCGGCGTCGTCACCAAGGTCGCGGCCGTCGGGATGCTGCTCTTCCACTCCCACATCCTCTCCAGCCTCCCGATGGGGGTGCCCCTGGAGTGGAACGTCTTCATGATGATCGGGATCGTCAACCTCTTCGTGGGGCAGGCCGAGCTCGGCGTCACCGACCTCGCGCACCCGGTGCCGGTGGTCCTGCTGATGCTGGTCGTCGCGGGGACGGTCGTGGTCGGCAACCTGTTCCCCGACAAGGTCTCCTTCCTGCCGGCGATGCGCTACTACGCCGGCAACTGGGACACCTCCATGTGGTGCTTCCGCGGCGACGCGGTGGCGAAGCTCGACGCCCACACCGTGAAGGCCTCGCTGATGCCGCACCAGCAGCTCCAGAAGGTCTACGGCGACGAGGACATGGTCGCCCTGACCATGAACCTCGGCTACGCGTTCCGGGGGATGCACACCCACGGCCGGGCCCTGTTCGCGCTGATCGCCCGGGCCTGCGGACCCGAGCACGAGGACTACTTCGTCATCGACGGCGAGATGGTGGCCGGCACGGTCCTCGGGTGGAACTTCGGCGACGGCCACCTGCACGACGAGCGGCTGGCCGCGGCCCTGCAGAAGCGCTGCGGCTTCGAGCCCGGCGAGGTCCGGATCGTGATGCTCGAGGCCCAGCCCTTCCACAAGGGCACCCAGCGCTACCGCCTCGTGGACCCGGCCCTGGGCGTGCTCGAGACCGGGTACGTCGAGGTGGCCGACATGGTGGCCCGTCAGCCGACCGACGTGGACATCCCCGTCCACGTCACCTCCTCCACCACCGTCCCGCTCCCCACCGCGTGACGAGCCTCGACGCGGTCGTCGTCGGCGCGGGCCCCAACGGGCTGGCGGCCGCGGTGGCCCTGGCCCGCGCGGGTCGGTCCGTCACGGTGCTGGAGGCCGCGGACACCATCGGCGGTGGGACCCGCACCGCCGAGCTGACGGTGCCCGGCCTGCTGCACGACGTGTGCTCGGCGGTGCACCCCTTCGGCGTGGCCTCGCCGTTCCTGGCCTCCCTCCCGCTCGAGCGGCACGGCCTGGTGTGGTGCCAGCCCGAGGTGGACCTGGCCCACCCGCTCGACGACGGGTCCGCGGGGGTGATGGTGCGCTCGCTCGACCGGACCTGCGCCGGGCTGGGGGCGGACGGAGCGGCCTGGCGGCGGGTGTTCGAGCCGCTGACCCGCGGCTTCTCGGACCTTGCGACCGACATCCTCGGGCCGGTGCTGCGGGTGCCGAGCCACCCGGTGCGGATGGCCCGCTTCGGGCTGCGCGCGGGCCTGCCTGCGTCGGTGCTGGCCCGGCGGTTCCGGACGCCGCAGGCCCGGGCCCTCTTCGCCGGCTCGGCGGCCCACGTCCTGCGCCCCTTCGACCGGCCCGCCACCGCCTCGGTGGGGGTGGTGCTCACCGTGGCCGGGCACGTGCACGGCTGGCCGGTGCCGCGCGGCGGCTCGGCGGCCATCACCTCGGCCCTGGCCTCGCTGCTGGCCGAGCTGGGCGGGACCGTGCTCACCGGGCACCCGGTGCGGAGCCGGGCGGACCTGCCGCATGCGCGGGTGACGCTCTTCGACACCGGGCCCGAGACCGCCGCGGAGGTGCTGGGCGACGCGCTGCCGACCCGGACCCGGCGCGCCTACCGGCGCTACCGGCACGGGCCCGCGGCGTACAAGGTCGACCTGGCGGTCCGCGGCGGCGTGCCCTGGACCAACGAGGCGGCGCGCCGGGCCGGCACCGTCCACGTCGGCGGCACCCTGGAGGAGATCGCCGAGGCCGAGGCCGCCGTGTGCGCCGGCCGGATGCCGGAGCGGCCCTTCGTCCTGGTGGCCCAGCAGTCGCTGGCCGACCCCACCCGCGCGCTGGCCGACCCGGAGCGCGGCGACCTGCACCCGGTGTGGGCCTACGCCCACGTCCCGGCGGGGTGGGACGGGCCGGGGGAGCAGGTGGTGCTGGACCAGCTCGAGCGCTTCGCCCCAGGGGTCCGCGAGCGGGTGGTGGCCAGCTCGGTGATGTCGCCGGCCGACTTCGCGGCGTACAACCCCAACTACGTGGGCGGCGACATCGTGGGGGGTGCCAACGACCTCCGGCAGCTGGTGGCCCGGCCACGGCTGGCCGCGGACCCCTACGCCACCGGCCTGGACGGGTTCTACCTCTGCTCGGCGGCCACGCCTCCTGGCGCGGGGGTGCACGGCATGTGCGGCTACCGCGCGGCGCAGAGCGCCCTGCGCCACCTGGCGCGCGACGACGCCTGAGTCCGCCTCCGGTGTGGGCCGGGGTGGTTGGCTGGCGCCATGAGCCGCGGGGAGACGATGCAGGACTGTGACGTGGTGGTCCTCGGGCTCGGGCCCGGTGGGGAGCACGCGGCCCTGAAGCTGGCCGAGGCCGGGCTCGACGTCGTGGGGGTCGACGAGGCGCTGGTGGGCGGCGAGTGCCCCTTCTGGGGCTGCACCCCCTCCAAGCTGATGGTCCGGCCCGCCGACCTGATCGCCGAGGTGCGCCGGGCCTCCCCCCTGGCCGGCGAGGCGGAGGTCCGCCCGGACTGGTCGCTGGTCGCCGCCCGGATCCGGGAGGCGAACCACGACTGGACCGACGACCAGCACGCCGAGCCGCTGGAGCACGCCGGGGTGCGGATCGTGCGCGGCCACGGGCGGCTGGAGGGCCCGGGCGTGGTGCGGGTGCAGCGCGACGGCGTCACCACCGTGCTACGGGCCGCCCGAGGCGTGGTGCTCAACACCGGCACCGAGCCGCTGCGGCTCCCGGTCGACGGGCTGGACCGCACGCCGTACTGGACCAACCGCGAGGTCATGAAGGTCACCGAGATCCCGCGCCGCCTGGTCGTGGTGGGCGGCGGACCCAACGGGCTGGAGCTGGCGCAGGTGTTCCGGCGCTACGGCGCCGAGGTCACCCTGCTGGAGGCCGCCGACCGCCTCGCCGCCCGCGAGGAGCCGGAGGCCAGCGAGGTGGTCACCGCCGTGCTGCGGGAGGAGGGCGTGGACGTGCGGACCGGCGTCGAGCTCGAGCGGGTGGACCACGACGGTGAGTTCCGGCTCCTGGTCGACGGGCAGGAGCTCGTCTCCGACCAGCTGCTCGTGGTGGCCGGGCGGAGCAACAACCTGCGCGACATCGGCCTGGAGACCGTCGGGCTGGACCCCGAGGCCGACACCGTCGAGGTCAACGAGCACCTGCGGGCCGGGGAGCGGCTGTGGGCGGTCGGCGACATCACTGGGAAGGGCGCCTACACCCACGTCTCGCGCTACCAGGCGGCCGGCGCGGTGGCCGACATCCTGGGCCACGAGGGCCCAGGGGCCGACTACCGCGCGGTCTCGCGGGTGACCTTCACCGACCCCGAGCTCGGCTCGGTCGGCCTGACCGAGCAGCAGGCCCGGGACGCCGGGCTGGAGGTCCGGGTGGGGCTGGCCCGGATCGAGCGGTCCTCGCGCGGGTGGCTTCACGGCCCGGGCACCGCCGGCGTGGTCAAGGTGGTCGAGGACGCCGAGCGCGGCGTCCTGGTCGGCGCGACCGTGGTGGCGCCGTACGGCGGCGAGGTGGTCGGCATGCTCGTCACCGCGGTGCACGCCGAGGTCCCGGTGGAGCGGCTGCGCACCATGCACTTCGCCTACCCGACCTTCCACCGCACCATCGAGGCCGCGCTCAAACGGCTGGCCTGACCTCCGGCGGGGGACCGGACCAGACCAGTGCCGGGCAGGCATGATTCCCTGCGAAGTGGGCACGTTGCCACCGACGGTCGTGTCCAGGGGCGACCGCGAGGAGGAGCCATGTCGCATTCCCGCCACCTGTCCGACGACACGAGCGACCGGCTCTACACGCCCGAGGAGCTCGCGTCGTACGCCGCCGCTGAAGACCCCGCGCCCGACTGGTCCCGGCCCGCGCCGCCGAGCGGACCGCCTCCGGCGCCGCACTACGCCGTCGACCCGCTCAGCGACCCGCTCAGCGACCCGCTGACCGACCCGTTGGACGGTCCGGGCGACGGCTCGCAGGACGACCGGCTGGCCGACCCGGCGCCGGGCGTCGAGCACACCGTGATCCGGCCCCGGCCCGTGCTGCCCGAGCCGCCGCGCGCGGCCCCGGCACCCGCCGGGCCGCGCAACGGCCCGCCCAGTGGTCCGCCCAGCGGCCCGCCCAGCGGGCCGCCGTCCGGCCCTCCGAGCCGGCCGCCGGCCGCACCGCCCGCCGGCGGGCCGCCCCCGGCCCCGCCGCGCAGCGCCCCGCCGACCGCACCCCCGGCGGCGCCGCCCGCTGCACCGCCGTCCCAGCAGTCCTCAGGCACGCCGGCCGGCGAGCCGCGCCGCTTCATGACCGCCACCGACTTCCTGGAGCGCCGCGCCGACGCCGCGGAGCCCGGTCCGGCGACCTGGGGCTGGCGGGGCCGGGTGCGCCGCTGGAGCGGTGGCGTGATCAAGCCGCGGATGGGCCAGGCCGAGCGGATCTACGAGCAGGACCGCGCGCTGATCCAGAAGGACTTCGACGGCCCGGTCACCATCGCCTTCATCAACCCCAAGGGCGGTGCCGCGAAGACGACCGGCGTGCTGGCCGCCGGCTACACCTTCGGCACGGTCCGCGGCGGCGGCGTGGTGGCGTGGGACAACAACGAGACCCGCGGCACCCTCGGGATCCGCGGCTCGCGCAGCACCCACACCAAGACCACCAAGGAGCTGCTGGGCGACCTCGACAAGTTCGCCGACGTCTCCCAGTCGCGCATCGGTGACCTCGGGTCCTACGTCCGCTCGCAGGGCGACGCGCACTTCGACGTGCTGGCCTCCGACGAGAGCGCCAACGTCACCGGGCAGATCCACGCGGAGGACTTCAACTCCGTGCACCAGCTGATGATGCGCTTCTACCGCGTGATCCTGGTCGACACCGGCAACAACATGCGCGCGGAGAACTGGCTGGCCGCCGCCGACGCGGCCGACCTGCTGGTCGTCACCTCGACGGTCCGCGAGGACACCGGCTACAGCGGCCTGTGGATGCTCGACGCGCTGCAGGACGCCGGCTACCAGAACCTCAAGTACAAGACCGTCACCGTGCTGTCCGACCCCTCGCCGACGGTGGACGCCAAGCTGGCCGCCGACCTGGTCGACGTCTACCAGCAGCGCACCCGCGGGGTCTACCGCGTGCCCTACGACCCGGCACTGGTGGCCGGGTCGGTGCTGCCCTACAGCGAGCTGTCCCACGGCACCCGGATGAGCTGGCTGCGGGCGTGCGCGGGAATGGCCTCCGCGCTGTAGGCCTTGGGGTCTGACATGCGCGCCGTCGTCTTCACCGAACCCGGTCCCTCGTCCGTCCTCACCCTGGTGGAGCGGGACGTCCCCGAGCCGGGCACGGGCGAGGTGCGGGTCCGGCTGGTCCGCGCCGGGGTCAACCCGACGGACTGGAAGCGCCGGCAGAACCCGCTCGACTTCGACGAGATCACCCCGGGCCAGGACGGCGCGGGCGTGGTCGACGCGCTCGGGCCGGGTGTCGAGGGCCTCGCGGTGGGGGACCGGGTCTGGCTGGTGCTGGCCCAGCGCGAGAAGGCCCACGGCACCGCGGCGGAGTACACGGTGCAGGACGCCTCGCACGTCGTCCCGCTGCCGGACGGCGCGTCGTTCGACCTGGGCGCCTCGCTCGGCGTACCTGCCGTCACCGCGCACCGGGCGCTGACCGCCACGGAGTTCGGCCCCGACCGGCTCGGGCCCGGCGCTATGGAGGGGCTGACGGTTCTGGTCGCCGGTGGAGCGGGCGCGGTGGGCAACGCTGCGATCCAGCTGGCCCGATGGTCCGGCGCCACCGTGGTGACCACGGTCAGCTCGCCCGAGAAGGCGGCCCTGGCCACGGCGGCCGGCGCCGACCACGTCGTGGACTACCGCCAGAGCGACGCCGAGGCGGCGATCCACGCCGTGGCGCCGGACGGGGTCGACCTGGTGGTCGAGGTGGCGCCCGCGCAGAACAACGAGCTCGACCTCGCGGTGACCAAGGTGCACGCCACGGTGTCGATCTACGCCAACAACGGCGGCGACGAGTTCGTGGTGCCGCTGCGGCCGACGTTCTCCAAGAACCTGCGCTACCAGTTCCTGATCCTCTACACCCTTGACGAGCGGCTGCTCCAGGCCGCGGTCGAGGACGTCACGGCCGCCGTCGAGGCCGGCGCGCTGCGGGTGGGAGAGGACGCCGGCGTCCCGCTGCACCACTTCGACCTGGCCGACACCGACGCCGCGCACGACGCGGTGGAGGCGGGCGCGGTCGGGAAGGTTCTCATCTCCGTTGCAGGTGCGTGACCGCACACTGGTGGGGTGACCGTCCAGACGCCCGCCGGAGCGCCGGCGGTCGGGACATACCGGTGGCACCGGCGCACCTGGCGGCGCTGGTCGGGGCGGCAGTGGGCCGAGGCGACGTACTCCGCCTTCCCCACGCGGCTGGCCCGGCCGCAGGGCTGGGAGACCTACCCCGAGCTGCCGCCGCCGACGCGCGAGCAGGTCCTGGCGGTCGCCGTCGACCTCGAGGTCGAGGGCGGGGCCCGGGTGGTGCAGCGCGGCCCGGACGCCGTCACGCTGGCGCACCGGCGGACCGTCACCCACCTCGGCCACCTCGTGCTCACGCTGATGACCGCCGGCCTCTGGGGACCGGTCTGGCT
>CAZEPK010000248.1:0-7733 GCA_964514085.1 uncultured Nocardioides sp.
GCACCAGAACTCGGACCGCTCCATCGACGCCGCCCTCGAGCGGCGTCAGCGTCGCGTCGTGCTCTCGTGGCGTCGCGACCACCTGGTGGCCCTGGGCCACGACCTGACCGGGTCGGCTCCCGACCCGGCGCCGTCACCACCTGAGGGGAACTGATCATGAGGAGAACGACGAAGGTCCTGACCGCCCTGGCCGGGGCCGTCCTGCTGCTGGGCCTGGCGTCCTGCGGCACCGACTCGGGTGGCGACGACGACAAGGCCAGCGGCACGCCCGGTGCCGAGGGGTTCACGCCCCCGGACGTCCCGATGGCGGACTCGCTCGGCGACCCCGAGGGGCAGGTCAGCATCCTGGCCTGGCCGGGCTACGCCGAGGACGGCACGACCGACGCGGCCTACGACTGGGTCACGCCGTTCGAGGAGCAGACCGGCTGCCAGGCCGACGTGAAGTACTTCGGCACCTCCGACGAGGCGGTGCAGCTGATGAAGACCGGCGAGTACGACGTGGTCTCGGCCTCGGGCGACGCCACGCTGCGCCTCATCGCCGGCGGTGACGTGGCGCCGGTGAACACCGACCTGCTGAAGAACTACGCCGACATCGAGGACTTCCTCAAGGGCCAGCCGTTCAACTCCGTCGACGACCAGATGTACGGCGTCCCGCACGGCTGGGGCGCGAACCTCCTGATGTACAACACCGAGAAGGTCAGCCCCGCGCCGACCTCGTGGTCGGCGGTCTTCGACGACGCCTCGCAGTACGCCGGCAAGGTGACGGCCTACGACTCGCCGATCTACATCGCCGACGCGGCGCTGTACCTGATGAACACCCAGCCCGACCTGGGCATCAAGGACCCCTACGCCCTCGACGAGGACCAGCTGGCCGCGGCGGTCGACCTGCTGAAGAAGCAGAAGGACAACGTCTCGGAGTACTGGTCGGACTACCTCAAGACCGAGCAGTCCTTCCTCTCCGGCGACACCGAGATCGGGACCACGTGGCAGGTCATCGCCTCGCTGGCGGCCAGCGAGGGCGCCCCGGTCGAGGCCTTCCTGCCGGAGGAGGGCTCCACGGGCTGGTCGGACACCTGGATGATCAGTGCCGAGGCGAAGCACCCCAACTGCGGGTACGCCTGGATGGACTACATCACCAGCCCCGAGGCCCAGGCCGCGGTGGCGGAGTACTTCGGTGAGGCCCCGGCCAACACCAAGGCCTGCGACCTGACCTCGGACAAGACGTTCTGCGACACCTACCACGCCCAGGACGCCGACTACGCCGCGCAGATCCACTACTGGACCACGCCGATCGAGCAGTGCCTGGACGGGCGCACGGACGTGAAGTGCACCGACTACGGCGACTGGACGACCGCCTGGACCGAGATCAAGGGCTGACCACTTGTCCCTGCTGAGCCGTCGCCCGGGCCTCCGGGTGGGCCTGCTCCTCACGCCACCGATGCTGTGGCTGGGAGTGGCCTACCTGGGGGCCCTCGCGGCCCTCCTCATCACCGCCCTGTGGAGCCAGAACGACTTCACGGGCAACATCGAGCGCGCCTGGACGCTCGACAACTTCCGCGACCTCTTCCAGATCCCGGTCTACCGGACCATCGCGTTCCGCACGATCGGGATCGCGGTGCTGGTCACGCTGATCGACGCGCTGCTGGCCTTCCCGATCGCGCTGTTCATGGCCAAGGTGGCCTCGCCGCGCTGGCAGCGGGTGCTGGTCATCGCGGTGCTGATGCCGCTGTGGGCGTCGTACCTGGTGAAGGCCTACGCCTGGCGCGGCATGCTCTCGACCGGCGGGCTGGTGGACTCCATCGCCTCGCCGTTCGGCCTCGGCACGCCGGGCTACGGCCTCGTAGCGACGACCCTGACGCTGGCCTACCTGTGGCTGCCGTACATGATCCTGCCGATCTACGCCGGGCTAGAGCGGCTGCCCGACTCGCTGTTCGAGGCCTCGGCCGACCTGGGCGGCACGTCGGCCACGACGCTGCGCCGGGTGGTGCTGCCGATGGTCTTCCCGGCCTTCGTGGCCGGCTCGATCTTCACCTTCTCCCTGACCATGGGCGACTACATCGCGGTCAAGATCGTCGGCGGGACCTCGCAGCTGCTCGGCAACGTGGTCTACGACAACCAGGGCGCGGCCAACAACCTGCCGTTCGCGTGCGCGGTGGCCACCGTCCCGATCGTGGTGATGCTCGCCTACCTGGCCGCCGTACGCCGCACCGGCGCCCTGGACCAGCTGTGAGGTGCGCGATGGGGTCGGTCCGATGAGGCTGCCGGGAGGCCTGCGGGTCTCGCTCTCGGTCGTCACCGCGCTCGTGCTGGTGGTGATCTACGTGCCGCTGCTGCTGGTGCTGCTCAACTCGTTCAACACCAGCCGCACCTTCGCCTGGCCGCCGCCCGACCTCACGACGCACTGGTGGCAGCAGGCCTGGCACAGCGAGGGGGCGCGCGACGCCCTGTGGACGTCGGTGAAGGTGGCCTGCGCCGCGACCCTGGTCGCGCTGGTGCTCGGCACGCTGGCCGCGATGGCCCTGCGGCGGACGCGCTTCTTCGGGCGCAACGTCGTCTCGCTGCTCATCATCCTGCCCATCGCGCTGCCCGGCATCGTCACGGGCATCGCGTTCCAGAACGGCTTCCGCACGATCCTGGGGATCCAGCTGTCGATCTGGACCATCGTGATCGCGCACGCGACGTTCTGCATCGTCACCGTCTTCAACAACGTGCAGGCGCGCTTCCAGCGGCTCGGTGGCAACTTCGAGCAGGCCTCGATGGACCTCGGCGCCGGACCGTTCACGACGTTCCGGCTCATCACGCTGCCGATGCTGCGCTCGGCCCTGCTGGCCGGGGGACTGCTGTCCTTCGGCCTGTCCTTCGACGAGATCGTGGTGACCACCTTCACCGCCTCGGCCCAGGACCGGACGCTGCCGATCTGGATCTTCCAGAACCTGTTCCGCCCCAACCAGGCGCCGATCGTCAACTGCGTGGCGGCGGCGCTGGTCCTGTTCTCGGCGATCCCGATCTACCTGGCCCAGCGGCTCTCGGGCAACAACGCCGAGGCGATGACCGGAGCACGCTGAGTCCGCTCCGTCAGAGCAGGCTCTTGAGCCGGTCGACGACCGAGTCCTTCACCGACTGCTCGACCGCGGCGTTGACCTGGCGGTTGAGGTCGTCGTGGTCGTCGATGTCCTCCAGCACGCGGCGCAGGTCGAGGTCGTCGATGGTGCGGTCGAGGACGTCGTCGATCTTGACCGCGGCGTTGATCACCGAGTCGGGGAGCGCCTTGATCGCCGCCTTCAGGAAGCCGTTGAGGTCGGCGTTGTCGAGGGCTTCGTCCACGAGGTCCGAGGCAGGCGGCAGGGTGCCGTCGTCCTTCATGCGGCGTACGGCGTCGTGCAGGCCGGCCCGCAGCGCGTCGACCTCCTCCTCCGACCGGGCTCCCGGCTGAGCCAGCTGCAGGGTGAGGGCCTCGCGGCTCAGGTGCAGGCGGCAGGCGGCGCCGTCGATGCCGAGCAGCACCAGCCGCTCGCTGAGGCCGTCGATGCCGTCCGACTGCGAGGTGACGGTGCGGGCCACGCACGGGTCGGCGGGGTGCAGCGGCTCGAACCGTCCGCCGTCGTGGGCCAGCTGGACGCCGAGCACGCCGCTGACCAGGAGCACGGCGACCGCCGGCAGTGCGACGAGCTGCAGGCGGCTGGTCACGTCGTCGTCCTCCGGCCCGGCACCAGCACGGTCAGCAGCGCCAGCAGCGCCAGGCCGGCGCCGATGAGGAAGGAGTCGCGGAAGGCTCGGGTGGCGGCGGCCTCCAGCTGGGCGTCGAGGTCGCGCTCCAGCCGGTCGGCGGCCGGGCGGTCCTCCGGGGCGATGTCGAGGTCGGCGAAGGCGCGGTGCAGGTCGGGGATCCGGCCCTCCTGGTCGGTCAGCTCGCGGCCGAGGGCCTGGGCCACCTCGATCTTGTCCGCGGCCTCGAGCGGTGCATCCAGCACCAGGGCCGCGATCGCCTCCTGGGCCGGGACCTGGGCGTCCTGGAGGTCGGCGGTGAAGACGGGCGTCAAGATGGCCAGGCCCAGCACCACGCCCGCGTGGCGGGCGCCGATGGTCCACCCGGCGTGCTGGACGCGAGGCAGCCGCATCTCCATGGCCTGGGCCGTGAGCCGGTCCACGGTCAGCCCGAGCCCCAGGCCGACCAGGGCCTGGGGTGCGGCCGTCCAGGCCAGGTCCGAGGACGGTGGGATGGCCAGGCAGGCCAGCCCGCCGGCCACCAGGAAGCACCCCGCGGCCACCTCCACCTGCGGCGGTGGCCGCAGCAGACGGGCCAGCGGCCGGGCGGCCAGGGCCGCCAGCGGGACCACCGAGACGGTGAGGGCCGCGGTCGAGGGGGAGCGGCGCCAGCCCTCGACGAGCAGCAGGACCAGGAGGAACAGCGCGGCGGTGAGGGCGGCCGAGAGCAGGGCCAGGGTCAGGTTGGGCCGCAGTGCCGGCCGGTGCCGGTCCTGGACCCGTGCCGCGGTGGCGGGGACCGCCAGGGCCGCCGGGACGGCCAGCACGGCGAACGGCACCTGCACCACGAAGATGGCCTGCCAGGAGAAGGCGTCGGTGAGCAGACCGCCCGCCACCGGCCCGGTCGCCGTGCCCACCACCCCGGCCGTCACCCAGGCGGTGACGCCGCGCTTCTCGCCGTACACCGTGACCAGCTGCTCGAGGCAGCCCACCAGGGCCAGCGCGCCGCCGAGCGCCTGCAGGCAGCGGGCCACGATCAGGACTTCGATCGAGCCGGCGCCCGCGCACCAGGCCGAGGCGCCGGCGAAGACCGCGATGCCGACCGCGCTGAAGATCCGCGGCTGCGCGCGGGCGAAGGCCCAGGCGACCGGGACGGCGACGACCCCGAGCACCAGGTTGAAGGCGATCAGCACCCAGGCGACCTGGCCGACGGTGGTGTGCAGGTGGAAGAGGATGGCCGGGAGGGCCAGCGTGACCACCGCCGAGTCGGCGAGCACCATCGCCACGGTCACGGCGAGCAGCGGAGCCGCGACACGACGCACGGGCGTCATCCTCGCAGCACTAACCGCCTCGTCGTTGGTCCCTCACGTCGGGGAGCCGCTCGAACCCGGCCGCCACGTAGGTCGCGACGCCCCCGACGTTGGAGCTCGGGGTGGCCACGACCGCGCTCGACGAGCCGAGGTCCCGCAGGGCAGCCGCCCCGGCCAGCGTGATCGCCCTCCCGAGCCCGTGCCCGCGGTGGTCCCGGTGCACCCCCATGGGTTCGACCAGCCCGGGGCGGCCCGGACCCGCCGACCACACGGTGATCGCCGCCACCGGCGTCGCGTCGTCGTCCAGGGCCACCAGGCAGCGGGCATCGGCGTACGCCGGGCCGGCCGCCATCGCACGCCACTTGTCCTCGGTGAACGTCGAGCGGTCCCACGCGCCGAGCTGCGCCGCGACCCGGTCGGCCACCCGGTCCGGCCCGGTGACCTCGATCCTCACGCCGGGCTCCTCAACCGGCTCGCTGAGGTCTCGGCGCAGCGGCGTCCACGGCTGGTCGTCCTCCCAGCCGGCTGCGGCCAGCAGCTCCTTGAGCAGCCCGCCGCGAGGTGACTCGACGTACGCCGTGGCCTCGGTCAGCACCCCGCCTCCCGGCCCCACGTCGGCCAGCACCTGCTTAGCCAGCTCCTCGTCCTGCCGCGTGCTCGGCGCGACCGCGAGCCGCAGCAGGTCGGGGTCGACCGCACCGATCGCCAGCAGCTCGTCACCGCGCCACCAGGTCCGGGTCGTCGCCGCCGTCTGCTCGGCACCGAAGCGCCAGGCCCAGCCGAGGTCACCGGGGTGCAGCTGGAACGGCGCGTCGTCACGCTGCCACTCGCGGAAGACCTCCAGCGCCTCGCACAGGTCCGGGACGTCGGGCGTGCGCATCTCGACCACCACGCCCCCATCACAGGCCACTCGGGGTCGGCGCGCACCTCCATTTCCACGGCTAGCCTGACCGGGTGCCCACGGGAGAGCTCGTCGTCCGCCCCCTCGACCCCGACACCTGGCCGGCCTTCGCCCGCCTGGCCGAGGCGAACAACGGCGTGTGGGGCGGCTGCTGGTGCATGGGCTTCCACGTGAAGCTGGGCGCCCGCACCGCTGCGCAGAACCGGGCCGAGAAGGAGCAGCTGGTCCGCTCGGGCGGCACCCACAACGCACTGGTCCTCGACGGCGAGGAGTGCCTCGGGTGGTGCCAGTTCGGCTCGCCGGCCGAGCTGCCGGAGGTCAAGAGCAGGCGCCGCTACGAGAAGGAGCTGACCGCGCTGCCCGACTGGCGCGTCACCTGCTTCTTCACCGGCAAGGGCCTCCGCGGCCGCGGCGTCGCCGACGCCGCCCTCGGGGGCGCCCTCGCGCTCATCGCGGGCCTGGGAGGTGGCGTGGTCGAGGGCTACCCGGAGGAGACCGACGACCGCAAGGTCTCCGGCTCCGTCCTGCACACCGGACCCATGGCGACCTTCGAGAAGCACGGCTTCACCTGTACCCGCCCGATCTCACCGCACCGCTGGGTGGTCACCCGCACGGTCGATCCGGGCTGACCGCCCTCAGGCAGCGTCCGCGCAACGGCGAGCGCTTCAGGCCACAGCGGCGCAGGCGCCGATGACGGCGAACCCCACCGCGACCCCGACGACACCCAGGTAGCCGAGGAAGCTCCAAGCGAGAAGGGCCAGCAGGGTGCCCAGCACCACGCAGAGTGCGTACCCCGCTGCTGGGCGAGGAGCGGAGCCGGCCATGCGGGGATGGTGGAGGAGAACGGGCCTGTCCGGCTGCCGCTCACGTGCGCCGGTGGAAGGTGTAGGTGCCGGTGGGCAGCCTGGTCATGGTGAACGTCGGGTCGTGCGCGTGGGTGTGGTGCCTGGGGCAGAGGCCGGTGAGGTCCTTCAGGTCGGTCTTGCCGCCGTCGGCCCAGCGTTTGCGGTGGTGGAGGTGGGCGCCGGGTTGGTCGCAGCCATCGGTCTCGCACTGGCCGCCGGTCTGGACGATCTTGGCGATGCGTTGGGCTTCGGAGGCGAAGCGTTTGGATCGGCCGAGGTCGAGGACTTCGGACTTGCCGCCGAGGACGGCGGGGATGATCCCGGCTTCGCAGGCGAGCTTGCGGGCCAGTGCGGCGGAGATGGTCTGTCCGGTGTCGAGGTGGGCTGCCTTGAGGCCATCCATCAGTGACTCCAGCGTCACGGTGGCGACCACGGTGGCGTTGATGCCGCCGGTCTTGGGGAGCTTCTTGCGCGGGTAGCGGGAGACGTACTCGCAGAAGGCCTGTCCGAGGCGCTCGGGGGTGGGCTTCTGCTCGCCGAGCGGTCCTGATGCGGCGCGGTGCTTGGGTGCGGCAAGCGCGAGGAGAGCCTTCTTGAGCATGGCGCCCTCGAGGGTGGGGATCGTGAATCTGCCGTGGACCTTTCCGTGGCCGTCGTCCCACATGACCAGCCGGGCGGCTGCTTGGGCGTCGCGCTCTTCCTTCTCCAGGAGGGCGGCTTCGTGGGCGTCGGCGGCGTCGGGGTCGATGACCTCCAGCAGCCGGCGGCCCAGGACGCGGAGGGCTTTGGAGTCGTGGTGGGCGGCCTCGGCGATGAGGTGAGCTTCGGCCTTGGTGACCAGGTCGGGGTCGAGTCCGTCGGGCAGCTGCGCCAGGGCGTCGAGGATGACGAGTGCATGGTCTTCGTGGAGCCGGCCTTCGGCCAGCGCCGCTTGTGTCTGCTCGTGAGTCTCGAGACCCTCGGCCAGGCGCA
>CAZEPK010000249.1:0-7679 GCA_964514085.1 uncultured Nocardioides sp.
TGTGGGATTCGAACCCACAAGTCCTTTCAGACAGTGGTGTTTGAGACCACCGCGTATGCCGTTCCGCCAACCCGGCCGGGCGACGGCAAACGCTACCTGACCGGCTGGTCTGTCGCCCGCTTGGCAAAAGTCGACCCGTTCACTACAGTTTGGCGCGTGACCTGGGTGAGCGGCGTGTGGCGCTGGGCGGTGGCGAGCAACGAGCGGGCGGTGGCGAACGCCCGGGCGGCCGCGACCGAGTGCTCCCGCCTGCGCGTCGAGCGCGCCGAGGTCGAGCAGTTCCTCGGGACGCTGGCCCCGTCCACGCCCGAGGTGACGGTCAGGGCGGCGGCGACGGGTCGCTAGCCTGTGCCGCGTGAGTGAGCGGGATGGCGCAGCGGCCCGGACGGTCGTGGTGGCCGAGGACGAGGTCCTCATCCGCATGGACCTCGCGGAGATGCTCACCGAAGAGGGGTACGCCGTCGTGGGCCAGGCCGGCGACGGGGCCACTGCGATCGAGCTCGCCGAGCAGCACCGCCCCGACCTGGTGATCCTCGACGTGAAGATGCCCGTGCTCGACGGGATCGCCGCCGCCGAGCAGATCGCCAGCCAGCGGATCGCGCCGGTGGTGATCCTGACGGCGTTCAGCCAGCGCGAGCTGGTGGAGCGGGCGCGCGACGCCGGTGCGATGGCCTACCTGGTCAAGCCCTTCACCAAGGCCGACCTCGTGCCGGCGATCGAGATGGCGGTCAGCCGCTTCAGCGAGCTCTCGATGCTCGAGGCCGAGGTGGCCGACCTGACCGAGCGCCTGGAGACGCGAAAGGCGGTCGAGCGGGCCAAGAGCCTGCTCATGGAGCAGCTGAGCCTGTCCGAGCCCGAGGCGTTCCGCTGGATCCAGAAGACGGCGATGGACCTGCGCCTCTCGATGCGCCAGGTCGCCGACGGCGTCGTGGAGCACGGCCCCGGCCTGGCCGCGACCTGACGCCTGCAGACCTCGACGCCTCCGGAGGGGGGCCGGGTGTGACAGCCGGGTCACCGTCTGGTTTCCTCTGGCGACCCGCAGTTCACGGGGTGGCGCAATTCACCGATGCCACCCCTAGACTGCCGGAGCATCCGGCCGGGTGCCGGGGGAGGAGGACCCACTTGATGTCCCGAACGAGCGTTGTCGACCGAGGCGCGGTCACCAGGACGGTGGCGCTGCTGGTGCTGTTCGTTCTCGTGACGCCGCTGGTCCTCCTGCTCTCCAGCCACTCCGCCCACGCGCTCACGCTCTGCTCGCCGAAGAAGGACGAGTCGGCCTGCATCGCCGGCACCATGGGCAGCCGCGAGGACCCCATCGCCGACGTCGACGTGGTCCTGACCAAGCCCGACGGCAGCACCGAGACGGTGACGACCGAGGACGACGGCAAGTTCAGCTTCGAGGTCACCGAGCCGGGCAGCTACCTGGTGGGTGTCGACGCCGACACCCTGCCCAAGGGCTCGGAGCTCCGGCCGCCCGCCGAGTCGGCCCTCCGCGGTCCCGACGGGGCCCTCAAGGTGGACAACGTCCAGCTCGGCCGCACGTACGCCGCGACCCTGACCGTCCGCGCCGCCGACTTCGACGACTCCACGAGCTTCCTCGACGAGTTCCTCCAGAGCAGCGTCAACGGCATCCGCCTCGGCCTGCTGCTGGCCCTGGCCAGCGTGGGGCTCAGCCTGATCTACGGCACCACGGGCCTCTCGAACTTCGCCCACGCCGAGCAGGTCACCCTGGGCGGGATGCTGGGCTACTTCCTCATCAACGTCCACGGCATCAACCTGTACCTCGGCGGACTGCTGGTCGTGATCCTCTGCGGCTTCACCGGCTGGTTCCAGGACCGCATCCTGTGGCAACCGCTGCGGCGACGAGGGCTGGGGCTGACCCAGATGATGATCGTGACCATCGGTCTCTCCCTGGCCCTGCAGTACACCTTCCAGTACACCGTGGGCTCGCGGACGGTTCGCGTGGTCACCGACAACCCCACGGTGAAGACGTTCGGCTCCATCCGGATCACCAACCAGTCGCTGGCGGCGATGGGCATCGCCATCGTGGTCCTGGCCGCGGTCGGCTACGTCCTGCTGCGCACCCGGATCGGGCGCGCCACCCGCGCGGTCTCCGACAACCCCGCGCTGGCACAGGCCTCCGGTATCGACACCGACAAGGTGATCCGGCTGGTGTGGACCTCGGCGATGGCGCTGGCCGGCCTCTCCGGCATCCTCTACGCGCTGGTCGTCAACGGCATCAAGTGGGACACCGGCCTGCAGATCCTGCTCCTCCTCTTCGCCTCGGTGACCCTCGGTGGCCTCGGGACGGCGTTCGGCGCCCTGGTCGGCTCCCTGGTCATCGGCCTGGTCGTCGAGCTGTCGCCGCTGTGGATCCCCGGTGACTTCAAGTACGCCGCCGCGCTGCTGATCCTCATCCTGCTCCTGCTGGTGAGGCCCCAGGGCCTGCTCGGCCGAGCCCAACGGGTCGGGTAGAAAGGACATCCCTCATGGACGACATCCAGAGCATCCTCAGCGCGATGACGCGTGCGGCGGTCTCCCCGCAGACGGCCGCGGTCGCGATCGCGGTCATCGGCCTGAACATCCACTTCGGCTACACCGGCCTGCTCAACATCGGCCAGTCCGCCTTCATGCTGCTCGGCGCCTACGGCTTCGCGATCTCGATCACCCAGGGCTGGCCCCTGGTCGTGGCCGTGCTCGTCGGTCTCGCGGTGGCCTTCGTCTTCGCGCTGGTGCTCGGCGTACCGACGCTGAAGCTGCGCGGTGACTACCTCGCCATCGTCACCATCTCCGCGGCCGAGATCGTGAGGTACGTCGGCAGATCCGTCGGCGTGGAGTGGCTCTTCAACCTCACCGGTGGCGCCCAGGGCATCCCGGGCAGCCAGTACCGCGGCTCGTTCACCGACCTCTCGCCGTTCGGCAGCGGCAGCACGCAGCTCCTGGCCTTCAACTACACCGACGTGGCCGGTGGCTCGACGCTGGTGCGGCTCATCGGCTGGATCATCGTCATCGCCCTGATCTGGGCCGTCGTCCGGATCGGCAAGGGCAAGATGGGGCTGGAGGGCCCGGCCCGCGGGGCGGCGATCGCCGGCGCGCTCGTGCTGACGGTCCTGATGGTCTTCTTCCTGGCCCCGGTGGGGCAGCAGAACACCGGTGTCGACGGCTGGTGGTTCACCTTCATCACCTGGGTGATCGTCGGCATCAGCCTCCTGATCGTGATCGGCCTGACCAGGAGCCCGTGGGGCCGTGCGCTCAAGGGCGTGCGCGAGGACGAGGACGCCATGCGCAGCCTCGGGAAGAACGTCTTCGCCATCAAGATGCAGGCCCTGGTCATCGGCGGCCTGTTCGGCGCGCTCGGCGGGATGATGTACGTCCTGCCGGCGACCGTGCAGCCCGACTCGCTGGGCCGCTCGATCACCTTCTTCGCCTACACCGCCCTGCTGCTCGGTGGCGCCGCGACGATCTGGGGCCCGGTGCTCGGCACGCTGATCTTCTACGTCGGCCGCATCTTCATCATCGCCGCGTCGCAGACCTACCTGTCCTCCGACAAGTACCTCAACATCATGAACGGCCAGCAGACCAGCCAGTTCGCCTTCATCGTCGTCGGCGTGGCGCTGATGCTGCTGGTGATCTTCAGACCACAAGGCATCCTGGGTGACAAGAGGGAGCTGCGATTCAATGTCTGAGACCACCACCGCCAAGGGCCTGTCCGACCCGGCCGCCCGGCGCGACCTGATGTCCGGCGTGGACCAGTCGCCGGGCTCGGCCAAGCCCGACTCGATCCTGTCGGTGGACAACATCGTCCGCCAGTTCGGCGGCATCACCGCCGTCGACGTGGGTCACCTCGAGGTCCAGCGCGGCCTGATCACGGCCCTCATCGGCCCCAACGGCGCCGGCAAGACGACGTTCTTCAACCTCATCACCGGCTTCGACCGGCCCTCCAGCGCGGGCCACGGGGCCAACTGGAGCTTCGACGGCGTCGCGCTCAACCGGACCTCGGCCTCGCGGGTGGCCAAGTCCGGCATGGTCCGCACCTTCCAGCTGACCAAGGCGCTCAGCCGGATGACGGTGATGGACAACATGATGCTGGGTGCGCAGAACCAGGCGGGCGAGAACCTCGCCAAGTGCCTGTTCTGGCCGAGCTGGAGCGCCCAGGAGAAGCAGATCGAGACCAAGGCCGAGGAGCTCCTCGACCGGTTCAAGCTGCTCGACAAGCGCAGCGACTACGCCGGCTCCCTCTCGGGCGGCCAGCGCAAGCTGCTCGAGATGGCCCGGGCCCTGATGAGCGACCCGAAGATGATCATGCTCGACGAGCCGATGGCCGGCGTGAACCCGGCGCTGACGCAGTCGCTGCTCGGCCACATCCAGAGCCTGCGCGACGACGGCACCACGGTGCTCTTCGTCGAGCACGACATGCACGTCGTGCGCCACATCTCCGACTGGGTCGTGGTGATGGCCGAGGGCCGCATCGTGGCCGAGGGCCCGGCCGACACCGTGATGTCCAACCAGGCCGTCATCGACGCCTACCTGGGCGCCCACCACGACACCGACCTGGGCGACGACGCCCTCCTCTCCGACGCCACGCTCGAGCAGCTCGAGCAGGAGGTCGCTCAGGAAGACGCCCAGCGCGACGAGGAGCACTCATGAGCACCGCCACCCAGCAGCAGACCGCGGTCATCGAGGCCAAGGACCTGGTCGCCGGCTACCTGCCCGGCGTCAACATCCTCAACGGCTGCAGCCTGGTCGCCTACCCGGGCGAGATGATCGGCATCATCGGGCCCAACGGCGCCGGCAAGTCGACGCTGCTCAAGGCCATGTTCGGCCTGGTCAAGATCCGGTCCGGCAGCGTGCACCTCGGCACGCAGGACATCACCAACCTGCGCGCCAACACGCTGGTCGAGATGGGCGTCGGCTTCGTCCCCCAGACCAACAACGTGTTCCCCTCGCTGAGCATCGAGGAGAACCTCATGATGGGGCTCTTCCTGCGCCCCAAGAAGGTGCGCGAGCGGCTCGACGCGATGTGGGACCTCTTCCCGGTGCTGCACGAGCGCCGTACCCGCTCGGCCGGCGCCCTCTCCGGTGGTGAGCGCCAGTCGCTGGCCATGGCCCGCGCGCTGATGATGGAGCCGTCGGTCCTGCTGCTCGACGAGCCGTCGGCCGGGCTGTCGCCGGTCCGCCAGGACGAGACGTTCATCCGCACCCGCCGGATCAACAAGACCGGCGTGTGCGTGGTGATGGTGGAGCAGAACGCCCGCCGCTGCCTGCAGATCTGCGACCGTGGCTACGTCCTCGACCAGGGCCGGGACGCCTACACCGGCACCGGCCGTGAGCTGGCCAAGGACCCCAAGGTCATCGAGCTCTACCTCGGCACGCTGGCCGAGGACGTCGACTCGGAGCGCGACGGGCTCAAGGCCCCGTAGCCGCCGCCTGGTCGACCGGCAGGCCCTCGGGGTCGGCCGTGGGGTCCTTGCGCTCGAGACGTCGTACGTCGGTCGAGGTGAGGGCCACCAGCACGCTGCCGACGATCACGGCGCCGACGACGGTCAGCCAGGTGCGGCTGCCCACCAGCGCGGCCAGCGGGCCGGTGAGGACCAGCCCGACGGGCCGGGCGATGAACGACCCGATCATGTCGAAGGAGTAGACCCGGGCCAGCTTGTCGGGGTCGACCTGCTCCTGGATGGACAGGTCCCAGCCGACGCTGAAGATCTCCAGGCCGAAGCCGTGCAGGGCGGCGCCGAGCAGCACGACCGCCAGCGAGTCCGACCAGGCCATGGCGAACGGGAAGGCCGCGGTGAGGGCCAGGAAGCAGGTGCCGACGAACAGCGCATGGCGCGGCCGCCAGCGCAGCGTCACCAGGCCGCCGACCACGAAGCCGAGCATCATGGTGGACAGCGCCCAGCCCCACGCGGGCCGGCCCAGGCTGTCGCTCACGACGATCGGCCCGAGGACGCCCTGCGCCCCGCCGTAGAACAGGTGGTAGAGCAGCGCCTGGAGGATCAGCAGCCACAGCCAGGTGTGCCGCATGACCTCGTGGAACCCCGCGGCCACCTCGCTCCAGAGCCCGGCCTGCTCCGCGGAGGTGGTGGACGCGGCCACCGGAGCGACCCGCACCTGGGAGAAGAGCACGGCGGCCAGCGCGAAGGTGAGCGCGTCGAAGGCCAGCGCCCAGCCGCTGCCCACCCAGACCACCAGCAGACCGGCCACGCCGTTGCCGAGGATGAGCGCGACGTTCTGGGCGATGCGGCGCCACGAGATCGCCCGCTGCAGGAGGCCGGCCGGGACGGTCTGCTGGGTGATCGCGGACGAGCTGGGCCCGCCCAGGGCGCTCAGCGCGCCGTTGACCATCCCCAGGCCCGCCAGCAGGGGAATGCTGGACCAGCCGCCGATGAGCGACGCCGCGACCAGCCCCTGCACCACGGCGGCCGCGGCCGAGGAGCCCTGCATCATCACGGTGCGGGGGAGCCGGTCGCCCAGCACGCCGCCGAACAGCACCGCCGCCACGTCGGCCAGCGCGTAGAGCCCCACGACGAGGCCGAGCTCCGAGGCGCCGCCCCCGAGGTCCAGCACGGCGAAGGCCAGGGCCACCGGCGCGATGCCGCTGCCGAGCAGGTTGACCGTCGTACCGGTGACCAGCCAGCGGAACGGCGCGTGCCGCAGCGGGTGGTCGCCCGCACTGGTGGTCATGCACCGGAGACTATTCGCCAGCGAAATATTCGTCAACGAAATAATCGGTAGGATGGGGCCGTGACCAAGGACGAGGCCGACGTGCACGTGGAGCGCTGGCGCGACCACTGGGTCCTGGAGCGGCCCTTCGACGACGACATCGAGGCGATGACCGTCAGGATCGGCCAGATCCAGCGGTGGTTCAAGAGCACCAGCAAGGACGCCATGGCCGAGGTCGGCCTGCAGGACTTCGAGTACGAGACCCTGCACGCGCTGATGATCCGCGACACCCCGGGCCACGCCTCGCCCGGCGAGCTGGCCCAGGAGATGGGCGTCTCCAACGCCGGCGTCACCGGTCGGCTCGACAGCATGGAGAAGAAGGGCTGGCTCAAGCGCATGCCCGACGCCGGCGACCGCCGCCGCGTCGAGGTCGAGGCCACCCGGGAGGGCCTGCGCCTGTGGCGTCAGGCGATGAACCTGCGCGGGTCGGCCGAGGACGACGTGGCCCAGGTGCTGACGCCGTCCGAGCTGGGCACCCTCAACAAGCTGCTCAAGAAGATGACGCTGCACATCGAGTCGCTGGGGGACTCGACCGCGGAGAAGTAGGCAGGCGGGGCCGCGCCGACGCTTCGTCCGCGCACGGTGGCTGAGGTGCGAAGGCGTCCTGCGCCTGAGCCTCGAAGCCGGGCGACCCGGTGCTGGGTCCGGGCCCGGACCGAGGGGCGGTGGCCTGGCGCCCGTCCTCCACAGGCGGGCGGTGGGCAGGCAACGGTTGTCCCTGGGGACAACGGGTGCCAGGGCACCGCTCCCCGGACTGGCCCCGACGAGACAGCCCCGGAGCGAGCGCCAGCGAGTGCCGGGGCGTCTGCGAGCGGAGCTCGCGTCGTCGGGGACATCCAGGCCGAAGCTCGCCGGGGTATACGAAGAGGCCCCGGACCTTGCGGTCCGGGGCCTCTCCTCAACAACCCTTGGTGGGTCGGTCGACTACTGCTTGGAACCCTCGACCGTGCCGCTCG
>CAZEPK010000250.1:0-7667 GCA_964514085.1 uncultured Nocardioides sp.
TCGCGCCGCTGACCACCTGGGAGGAGAAGAACACCAGCACCAACCTGCCGGCCCAGATCGAGCTGTACGCCACGGAGGACCACGGCGAGCCGGCCTACAAGTTCCTCTTCATGGCCAAGGGCGGCGGCTCGGCCAACAAGTCCTTCCTCTACCAGGAGACGAAGGCGGTCCTGAACCCCCAGCGCATGCTGCAGTTCCTCGACGAGAAGATCCGCTCGCTCGGCACCGCCGCCTGCCCGCCGTACCACCTGGCCGTGGTCATCGGCGGCACGTCGGCGGAGTTCGCGCTCAAGACCGCGAAGTACGCCTCGGCCCACTACCTCGACGACCTGCCCACCACCGGGAGCATGGACGCGCACGGCTTCCGTGACCTCGAGCTCGAGGAGGAGGTCTTCCGGCTGACCCAGTCCTTCGGGATCGGCGCACAGTTCGGCGGCAAGTACTTCTGCCACGACGTGCGGGTGGTCCGGCTGCCGCGGCACGGGGCGTCGTGCCCGGTGGCGATCGCGGTGTCGTGCTCGGCGGACCGCCAGGCCCTGGGCAAGATCACCGCCGAGGGCGTCTTCCTCGAGCAGCTCGAGACCGACCCGGCGCAGTACATGCCCGACGCCGGCGTGGCCGAGGACATCTCGGCGGGCGAGGTGGTCGCCGTCGACCTGAACCGGCCGATGGCCGAGATCCTGGCCCAGCTCTCGGCGTACCCGGTCAAGACCCGGCTGTCGCTGACCGGGCCGCTCGTGGTGGCCCGCGACATCGCGCACGCCAAGATCAAGGAGCGCCTCGACGCCGGTGAGGAGATGCCGGGCTACCTGCGCGACCACCCCGTCTACTACGCCGGGCCGGCCAAGACCCCGCAGGGGCTGGCCTCGGGCTCCTTCGGCCCGACCACCGCGGGCCGGATGGACTCCTACGTCGAGCAGCTCCAGGCGGCCGGGGGCTCCATGGTGATGCTGGCCAAGGGCAACCGCTCCAAGGCGGTGACCGAGGCCTGCCACGCCCACGGCGGCTTCTACCTGGGCTCGATCGGCGGCCCGGCCGCGCGACTGGCCCAGGACTGCATCAAGGAGGTGTCGGTGCTCGAGTACGAGGAGCTCGGCATGGAGGCCGTGTGGAAGATCGAGGTCGAGGACTTCCCGGCCTTCATCGTGGTCGACGACAAGGGCAACGACTTCTTCACCGACCCCTCGGGCACGGTGACGGTGCCGGTCACGGGGATCAGGGTCCGCTCGGCGGAGTAGGGGCGGCTACGGGTTCTCGGTGCAGTCGAGCAGCAGGTTGTCGTCGCTGATCCAGGTCACCCAGCGGCCCCACGGCTCGCCCGGCTGCTTGATCCGCATGTCGAGGCGGACGCCGAGCGGGGCCTTGGCCGGCTCGCACGGCAGCGCGCCGACGGTGGTGAGCACCAGCTTCTCGCCCACCTGCAGCTTCGCCGGCCGGGTGAAGGCGTAGGGCGTCCACCGGTGCGAGCCCGGCTCCTTGACCCGCTCCCCCATCCGGACCTGGCGCTGCCCGTCGCCCCCCACGCGCTTGAAGCGCACGTGCACCTGCCGGTCGGTCGCGGAGGGGAAGCTGGTGCTCATCTGCACGCCCGCCACCCAGTTCGAGATGCCCCAGTCGATCGACGGCGCCGGGGCGGCCTGCGCGCCGGGAGCACCGGTGGCGGCGGCCGTGAGGAGCAGGGCCAGGACGGCGAGGCGCTTCATGCACCGACCGTAGTGCTCCGGCCCTTCCCTGAGGATCTCCTGAGGATCGCACCTGCCCGGAACCTGCCAGCGCCCCACGCCCGTTGTCCGGTCACACACCCAGGAGGACGCCATGCAGTGCCCGACCGACGGAACCACCCTCACGATGAGCGAGCGCAGCGGCATCGAGATCGACTACTGCCCGACCTGCCGCGGTGTCTGGCTCGACCGCGGCGAGCTCGACAAGCTGATCGAGCGGTCCCTGACCCACGTGGCTCCGGCCCCCGCGCCGGCCGCGCCGGCGCACCAGCAGTCCGCCCAGCCTGCGGCGTACCGGTCGCAGCACCAGGAGCCCCACCGGCGCAAGCGCAAGGAGAGCTGGCTCAGCGAGCTCTTCGACTGATCCACCCACCCGGCTGGCAGGGTGGCCGGGTGACGTCGCCGGAGCTGGAGTACGCCGAAATCGCGCGGGCCGAGACCGAGCGCGGTGAGCTGGTGCTGCGCGAGCGGCGGCCGGTCGACGGAGGCCCGACCTCGCTGGAGCTGCGGGCCAACGGCGTCTTCGTGATGGACACCGTCGAGGTGAGCACCGAGCGGGCCATGGCCCAAGCCGCCCTGGCGCTGGTCCAGACGCCCGCGGCCGTCATCGTGGGTGGCCTGGGGCTGGGCTACACGATGCACGAGGTGCTGGCCGACTCGCGCGTCGAGAAGTGCGCGGTCGTGGAGATCGAGCCCGACCTGGTGGAGTGGATGCGCGCCGGGCTGGTGCCCGACGGGCCGGCCCTGCTGGCCGACGAACGCGTCACCGTCGTGGTCGCCGACGTCGCCGTGGCCCTCCAGGAGGCCCGGCCCGCGTCGTACGACCTCGTGCTGCTCGACGTCGACAACGGGCCCGGCCACCTGGTCCACGCCGGCAACGCGGCGCTCTACGAGCCGCCCGCGCTCGGCGAGGTGCGACGGGTGCTGCGGCCGGGTGGGGCCCTCGTGGTGTGGAGCGCGGACCGGGCTCCGGAGCTGGAGCAGGCGCTGCGCGGCGTCTTCGACGAGGTCGACGAGCAGGCGCAGGCCGTGCAGCTGCACGAGCGCGACGAGGAGTACTGGCTCTACGTCGCCCGGGCCTGAACCAGGTCGAGGAACGCCTCGGCGCCCTCCACGTGCACCTCGTGCGGCGGCCGCACCAGGTCCTCGGGGGCGAGGACCAGCCGGATGTTGGTCGCCACCTCACCCTTGCGGGCCAGCCGCTGCTGGCCGTCGACCCGGTAGCCGACCTTGCGGCTGACCGCCAGCGACGCGGGATTGTCGGCGAAGGCGCCGGAGGTCACCTCCTCGAAGCCCAGGTGGTCGAGGCACAGCACGCAGATGGCCTGGCGCATCAGCGTCCCGAGGCCGCGGCCGTGGAACTGCTGCCCCAGCCAGGACCCGGTCTCGCCGGTGCGCGTCACCGCGAAGTCGCGGGTGCTGACGCCCTGGACGCCGACGAAGGTGCCGTCCTCCCACACCCCGAGGTCCAGCGCCCAGGTCGCCGGTGAGAGCTCCACGCGGGCGCGCCAGTGGTACTGCAGGAAGGAGCGGTCCAGCTCCGCCCCCTTCGCATCGGTCCACGGGAAGTAGAACGGGCGCGCCTCGGGGTCGTGCACCCCGGCGTGGACCACCGCGAGCACCTCGGGGAAGTCCGCGTCGCGCAGCGGCCGCAGCACCAGCGGTCCGCAGGTCACCCTCAACGCGAACGGCGGCCAGAGGGCGGCGAGCTGGTCGGTGTGGTCCATGCGACGAGCCTCACGGACCCGGCACCCGCGGGCAAAGGGGTTTCGGTGGGTACGTTCGGAGCATGGCCGAGCAGGAGTTCCGCACCGAGCACGACTCGATGGGCGAGGTCCAGGTGCCCCGGGAGGCCCTGTGGCGGGCCCAGACCCAGCGGGCGGTGGAGAACTTCCCGATCAGCGGGACGCCGATCGAGCCGGCCCTGGTCCACGCCATCGGCGAGGTCAAGGCCGCCGCGGCCCGGGTCAACGGCGAGCTCGGCGTGCTGGACGAGGCGCGGGCCGGGGCGGTCGAGGAGGCGGCGCGCGCGGTGGCCGCCGGCGAGCACGACGACGCCTTCCCCATCGACGTCTTCCAGACCGGCTCCGGCACCAGCTCCAACATGAACGCCAACGAGGTGATCGCCTCGCTGGCCGCCCGGTCGGGCACTGACGTGCACCCCAACGACCACGTCAACGCCTCCCAGTCCTCCAACGACACCTTCCCCACCGCCATCCACGTCGCCGCGTCCCTGGCAGTGACCGGCGACCTGCTGCCGGCGCTCGACGTGCTGGCCACCTCCCTGGAGGCGAAGGCCACCGAGTTCGCCGGCCTGGTGAAGTCGGGCCGCACCCACCTGATGGACGCGACGCCGGTGATGCTGGGCCAGGAGATCGGCGGGTACGCCGCGACCGTCCGCTACGCCGCCGAGCGGCTGGAGTCGGTCCTGCCGCGGGTGCGGGAGCTGCCGCTGGGCGGGACCGCCGTGGGCACCGGCATCAACACCCCCGACGGCTTCCCGGCCCGGGTGATCGAGGTGCTCTCCGAGGCCACGGGCACGCCGTTCACCGAGGCCCGCAACCACTTCGAGGCCCAGGGCACCCGGGACTCGCTGGTCGAGCTCAGCGGCGTCCTCAAGACCTACGCGGTGGGGCTGACCAAGATCTGCAACGACCTGCGCTGGATGTCGTCGGGACCGACGACCGGCCTCGCGGAGATCCACCTCCCCGACCTGCAGCCGGGGTCGAGCATCATGCCGGGCAAGGTCAACCCGGTGCTGCCCGAGGCCACGCTCATGGTCTGCGCGCAGGTCATCGGCAACGACACGGCGGTGACCGTGGCGGGGGCCAGCGGCGCCTTCGAGCTCAACGTCGCGATGCCGGTCATCGCCCGCAACGTCCTGGAGTCGGTCCGCCTCCTCGCCGCCTCCTCCCGGCTGCTGGCCGAGCGGTGCGTCGACGGCATCACGGCCGACGCCGACCGGATGCGCCAGTACGCCGAGTCCTCGCCCTCCGTGGTCACCCCGCTCAACAAGCACGTCGGCTACGAGGCGGCCGCCAAGATCGCCAAGCAGGCGCTGGCCGACGGCGCGACGATCCGCGAGACCGTCCTGCGGCTGGGCTACGTCGAGCGCGGCGAGCTCACCGAGGAGCAGCTCGACGAGGCCCTCGACGTCGAGTCGATGACGCACCCGTGACCGGCGGCCTGACCGACCCCGCGGGGGTGCGGGAGCAGTACGCCGACGAGACCAACCTGGCGGTCCGCGGGTCCGTCTGGGGTCCCGGCCCGGCCGGCGTCGACCCTCTCGACCTGGTCGTGGCGGCGGTCCGCGAGGCCCTGCCCGCCCACCGCGGGATGCCGGACGTGCTGGAGGTCGGCTGCGGCCCGGGCGCCTTCGCCGCCCGCCTGGTCGAGGAGCTCCCCGGGATCGCGCTGCTGGCCACCGACCAGTCGCAGCGGTTCGTCGAGCTCACCCGCGAGCGCGGCGTGCCGGCCCAGCTGCAGGACGTCCAGCACCTGCTGGCCCCCGACGCGGCGTACGACACGGTGCTGGCCCTGTGGATGCTCTACCACGTGCCGGACCTCGACCGCGGCCTGGCCGAGGTGCGACGGGTGCTGCGCCCAGGCGGCCTCTTCGTCGCCGTCACCAACGGCGACGAGCACGTCGCCGCCCTGCGCCGCGAGGCGGGCGGCGAGGCCATGCACACCACGTTCAGCAGCGAGAACGGCGAGCAGGCCCTGCGCCGCCACTTCACCACGGTGACCCGCCAGGACGTCGAGACCCGCGCCACGTTCCCCGACCGCGACGCAGCCCTGGCCTACCTCAAGAGCTCCGGCGAGGACGTCGACTGGACCCTCGACGAAGACGGCTGGCCCCGTCAGTACGCCGGCTACGTGACCGTCTTCACCGCGACCTGATCAGTCCGAGACGGACCGATCCAGCGCAATTGCGCTGGATCGGTCGTCAGCGAGGGCGAGCGCCAGCGAGCGTCGTCACGGGAGTGGGGCCGAAACTCGCGGGGGTAGACAACCAGCCACCGGGGGTAGGCGACCACGCGTGCGAGCGCAGCGAGGTGGCGAGCGGAGCTCGCGCGCCCCGCGATCGGCTCGGCGGCCACGATGGACGGCGAAGCCCGCGCAGCGGAGCAAGCAGTCCGTCGTGGGTGCCGGGCCGAAGCTCGCGGGGGTAAACAATCAGTAAAAACCGTGGCTCTGGCTGTGGCCCCAGGCCGAGCACGGAGAGCCGTAGCGGTCCTGGATGTAGCCCAGGCCCCACTTGATCTGGGTGACCGGGTTGGTGGCCCAGTCGGACCCGGCCGAGGCCATCTTGGAGCCGGGAAGCGCCTGCGGGATGCCGTAGGCCGAGGAGCTCGGGTTGTCGGCGTGCACGTTCCAGCCCGACTCGCGGGTCCACAGCGAGTCGAGGCAGCCGAACTGGCTCTCGTCCCAGCCGAAGGTCGAGAGCAGGGCCTTGGCGATGAGGCGCGGGTCCTCGTCGGACAGGTCCTCGGTGCGCGACATGGTGTTGCCGGCGCCCAGCGAGAGGGTGTCCTTCTTCAGCGGGTCGGCCTTGGCCCGGCTGTCGGAGCGGGTCACCAGCTCCTGCGAGCGGTCCGCCTCGACCGACGCGAGGTCGGCGTCCTGGTCGGCCTGCGTCTGGGGGACCGACTGCTGGGCCGGCGCGCCGGCCTCCACCGAGGTCGTGCCGACGTCGGCGACGTTCGAGCTCGGCGTCCGCGAGCCGTCGGCGCTCAGCGACAGGGCGCCGCTCCCGACCGCGAAGCCGGTCGCCACGACCGCCATCGAGGAGAGCGTCAGCGAGGTCTTGAGGGCCGCCTTGGGCGCGCGTCGGGCCTTGGAGGCGCGGTGCTTACCGGCCTGCGACGGGGACGACGACACGGATGGGGGCCTTTGCGGTGGTTCGACGGGCGGACGAGGACGCGCTGAGGAATCGCGTTCACCTTGCCTGAGTCGGCAGGTGGTTGCAAACCGAACCAGGAGGAACGTGTGCGTTCGGATGACTCACCTGTCACAGCAGTCACAGGAGCCTCAGAGCGTGACGTTCTCCAGCATCTCGGTGACCAGAGCCGCGATGGGTGACCGCTCGGAGCGGGTCAGCGTCACGTGGGCGAAGAGGGGGTGGCCCTTGAGCTTCTCGACCACCGCCACCACGCCGTCGTGGCGGCCGACGCGGAGGTTGTCGCGCTGGGCCACGTCGTGGGTCAGCACCACCTTGGAGCCCGCCCCGATGCGCGAGAGCACCGTCAGCAGCACGTTGCGCTCCAGCGACTGGGCCTCGTCGACGATGACGTAGGCGTCGTGGAGCGAGCGGCCGCGGATGTGGGTGAGCGGGAGCACCTCGAGCATCCCCCGGTCCAGGACGTGCTCGATCACCTCGCGGGAGGTGATGGCGCCGAGCGTGTCGAAGACCGCCTGCGCCCAGGGCGCCATCTTCTCGGTCTCCGAGCCGGGCAGGTAGCCCAGCTCCTGGCCGCCGACGGCGAAGAGCGGGCGGAAGACGACGACCTTCTTGTGCTGCCCGCGCTCCAGGGCCGCCTCGAGGCCCGCGCACAGGGCCAGCGCCGACTTGCCGGTGCCGGCCCGGCCACCCAGCGAGACGATGCCGACCTCGGGGTCGAGCAGCATCTCCAGGGCGATCCGCTGCTCGGCCGAGCGGCCGTGGATGCCGAACGCCTCGCGGTCCCCGCGCACCAGGTGCACCTGCTTGTCCGCACCCACGCGGCCCAGCGCCGTACCGCGGTCGGAGAGCAGCACCAGGCCGGAGTGGCAGGGCAGGTCGCGGGCGGAGGCGAGGTCGAGGACGCCGTCGTCGTAGAGCTCGTCGAGCTCGGCCGGGGCGGCGGGCGGGGCCTTGCAGGAAATTTACCAAGAACTGTAAAAGAAAAAGGCAAAATACAAAAAACCTGTTGTGGTATCTATGGAAAATGTTGCGGCCTCGGGAGG
>CAZEPK010000251.1:0-7624 GCA_964514085.1 uncultured Nocardioides sp.
GCTCGACCGCCAGCTCACGCTGAACGAGTCGATCCTGCGCACCAAGGTCATCCGGCCCGACGGCACTGGCGGCGGCAAGTAGCCGACACCGCGGGCGCCTGACGGCGCCTGTGGACGACCGCTTCCCACCGTCGGTGCCTGCCGCAACGATGGTGGGACACCGGACGGATCAACCAGCGGGACCAACAAGGAGAGCTCATGGCAGGCGAGACCATCATCACCGTGGTCGGCAACCTCACCGACGACCCGGAGCTGCGCTTCACGCCCTCGGGCGCTGCGGTCGCCAACTTCACGGTGGCCTCCACCCCGCGGACGTTCGACAAGAACTCCAACGAGTGGGTCGACCAGGAGGCGATGTTCCTCCGCTGCTCCATCTGGCGCCAGGCGGCCGAGAACGTCGCCGAGTCGCTCCAGCGGGGCATGCGGGTCGTCGTCCAGGGCCGGCTCAAGGCGCGCACCTACGAGACCCGCGAGGGTGAGAAGCGCACCGTCTTCGAGCTCGAGGTCGACGAGATCGGTCCCTCGCTGAAGTTCGCCACCGCCAAGGTCAACCGCACCAGCCGCCAGGGCGGCGGGGGCGGCTACTCCGGCGGCGGCGGCCAGGGTGGCCCGTCCGGTGGCCCGTCCGGCGGCCAGTCCGGTGGGTCCTCGGCCCCGGCGGACGACCCGTGGGCGACCCCGGCCCCGTCCGGCGGCGGCCAGGGCGGCAGCGGCGCCAACGACCCGTGGGGTGCTCCCGGCGTACCGGCCGACGAGCCCCCGTTCTGATCCAGCAACCTTTCCCACCGACCATTCCGGCCCCGACGAGGGGCCGGGCTTCTGAGGAGGAAGCACCACAATGGCCAAGCCCGTACTCCGCAAGCCCAAGAAGAAGGTCTGCCAGTTCTGCAAGGAGAAGGCGACCGGTGCCGACTACAAGGACACCGCCCTGCTCCGGAAGTTCATCTCCGACCGCGGCAAGATCCGCGCGCGTCGGGTGACCGGCAACTGCGTCCAGCACCAGCGGGACGTCGCCATCGCGGTCAAGAACGCCCGCGAGGTCGCCCTGCTGCCCTACACGTCCACCGGTCGCTGAGAGAGGAGACACCGCAGATGAAGCTCATCCTCACCCAGGAGGTCACCGGTCTCGGTGCCCCGGGCGACGTGGTCGAGGTCAAGGACGGCTACGGCCGCAACTACCTCGTCCCCCGTGGCGCAGCGATCCGCTGGACCCGCGGCGGCGAGAAGACCATCGACTCCATCAAGAAGGCCCGCACCGCGCGGTCGGTCCGTGACCACGACTCCGCCGAGGCCATCAAGGCCAAGCTCGAGTCGGCCCCGGTCCAGGTCAAGGTCCGGGCGGGCGAGGGCGGCCGGCTCTTCGGCGCCGTCACCGTCACCGACCTCGCCGAGGCGCTCAGCAGCGCCTCTGGCCAGGACGTCGACAAGCGCACCATCGCGGTCGGCAACCCGATCAAGGCGCTCGGCAACCACGAGGTGACCGTCCGGCTGCACGACGAGGTCTCCGCCACGGTGGCCCTCAACGTCGTCTCCGCCTGACACCGACGCACCACAGCCACACCGCACGACGGCCCCGCCGGCTCACCGAGCCGCGCGGGGCCGTCGTACGTCCGGGTGCGCTCGAGGAGTCAGCGGGCCACGATGGCGTCCACGGCGACCGCCCCGCCCGCAGGCACCCGCAGCGCCGTGACCTGGACGGCACCGCTGAGCGCGCCCGCGTCCGCGCCGCGCAGCTCGAAGACCACCAGCTTGCGGGCCTTGGCGGAGCCGAGGTCCACCTTGGTCCACGCGCCCTTGCCCACGCGCACCGCGACCTTGCCCAGGCGGGGTCCCGTCGGGGCGATCAGCCGCAGCTCGTGCACGCCCTTGACCCTGCCCAGGGTCAGCACCGCGCCCTGGCGGGTGGTCACCACGTAGTCGCCCGCGTAGGCCGCGCGCGACCTGACCTCCTTCCAGCCCTTGCCCTGCCGGGCGCTCAGGTCGTAGGGCACGTAGAAGGTGAGGCTGGCGGGGGTGGCGTCGAAGTTGCCCTCGGCGTCGACCGCCTGCGCGACCAGCACGGCGGTGCCCGGCCTGAGCCGGCGCAGGACGTTGACTCCTTCGTGGCAGGGCACCTTCTGGGCGTTGACCGCGCAGTTGTAGGTCACCGCCTCGCTGGCGGTGAGCACGAAGCTGAGCCGCTTGGTCAGCGCCACCGGCTGGTCCGGGGTGATCTTGTCGCTGGGGCCACCGCTGATCTGGGTCTCCGGAGCGCCGCCGGGCCCGGGCGGCGGCGGGACGGTGCCACCGCCCCCGCCGGTGCCGCCACCACCGGTGACCGTGACGCGCACGGTCGCGGGGGTGGCGTCGTAGTCCGGTGTCTCGGGGCCCGAGCACAAGAAGGTGTCGCAGGGGACGGTGCGGGCCCGGTCGGCGGTGTCGACCGCGCGGACCGCGACGTCGTGGGCGCCGGCGGCGAGGCCGGAGAGGACGCACGGGCCCCAGGGGGCGGTGCCGCCGAGCTGGCACTCGAAGGCCACCGGGCCGGTGTCGCCGGTCGTCCCGTACGACGACGACGCGGTGACCGTGACCTGGCCGCTGCCGGTCTGCGAGCCGGCCGCGCTCACGGTGTCGGGCGGGGTCTGGTCGTCGCAGGTCAGGCCGAGGGCGTTGGGCGCCTCGCTCTGGCAGGTCGCCGACGCGTGCGCCGGGGCGGCCGGGAGCAGGGGGAGGAGGCCGGCGAGCACCCCCACCAGGACAGGGAGCAGCGCTCGACGAACGGGGGAGGGGAGCATGGCAGCAGGGTAGATGCCGGACCTGGGCCCGGGGCCGGGTGACTAGTCGGTGTAAGGGGCTCGTCGGCTGGGTTGACCCGCACGGGACTAGTCCATGCACACCGGTGGAGAAAGGTGTGGATGACCATCGTCAGGAGCGCCGTCAGGGCTTTGTCGACAAAGCCACCCGACGACGCTCGGATGGCCGTCCGGTGAACGGACACCGGGCCCGACTTTCTGGGCTCCACACCCGTGGACGGCCGTTCGGGCAGGTCAGAGCGGTGCGGCCGGGCCGGCGGCGGGCCAGTTCCACAGCTCTGTCCCCAAGCTGTGCACAGGTCCTCGGCCGTAGTCCACGCGATCCGCGCCGTTGTCCCCAGGGGGTGTGGACGACGGGCTTCCCAGGAGCCGCCACGGCTGCGTAGGTTCCTCCGAGCCGCCGGTCCGTCCGGCGCTGTCGGCGCTCGGCCCTAGCGTCGACGTCGTTCCCCTGCCGTCCCTCCGGCCACACGCACCACACGGCCGCCCGCGGCCCAGCAGGACCCGTCGTCCCCACCCGATCCCCCCTCGATCCCTCGTCATCCCCCCTCCATCCACCTCGACCCTGGAGCCCCCGTGAGCCTGACCGAGTCCGACGCCTGGCCGATGTCGGGGCCCATGTCGGGTCCGGGTCCGGTGGCCGAGCCGGGCTCCCGCGGCGACCGGACGCCGCCCCAGGACATGGCGGCCGAGCAGTCGGTCCTCGGCGCCATGATGATCTCCAAGGACGCGATCGCCGACGTGGCCGAGGTGGTCCGGGGCACGGACTTCTACCGGCCCAGCCACGAGACCATCCACGACGCGATCATCGACCTCTACGGCCGGGGCGAGCCCGCCGACATGGTGACGGTGGCCAACGAGCTCCAGCGGCGCGGCGAGCTGCAGCGGGTGGGCGGCGCCCCCTACCTCCACACCATCACCGCCTCGGTGCCGATCGCAGCCAACGCCGGCTACTACGCCGAGATCGTGCGCGAGAAGGCGATCCTGCGCCGGCTGGTCAACGCCGGCACCCGCATCGTGCAGTTCGGCTACGCCGGCGAGGGCGACGTGGACGACCTCGTCGACCAGGCGCAGGCCGAGGTCTACCAGGTCACCGACAAGCGCAGCAGCGAGGACTACGCGCCGCTCTCGGAGATCATGGACGGCGTCCTCGACGAGATCGAGGCCATCGGCAACCGCGAGGCCGGCCTCTACGGCGTACCCACCGGCTTCGTCGAGCTCGACGACCTCACCAACGGCCTGCACGCCGGCCAGATGATCATCGTGGCGGCCCGCCCGGCGATGGGGAAGTCCACGCTGGCCCTGGACCTGTGCCGGGCGGCCTCGATCCACAACAACATGACGAGCTGCTTCTTCAGCCTGGAGATGACGCGCTCCGAGATCACCATGCGGCTGCTCTCGGCCGAGGCCAAGGTGCCGCTCAACCACATCCGCAACGGCCAGCTCAGCGAGGACGACTGGACCAAGCTGGCCCGCAAGATGGGCGAGGTCTCCAGCGCGCCGGTCTTCATCGACGACTCGCCCAACATGACGATGATGGAGATCCGGGCCAAGGCGCGCCGGCTCAAGCAGCGCCACGACCTGCGGCTCATCGTCATCGACTACATGCAGCTGATGAGCTCGGGCAAGAAGGTCGAGTCCCGCCAGCTGGAGGTCTCGGAGTTCTCCCGCCAGATCAAGCTGCTGGCCAAGGAGCTCGGCGTGCCGATCATCGCGCTCTCCCAGCTCAACCGTGGTCCGGAGCAGCGCTCGGACAAGAAGCCGATGATGAGCGACCTGCGCGAGTCCGGCTCGCTGGAGCAGGACGCGGACATGGTGATCCTCCTGCACCGCGAGGACGTCTACGAGCGCGAGTCGACCCGCCCGGGCGAGGCCGACCTGATCGTGGCCAAGCACCGCAACGGCCCCACCCGCGACATCACCGTGGCCTTCCAGGGCCACTACTCGCGCTTCGTCGACATGGCCCACTGACACCGGCGGTCCCCGCCTGCCGCGGCGGACGACGCGATGGGATCGGTCACAACCGCGTCCGTGCGGAATGCCTGGTGGCGTCGTGGTGCTGGGCATGGGGTGACGGGGACTGTACGGCGGGCCGACCACCGCGTGACATTCGTGGTCCTCTGCCTGGGCGTCGGCTCCTTCTCCCTGCTGCAGTCGATGGTCAACCCGGTGCTGCCGACGATCGAGGCCGGCCTGCACACCGACCAGGCCACGGTCACCTGGGTGCTCACCGCCTACCTGCTCTCCGCCTCGGTCTTCACCCCGATCGTCGGGCGCATCGGCGACAAGGTCGGCAAGGAGCGGATGCTGGTGGTCGCGCTGGGCGCCCTGGCCCTCGGCTCGCTGCTGGCCGCGCTGGCGCCGACCATCGGCGTGCTCATCGCGGCCCGGGCCATCCAGGGCATCGGCGGCGGGGTGCTGCCGCTCACCTTCGGGATCATCCGTGACGAGTTCCCGCGCGAGAAGGTGGCCGGCGCGGTGGGGACCTCCGCCGCGCTGCTGGCCGTGGGCGGCGGGTTCGGGCTGGTCCTGGCCGGACCCATCGTCGACGCGCTGAGCTACCACTGGCTCTTCTGGATCCCGATGGTGATGACCCTCGTCGCGGCGGTGGCGGCCCTGCTCTTCGTCCCCGAGTCGCCGGAGCGCGCCCCGGGCCGGATCAACGTGGGCACCGCGCTCCTCATGTCGGCGTGGCTGGTCGCGCTGCTGCTCGCCGTGAGCCAGGGCCAGCAGTGGGGCTGGGGCTCGGTCCGGGTGGTGGGGCTCTTCGTCGCCGCCGCGGTCGTGCTGCCCCTGTGGGTCTGGGCCGAGGCCCGCAGCGACAGCCCCCTGGTCGACATGCGGATGATGCGCATCCCGACCGTGTGGACGGTGAACCTGGTCGCCCTGCTCTTCGGGATCGGGATGTACGCCATGTTCGCCTTCCTGCCGCAGTTCACCCAGACCCCCGAGTCGGCCGGCTACGGCTTCGGCCTGTCGGTGACCGAGTCGGGGCTGCTGCTCCTGCCGCAGAGCATCGCGACCTTCGTGGCCGGGCTCGCGTCCGGGCGGTTCGCGCGCCGGTACGGCTCCAAGGCGGTGCTCGTCACGGGTGCCACCCTGACCGCGCTGGCGACCCTGGGCATCGTCCTGTTCCACGGCTCGGTCGCCGCGGTGGTCGTGGAGACCACCGTGCTGGGTCTCGGCTTCGGGCTGGCCTTCGCCGCGCTGTCCAGCCTCGTCGTGGACGCCGTCCCCCAGTCGCAGACCGGGGTGGCCAGCGGGATGAACGCCAACATCCGCACGGTCGGCGGCGCCCTCGGCAGCGCGGTGGTGGCCAGCATCATCACCTCCGACCTCCAGCCGGACGGCCTCCCGGTCGAGTCCGGCTACACCCACGGCTTCGCCCTGCTGGTCGCCACCTCGACGCTGGCGGCCCTGGTGGCGGTCCTGGTGCCGGTGGTGCGTGCCCGGACCCACGTGGTCCCCGGTCCGCAGGAGGCCGCCGAGCGGGGCAGCGACGACGAGACCGCTCAGAAGTCGAACCTCGTCGCGCCTCCTGGCTCGACCGTCGACAGGACGACGGCCGAGGCCACGCTGATCCGGTAGACGTGCCACGGCGGCCGCCCGGCTGAGGGAGCGCTGAACTCCGCAGTGAGGGCGGTGCCGGTCTGGTCGACACGGCACGGCCAGCCGCCGGCCGCCCAGGTCTCGGCCAGCCGGGCGACGGTGGCCGGGTCGGTGACGACCGCGGCGGTGCCCTGGACGACGAGGTCGAACTCGTCCAGGGCCAGCGCGAGCGAGCAGCGCGGGTCGCGCTCGAGGTTGCGGCCCTTGCGGGAGGAGCGCCCCGTCTCGAACCACCACGCACCGTCCAGCCACTCGGCCCCCACTCCGGTCGTGTGCGGAGCGCCGTCGGCGTCCAGGGTGGTCAGCCAGCAGCTGTGCCGGTCGGGACCTCCCGTGCCGGGGGCCATGGTCAGGCCGCCGGCGTCGAGGCGGGCGGTCACCGCCGACCACGCGAGCGGGGGCAGGTCGTAGAGCTCGGCCAGGTTGTGGGTGCGCACAGCAGGTGGACCCGGCGCGCGGCGGGAACTCAGCGCCACCACCCGTCCGGGCCATCGGAGAACCACCCCACAGGGCCCCGATGCGTCTGCCGGATCCGCGGACCACGTGGCACGATCCGGCTGTGGCCACGACCCCTCGGCCTGCGTCCGGAGCGTGGCGACCGGACGCCGGCCTGCTCGACGGCCTCACCGTCGCGGCGATCGCGCTCGACGCGCAGGGCGCGGTCGTCTACGCCAACGCCACGGCCCTGGACCTCTTCGGCTCGCCGTTCGACCACCTCGTCCGAGCGGACGCACGCACCCGCCTCTTCCACGAGGAGGAGCGCGGCGCCGTGGACCAGGTGCTCCGCCTCGTGGAGCGCACGGGGTCCTGGACCGGCGAGCTGGCCATGCTGGCCGACGGGTCCCGGCCCGTGTCGATGCGGACCTCGTGGACCCGCCTGGGTGGCGAGCCCGGCGGCGGGGCGCTGGTGCTGGTCGAGGGGACCGACGACTCCTCGGACCCCTACGCCGCCGGCCGGCCGCTCGGCGCCCGGCTGCGGCGCCTGGCCGACGTGACCAGCGAGCTGCTGGCCGCGGAGGACGTGCAGGCGGTCTCGGCCGTCGTCACCGACCACCTGCTCAAGGCGGCCGGGGCCACCGCGGCGTCGGTCTCGCTGCTCGTCGACCCGGAGACCCTGGCCCTGATGGCGCTGCGCGGCGGCATGGAGGAGACGGCCAGCCGCTGGGCGACGTACCCGCTGGCCAGCGACGTCCCGACCGCCGAGAGCGCCCGCACCGGGGAGG
>CAZEPK010000252.1:0-7574 GCA_964514085.1 uncultured Nocardioides sp.
CGGCGTGCACCACCGTGTGCGCGACCTGCGCCCGGTCGACGTACTCCGCGCGGTAGACGCCGTACGGCGTGGGCTGCTGCGGCGGGGTGGTCATGGTGAAGCCCGGGTACGACGCGAGCGCCAGCTCGACGGCCGGGCCGGTGAACGCGCGGCCGACCGGGTCGGCCTGCGAGTCGCGCACCGTGCAGCGGAGCAGCACCGAGGCGGCCTCCTCGGTGTCGGCGTCCGGCCGGGGCGGAGAGACGCGCGACCAGGAGACGTCCTGGGCCACCAGCGAGGGGCTGAGCTGGCCGCGGACCCACTCTGCCTTCTCCTCGACGTCGAGTCCGGTGAGCACGAACTCCACCTGGTTGCGGAAGCCCCCGAGCTCGTTGACGCAGACCTTGAGCCGCTCCGGCGGGGCGTCGCCCCGCACGCCGGTGACGCCGACGCGGTCCGGCGCCAGCTGCTCGAGTCGCACGGTGTCGAGGCGGGTGGTGACGTCGGGGTTGAGGTAGCGGGTCGACTGGATCTCGTAGACCAGCTGGGCGGTCACCGTGTCGACGGTGACGGCGCCGCCGGTGCCGGCGTGCTTGGTGATGACGCTCGAGCCGTCGGCAGCGATCTCGGCGATCGGGAACCCCAGCGGCTGCCGGGGGTCCATCCCGCGCCGGACCAGGTCGCGGAAGCCGGAGAAGTTGCCACCCGTCGCTTGGGCGCCGCACTCGATGACGTGGCCGGCCACGACGGCGCCGGCCAGCTCGTCGTACGACGTGGGCCCCCAGCCGTGGTGGGCGACCGCGGGACCGACCACCACGCTGGCGTCGGTCACCCGCCCCGTCACCACCACGTCGGCGCCTGACCCCAGCGCGGCGGCGATGCCGAAGCCGCCGAGGTAGGCGTTGGCGGTCAGGGCGCCCTCGAACAGGCCCAGCGGGCGCAGGTCGTCGCCCTCGACGTGCGCCACGCGGGGGTCCAGGCCCAGGCCCCGGGCGATCTCGCGGACCCGGTCCGCCAGGCCGGCCGGGTTGAGGCCGCCGGCGTTGCTGACCAGGGTGACGCCCTTCTCCAGGGCCAGGCCCAGGCAGTCCTCGAGCTGCCGGACGAAGGTGCGCGCGTAGCCGAGTGAGGGGTCCTTCAGGGTGTCCCGGCCCAGGATGAGCATGGTGAGCTCGGCCAGGTAGTCGCCGGTGAGGACGTCGAGGTGGCCGCCCTCGAGCTGCTCCCGCATCGCCGAGAGCCGGTCGCCGTAGAAGCCGGAGCAGTTGCCGATGACCAGCGGATCAGCCACCGACGGCCTCCCGGCCCGGCCCCGGCGGCCCGGCGAACGCCTGGGCGATGCCCAGCCAGTGCTCGGCGTCCTCGCCGACCGCGACCAGGTCGGTGTCGGACCGGTGGACGCGCTGGGTGACCAGCAGGCAGAAGTCGTACGCCGAGCCGCGCACCGACCGGGCGGCGTCCTCGGGTCCCCAGCTCCACTGGTCGCCGCTGGGGGCGGTCAGCTCGATGCGGAACTCCTCGGCCGGCGGCGTCTCCTGGTGCACGGAGTAGGCGTAGTCGCGGGTCCGCACCCCGAGGTGGGCGACGTGCCGGACCCGGTCGGTGGGTGCCGGCGCCGGCCGGCCGGTCGCGTCGCGCACCGCGTCGTGCACGTCGAGGGCGTGGGCCCAGGTCTCCATGAAGCGCGCGGTGGCCATCGACGCCGCCGACATCGGCGGACCGAACCACGGCATCTTCTGGCCGGCCGGGAGGTCGGTCAGCGCCGCCCGCAGCGCCGACCGGCTCAGCGCCCACCGGTCGAGGACCTCCTCGCGCGGCAGCGCGGCGACCTCGAGCGCCCCCTGGTCGACGTAGCCGGTCGGGTCGGCGATCGCGGCGAGGACCACGTCGTCCCAGGCCTGCTTGGCCTCGGCTCCCTCGTGGCTGTGCGCGGCCAGCACGGCGACCTCGTCGGTCCAGAGCAGGTGCGCCACCTGGGTGGCCACGGTCCAGCCGGGTGCGGGGGTGGGGGTCTCCCAGCCCTCGGGCCCGAGGAGGTCCACGGCGGCGCGCAGCTCCTCGCCCTCGGCGTCGAGGTCGTCCAGCAGCCCGGTCAGCAGGTCGGTCATGCGGGCTCCAGGGCTGCGTCGAGGGTGTGCGCCCACTGGTCGAGGATCCGGGTCCGGCGGCGCCGGTCGTCGGTGATCGTGTCGGCGAGGCCGAGGCCGCGCACCAGGTCGAGGGTCGCCTGCACCAGCTCTCGCACACCGGGTCGCGTCTCGTCGGCGCCGAGCAGGTCCACCGTCATCCGGTGGGTCTCGCGGCCGACCTTCAGCTCCAGCGGCGCGACCTCGGCCAGCAGCTCCGGGTCGGTGCGGGCGGCCACCCAGAGCTCGAGCGCGGCGGTGAAGACAGGTGAGGTGAAGTGGTCGCCCAGCACCTGGAGCACCGCCCGGGTCCGCTTCGGCCCGGTCGGCAGGTTCTCCGCCGCCGCGGCCAGCTCGGTGCCGCGGACCTCCGTGACGTGCTGGACGGCGGCGACCACGAGGTCCTGCTTGGTGGGGAAGTGGTGCAGCTGGGCGCCGCGGCTGACCCCGGCCCGCTCGCTGACCAGGGTCGTCGACGTGCCGGCGTACCCCTTCTCCACCAGCAGCTCGACCGTGGCGTCGAGGAGCCGGGCCCGCATGGCGCGGGTGCGCTCCTCCTGCGGGACGCGCGTCACCGCTGCCTGGCTGGCCACCGGCTCAGCATGGCCTGGTCAGCAACAAACAGTCAAGACTGACTTTTTGTGTCGATGAGGTCCTGGACGTCGGGCGCCCAGTGGCCGGCGTACCGCCGCTGGAGGACGGGGATCTGCCAGTCCGTGCCCTCGACCATCTGCCGGCAGCGGGCCGAGGAGCAGTGGCACCGGAGGAACCAGCCCGGGTCGCTGACGCTCAGCGCGTATTCGACGAGCAGCTCCTCGTCGGCCGCGACCTCGCGCAGGGTGACGAGGGCGCCGCCCGCCCAGCCCAGGTTGGGGTCGCAGGCGTGGTTGACCGAGCCGGCCTCGTGCACCGGAGCGTCGGGACGCAGGACCTCCACGCCGGCGGCGAGGGCCGTCCGCGTGAACAGGCCGCGGCCGGCGACGGGCGAGGGTCGCACCTCCAGGTCGGGCACGCCCCCATCCAACCCCACCGCCGGGCTCAGTCCAGGCGGGCCACGAGGGGGAGCCGGGACCGCGCGAACAGGCCGACCACCAGCGCGGTGACCAGCGGCAGCACCACGACCAGGGCGAGGACCGTCAGCCACGGCACGTCGAGGAACGGGCCGACCTGCGACCCACCGGCCTGGCAGCTGCCCGAGCCGTCGACGACGCAGGTGCCGCCGGGCTGGCTGGTCAGCGGCCGGGTGACGGCGATGCCCGGGATGAAGCCGACCGCCGCGCCCATCAGCGCACCGACGCCACCCACGACCACGGCGTACGCCGCGGCCACCCCGCGCCGCCTGCGGGGCGAGGCACCGACGGCCGCCAGGGTGGCGAGGTCGGGCCGGGCGTCGGAGAGGGCGAGGAACGTCGCCGTGAGCGTGCCGCCCAGCATCAGCACGGCGCCCAGCAGGATGAGGACCAGCTGGACGATCACCGTCGCGTCGTCGGGCTGGAAGCCGCGCTCGACGTAGAGGCCGCTGTCGGCCGCGACGGCCGAGAGACCCTGGTCGACCGCCTCCTCCTGCTTCTCGGTCACGCGGACGCCGGTGACCGCCAGCGACACGGTCTCGGGCGTGGCGCCCAGGGCCGCGACGACCGGCGGGGCCACCACGGCGGCGGGCCCCACCCAGTCGGACGGCACCTCGACGAAGGCCGCCGGGGTGCTGGCCCGCGTGGTGCCGGTGTCCGTGCCCGTCTCCGGGTCGTAGGTCTGGCGCACCACCTTGACCTCGGAGCCGTCGGGCAGGTCGGCCGACGGGACGAACGCCACCACGCCGCCCTGGCGCAGCATGGCGCTGGCCCGCGCGACGTCCGCGTCGGCCAGCCCGATCATCCCGAGCGGCAGGGCGTCACCCGACACCATGACGGTGGCGCCGAGCGAGCTGCTCGACGAGGTGTAGTCCGACCCGCGGCCCGTCCGGACCTGCGTGAAGCTCCCGTCCTCGACCAGCCCCTGCTGCTCGGTGACCGTCGCGCCGGACACCTCGCGCTCGACCACCGCACGCAGGGCGGCCCAGGGCCGGTCCTCGCCGTAGGCCTGGACGATGCCCACGCCGTCGGCCACGGAGGGCTGGTAGGTCTCGCGGTTCTCGGCCTGGTCCGAGGACAGCCCGATGCCCAGGGCCACGACCCCGGCCACGGTGGCGGCGACCGCGGAGACGGCCGGGACGGTGCGGGTGCGGTGCCGGTTGGCGTCGCGCACGGCGTACCGCACCACGAGCGGGAGCCGCCCCGAGACCCGGGCCAGCCCGGCCAGCACGACGGGGACGAGCAGGACCATGCCCAGCACCGCGGGGACGGCGCTCAGGGCGATGACGAACTCGCCGGTGCCGAAGAGCCGCCGCCCACTGGCGCCCGCCACCGAGCCGGCGACGCCCACGCCCAGCAGGACCAGCCCGAGGAGCGGGGACCGCAGCGAGGGGGCCGCGTCGCCGCGCCGTCCCGCGAGCACCGCGACGACGTCCTGGCGGGAGGCGAGGTGGGCCGGCACCACCGCAGCCAGGAACGCGCTGAGCATCCCGAAGAAGGCCACGCCCAGAAGGTGCAGCCACGGCACCTGGAAGGGCCCGAACCAGGTGTCGGAGCGGTCCTGGAGCAGCGGCTGCACCAGCCGGGCCGCGCCGATGCCGAGGACCACCCCGACCACCGCAGCGGCGCCGCCCAGCACCAACGCGCTGGCCACGATGACCCGGCGGGACTGCTTCGGCGTGCCACCGCTGGCCGCCATCAGGGCCAGGCTGCGCTGCTGCTTGCGGGCGCTCACCGCGAAGGCCGGTCCGGCCAGCAGCACCACCTCGATCAGGGCCATGACCACGACCAGCCCCAGCACCGCGATCCCGGTGTCGTCACCGCCGACCGGCCGCACCTCGCTGGGCCACTGCGAGACCGGGGGCGGGTCGTCGATCACCGCGCGTGAGGCCACCGTGGCCCCGATCGCGTTGAGCTGCCGGACGGTCTGCCAGGAGACCGCGCCGCCGTCGACCAGCCAGGAGCTGGTGCCCGAGGAGTCGACGCCGAGGGACCCGACCGGGCCGGCCGCGACCGGGTAGGTGCGAGCCAGCGTCGACTCCGCGACGCCCACAATCGTGGGGGCGGGCGGCGCGTCGTCCGCCGTGAGCTCGAGGCGGTCACCCAACCGGTAGCCGAAGTCGAGCACGGTCTGGTTGACCACGACCTCACCGGGCGCCCGCGGCAGCCGCCCCGAGGTGAGGTCGAACAGCCCGCGGGTCACCGCGTCGCCGAGGTCGACCTCGGTCGCCTCGACCGGCGTCTGACCCTTCGCCGTCCTGAAGTCGACCGAGCCGTGGCGCACCTCGACCAGGGCGGCGCCGTCGAGCAGCGCGGAGACCTGTGCCGCCGTCGGCGCCGGCGTCGTGCCGTCGCCGTCCGCGATCGGGCAGCAGTCGTCCGGGTCGGGGGCCTGCTTCACGCTCGTGACGCCGTCGCTCACCGAGACCAGCGCCTGGGCGGTGCCCATCCGGCGGTCCACCGACTCGGCGCCGGAGACGTCCTGGGTCTGGATCAGCACGTCGGCGGCCGTGACCGCGAGCACCGGCAGGGCGATCATGACCAGGACCAGGACCGACCGGGCGCGGTGGCGCAGGGCGTCGCGGCGGGCCAGCCGGAGCGGCAGCCGCCAGGCGGAGAGCGGGCTCACCCGCCCGCGCCCGCGTCCACCAGGACCTCGACGTGGTCCGTGCCGGTCTCGTCCACCACCACGCCGTCGCGCAGGAAGACGACGCGGTCGGCCCACGCCGCGTGCCGGGCCTCGTGGGTGACCAGCACCCCGGCCGCACCCGCGTCGCAGCGGGCACGCAGCAGCCGGAGGATCTCCTCGCCGGTCTCGGTGTCCAGGGCGCCGGTCGGCTCGTCGGCCAGGATCAGCCGGCGCTCCCCCACGACCGCCCGGGCGATGGCGACGCGCTGCTGCTGGCCGCCGGACATGTGGTCGGGGAAGCGGTCGGCCAGCTCGCCGATGCCGACCTCATCCAGGGCGGTGAGCGCCAGCGCCCGGGCCGCGCGGCCCTTCAGGCCGTCGAGCTCGAGCGGGAGCGCGACGTTCTCGGCCGCCGTCAGAGCGGGGATGAGGTTGAAGTCCTGGAAGACGTAGCCGATCGACGTACGCCGCATCCGGGCCCGGCCGGCGGCCCCCAGGGCGGCCAGGTCGGTGCCCTCCACCGAGACCGAGCCGGTGGTGGGGCTGTCCAGCCCTCCGGCCAGCGTGAGCAGCGTCGACTTGCCCGAGCCCGACGGCCCCATGACGGCGACGAGCTCGCCGGCGTGGGCGGAGAACGACACGCCGCGCAGGGCCTGGACGGCGGTCTCCCCGTCCCCGTGCACCCGCGTCACGTGGTCCAGCCGGAGCACAGCGGTCATCGCAGGGTCCCTTCCGGAGAGGTGAGGCCTGCCTCAGGCGCGGCGGCGGCTGCGGCGGCCGGCCGGTCGGCGCGCTCGAGCTGGGCCCGGCGCAGCCGCGCCTCGCAGTGGTCGAGCCAGCGGACCTCGGCCTCGGCCGCGAAGACCAGCGAGTCGAGGACCAGGGTCCAGGCCATGTCGGCCGGGTCGTCGGGGCTGGCGGGCCGACCCCGCTTGAGGCGGGTGTAGTCCTGCAGCGCGGACATGGTGGCGCTGCGCTGCTGCTGGATCACGCTGCCGACGTCCACCCCGGGCACGGTGACGGCGAGCGCCAGCTTGATGGCGAGCTCGTCGCGGGGCGGCTGGGTGCGCTCGACGGGAGTGGTGAACCAGGTCGCCACCTCCTCCCGGCCGGCGTCGGTCACGCGGTAGACCACGTGCCCCTCCGCGTCGGCCCCGGACTCCGCCACGAGGCCGTCGCGCTCGAGCCGGGTGAGCGTCGTGTAGACCTGCCCGACGTTCAGCGGCCAGGTGGAGCCGGTGCGGCGCTCGAACTCCGCACGCAGCTGGTAGCCGTACATCGGGCCCTGCTCGAGCAGGGCCAGCAGGGCCTGGCGGACCGACATCGGGTCTCCCTCGACTGCGAGTGCGTGGTGGATACCGGGTATGTATACCGCGTATGCACTCGTCTCACAACCCGCCTCGCGGGCCCGACCTGCCGCGTTCGGCCCACCCAGGAGCAGCGAGCGACCTACCCTCCTGCCATGTCGATGCCGACCGACGGCCCGGGCGCGGAGGCCCCGCCGATCCCGCCCGGCTACCAGCCCGGTGACTACGTCCCGTTCGCGGACCGCGACCCCGCCAACCCCTCCTCCATCGCCGGCCAGTGGGCCGACCCCGCCCGCCAGGCCCAGATGAGCGGGCAGGCGGCCGGACGGCCGATGACGCAGGCCGAGCGGTACCGCGCCATCTACGGCGCGGACGCGCCCGTCCGGATCGAGCTCGCGTCCTGGGGACGGCGGGTGCTCGGCTACCTCGTGGACGGCTTCCTCGGCGCCGTCTCGGCCATCCC
>CAZEPK010000253.1:0-7558 GCA_964514085.1 uncultured Nocardioides sp.
GTTGTCCCACGCCATGCGGATCACGACCGAGGCCGTTGACGACTTCGAGCCGGTCCACAGCACCGCCGACCACGCCGCGGCCTACCCGGACACCGACCTGGGCCGCGGTCTCGCGGCCGCCGCGCGGATGATCCGCGGCAACGTGGGCATCCGCGCACTCACGCTGGACCAGGGCGACTGGGACATGCACACCAACCTCGGCACCCTCGCCTGGGGCAGCATGATCCGCAACGCCGCCGACTTCGGCGGCGCGATCAGCGCCTTCTTCGCCGACCTGGGCGACCAGCGCAGCAAGGTCACGCTGGTGGCCCTGAGCGAGTTCGGCCGCCGGGTGGCCGAAAACGCCAACTACGGCCTGGACCACGGCTACGGCAACGCGATGTGGGCCTTCGGGGCCGGGGTCAAGGGCGGCAGGTTCTACGGCAGCTTCCCCACGCTGCAGAACACCCTGGACGCCGACGTGCTCGTCACCACCGACTACCGCAACGTCCTGGCCGACGTGGTCCAGTCCCGCTTCGGCGCCTCCATCGCCACGGTCTTCCCGGGCCTGAGCCGCCAACCGGTCGGCTTCATGCTCTGACCGACGGTGGTCGCCCCCGCCGATGGTCTCCCCCGCCGGTGGTTGAGGAAGTTGCGCAGCAACTGTCTCGAAACCCGCGAGCCGAGGCTGGAACCCGATCGCGGTCGGGCCGGACGGTGGTTGAGGAAGTTGCGCAGCAACTGTCTCGAAACCCCGTACGCCGAGGCTGGGACCTGATCGCGGTCGGCTACCAGCACCGACATGCGAGGTTTCGAGACGGGCGCAGAACGCCCTCCTCAACCACCGAACGGCGCGGCCGGCCTCGACGGTGGTTGACGAAGTTGCGCAGCAACTGTCTCGAAACCCCGCACGCCGAGGCTGGGACCTGATCGCGGTCGGGCCCGCCGGTGGTTGAGGAAGTTGCGCAGCAACTGTCTCGAAACCCCGCACGCCGAGGCTGGAACGCGATCGTGGCCGGCTACCAGCACCAACTCACGGGGTTTCGAGACGGGCGCAGCACGCCCTCCTCAACCACCGTCGGGGAGACTCACCAGGTCGCGAGACAGGCGCAGCCACGCCCTCCCGCCCACCGGCGTACGTCGCCGGAGGTCGACAGAGCCGACCCGCCGACGAGGTCAGGCCTGGAGGTCGACGTCGCACTCGTCCTTGGCGTGCTTGTTGATGGCGTCGCCGGCCTTCTCGAACTCCGGGGTCGACAGGCCCTGGATCTCCTCCATCAGGCCCTGGAGGGCGTCCATGTCCACGCCGTCGGGGATCTGGCCGCTCTGCAGGGAGGCCATGTCGGCGTCGTCGAGGCCTGCCTCCTTGAGCGCCGCGACCAGCTTGTCGATGCCCTTGAGCAGCGTGTCCCAGTCGTCCGCGATCTCGTCGGGAGCCTCGTCGGCGAGCTCGTGCATCGCGTCGGTGGTCTTCTTCAGGTCGCTGAAGTCGCCATCGTTGAGGGCGTCGACCTGCTTCTTGGTGGTCTTGAGGTCCTTGCAGTAGTCGCCGCTCCCGCTGGCCTTGGCGCCGTCGTCGTCGCCACAGGCGGTGAGGAGGCAGAGCCCGAGGGCCGCCGCTGCTGCGGCAGAGAGGATGCGCTTCACGTCTGTGTCTCCTTGGTCCCGCCTCGTCCGAGGCGCTGGGTGCGGCACGGGTGCGTGCTGCGGTGCGAGGTGCGTGGTGCGAGGTGCGAGGTGCGGTGGAACCCTACGGAACCGAGTGTGGCCCTATCCGCCCCACCCCATGGGGAAGACCTCGAAAGGCGCGGCCATCCCCACGCCCATGCGCTGGCCGGTCTGGCGCGCGTTGCCCTCCAGGAACTCCCGGGCGTCGAAGTGCTCCCAGCCCAGGCCGTCGATGTAGGCGCGGTGCGCCTCGAGCGAGGCGACGCCGGCCTCGAAGGTCTCCGTGGTGTCCACACCGTGGCCCGACTGAGGCGAGCCGAAGGCCCAGACCTCGCGCACGCCGCCCCAGGGCTCCAGCCCGCCGGTCTCCACCTGGTCGCGGAAGACCCACCGGTTGCCGGCGTCGCGGACGGCGTCGACGACCGCCCGGCCGGTCGCGATGTGGTCGGCCTGGTTGAGGTTGGCGCCGCCCCAGGTGTCGCGGAAGTTGCCCGTGACGACGATCTCGGGCCGGTGCCGGCGCACCGAGGCCGCGATCACCGCGCGCAGGGCCACGCCGCACTCCAGGACGCCGTCGGGCTGGCCCAAGAAGTCCACGGTGTCCACGCCGACCACCTCGGCCGAACGCCGCTGCTCCTCCTCGCGGACCACCCGGCACTCCTCGGGGTCCATGCCGTCGATGCCGGCCTCCCCGCTGGTGACCATGGCGTAGGCGACCGTCTTGCCCTGCCCCGTCCAGCGCGCGACGGCGGCCGCCGCGCCGAACTCGAGGTCGTCCGGGTGCGCCACCACGCACAGCGCACGCTCCCAGCTCTCGTCCAGGGGCGTCAGTGGCTCGGGTCGCTCGGGCTGTTCGGGCATGGGCCCACCCTCCCACCTCCGCGACCGCTCGGGGCGCTGCGTCAGCCCTGCGCGGGGCGGCAGACGAAGTGCACGTAGTCGGCGTCGCTGCGGGCGGTGCCCACCGGCAGGCCGCGCCCGTCGTCGGCGTAGGCCGCCACCACCTCCAGCCCCGCCGCTCGCGCCTCCGCCACGGTCTCCTCCACGGTCGCGAAGTGGACGACGAACCGGAACTCGTGGGCCCGTAGGGGCCGGCGTCCCCAGCCCTGGCCGTCCTCGGTCTGCTCGCGGGTGCGCCGGTAGTGGCGCAGCGAGCGGACCACGGTGCTCGGGTGCCGGGCGGCGTGGGCGACGTGGTAGCGGACCCGCGGGCTCAGCAGCCCACCGGCCACCCGCCACGGCCGCTCGTCGAAGCTGACGCCGTCGAGGTTGAGGCTGGAGAAGAGGACCCGCCCACCGGGCCGGGTCACGCGCGCCATCGACGCCAGCGCCGCTGCCCGGTCGGCGTGGTCCAGCGCGTCCAGGCCGTTGTAGCTGAACACCACCAGGTCGTACGCCGCGTCGTCGAGCCCGCCGAGGTCCACGGCGTCGCCGGTGCGGAGGTCGGCCCCGGGGTGGCGGGAGCGGGCCAGGGCGACCATCTCGGGCGAGAGGTCGACGCCGACGTACGAGCGGGCGGCCGCGGCCAGCAGGCCGGTGGTGCGACCGCCACCGACGCCGAGGTCGAGCACGTCGCCGCGGACCTGGTCGGCGACCGCCTCCAGCGCGAGCGCCTCGCCGGCGTCGCTGAAGCCCGTGGTGGCGAAGCGCGAGACGACGTCGGAGGCGTTCCAGCCCGACGTCCCGGTCTCCCCCACGACCCCCATGGTCGGTGTCCTACCCAAAGGTGGAGCGGGTGAACACCGGCCCCGCACCGGTCCGGTCCACCTCCGGGCGGGGCCTCCGAGCTCAGACCATGACGCCCGTGGGGGTCCACTTCAGACCGGGGAAGACCTTGCCGACCGACGCGCCGAAGCGCCTCGAGGCGATGTCCGCGAGGACCAGGCGGTAGTCGGTGGTGACGGTCAGGTCGGACTCGTAGCTGTTGCCCAGCCCCGGCCACCGGCCGTGGTAGCCGCCCTTGACGCCGGCGCCGGCCACGAACATGACGTTGCCGTAGCCGTGGTCGGTGCCGTTGCTGTCGTTCTCGACGACCCGGCGACCGAACTCGCTCAGCGTGACCAGCGTGACCTTGCTCTCCTGGGTGCCGAGGTCGGCGAAGAACGCGGCGATGGAGGAGGCGAGGTCCTCGGCGTTGCGCGACATCCAACCGCCGTCGGCGCTGCCCATGTCGGTGTGCATGTCCCAGTCGCCCTGGTCCACGGTGATCACCTCGACGCCCACGTCACCGCGGATGATCTGGGCGGCGGTGGCCAGCGACTCGCCCAGCCCGGTGCCGGGGTAGTTGCCCCGGTTGCTCGCGGCGGCCTGGGCCGGGCCGAAGGCGTTGATCGCGTCGAAGGTGGTGCGCATGCTGCGCCCCAGCGTCGACTTCTCGTTGTTCCACATGATCTTGAGCGACTGGGTCCGGCGGCCCTCGTCGTCGTTGCCGGGCAGCTCCACGTCGCCGACCCGTCCGGCCGACATCGTGGAGGCCGGGCCGACCAGCGAGGTGGGGATGGTGCTGGTGCCGGCGCTGAACCCCTGCAGCGGGGAGGTGCCGGGGGTGCCGCTGACCAGCCGGTTGAGCCAGCCCACGCGCTCCAGCGAGCCCGGGTCGGCGTCCTCCATCTCCTCCATCGCGGCGAAGTGGGACCGGTTCGCGACGGGCAGGCCGGTCGCGTGCACGGCGGCCACCTTGCCGGCCTGCCACAGAGGCAGCAGGGCGGTCATCTTCGGGTGCAGCCCGAACATGCCGTCCTTGACCAGGAGCCGGTCCGAGGGGACGGCGATCCGGGGCCGGACGCCGCTGTAGTAGACGGGGTCGCCGTGGGGCACCACGAGCGAGAGCCCGTCGGCGGCGCCGCGGAGCGAGACCACCACGAGCACGGAGGACGCGCTGGTGGCGCGGGCCGGCGAGGCGGTCACCACCGCTCCGCCGACGAGGGTGGTGGCACCGGCCAGGGCGATGGCCCCACCGAGCAGTCCACGGCGGGAGACGCCGGCCTGCATGGCGGCGTACTCGTCGCAGCAGGCGCCGTCGGTGCGGTGGGAGGAGTTCGTGGTCGTCATCAGGGTCACCGGCTCAGGTGGTCGGGAGAGTCGAGGATGGTCGAGAGGAGGTCGGGGAACCGCCACTTGACCAGGTCGTGCTCGTCGTCGATGGGGTCGTAGGGCTTGACGTCGACGGCGGTGCAGCAGGCCTTGAGGAGCTTCTTGCTCGACTGCCGGTGCAGCAGCTGCTGGCACAGGTGGTCGACCAGCTCGTCGAAGCGCGGGTGCCGCCCCGGCAGCCACTGCTCCGGCTCGCGGTAGACGGTGCCCTCCTCCTCCCAGCCCGCCGCGACGCCGCGGTGGAAGCGCATGGAGGCCAGCAGCCGGGCCGGGGAGGACCACGACTCGTTGTCGATGGGCTGGCCGTTCGGCGGCCCCCAGGAGAACGGCGCGATGCCGATCGAGTCGCTCTGCCAGACCAGCGCCTGCAGCGCCGACCCGTCGGCCTCCTCGCCGACCGGCGGCTTGATCTTCACGCCGAGGACGCGGTACGTCGCCACGAGGTCCTCGCCGGGGTCGCGGACCTTCTGGCCCTCCGCCTGCTGGAACGCGCGAGAGGCGACCAGGGCCCGGAGGACCGGCACGATCGCGGTGTCGTTGTCGAGGTAGACCTGGGCCAGGTGCTTCACCAGCGACTTCGAGGGCTTGTCGTCGATGAACTTGAGGCAGAGCTTGTAGGCCAGGTGCTCGGCGGTGTCCTTGTGGTGGGCCAGGTAGCGCAGGTAGGCCGCGGTGGTGGCCTTCCCGATGATCTTGCCGTTCTTGTCCTTGAAGCCCTTGACCTTCACCTTGCCGCGGTAGTGGTCCTCGGCGTTGTAGACCGCGCGCCAGGTCTCCCAGTAGTCCACCGAGTAGCCGGTCAGGATCCGGGCGGAGTCGCGCACGTCCTTCTCGGTGTAGTTGCCCACCCCGACCGTGTGCAGCTCGAGCAGCTCACGACCCAGGTTCTCGTTGGGGTGGTCCTTGGTGGACTCCCCCGCGCTCAGGTAGATCAGCATGGCCGGGTGCGTGGTGGTGGCCAGCAGCATCTGGTCGAAGCGGCCCAGCGCGTGCTTGCGGATGGTGTTGCCGTAGTCGACGCGGTGGGTGAACTGCGCGTCCCCGACCGCCGCCACGTGGAGGTGGTTCTCGAAGAACTCCGTCATGATCTCGAGCAGCTGGCGCTTGGAGGTCATCCGCCGCATCAGCACCCAGCGGGCGTAGTCGTCCATCACCTCGTAGCCGCCCTCGACGCCGGTGATCTGGCGCTGCCAGAGCTCGGCGGGGCTGCGGTGCAGGCTGGGCCACCAGTGCGCGATCTTGTCGGAGGCCTTGTCCTTGATCCGCTTGCCGTCCAGCTGCCGCTCGAACCAGCGCTGGCCGCCCCCTGCGCGGCGTACGTCCTTGGCCAGCTTGGGGGTGATGCCATAGGAGAACCGGCTGACCAGGTGGCGGTCCTCCGGGGAGAGCAGCGGGTCCTTGCCGTGGTGCGGGCGGGGCTTGTAGGCCTCGAGGTCGTCCACGCCGTCCACGCCGTCCGCGCCGTCGTCGGCCGCGGCCGCTCGTCCGGCGCCGCCGGCCAGCGCCGCGGCGACCACGGCTCCGACCGAGGCGGTGCGACGCCCGAACCGGCCGACGGCCGCTCCGGGCGCAGAGGGATCAGGACGCACGGGGGTTGCTGTCATGGGGGGATGGCTCCGAACCGTGAGGGGCAGAAAATGCGTCGCGGGGACGTCCGGCCACTCGTGCCGGACGTCCCCGTGAGCGCGTTCAGGTGCGTGTTCAGCTGTGATTGTGCTGGGTTTCGCCTCGCGAAGGCACGAAATCCCAGGTATCGGGCGGTCAGTTCACGCTGCTGATCCGATCCGTCGCCGTGACCGTGTAGGGGTCGTGGGCCTGGAGGTAGAGCCGCAGCGAGTCGATGTCGAGGCCGCCGATGAGCTTGTTGGTGCCGGCCTTGAAGGTGGCGAAGTTGTCGCCGCCGTCGGACAGGAAGTTGTTGGCCACCACGCGGTAGGTCGTGCCGTCGACCAGCGGGACCAGCGGCGTCGAGGGGTTGCCGTCGGCGTCGACGAGCACCGGTCCGACCAGCGCGTCGGTGGCCGGCTTCGCCGCCAGGGCCTTGTCCCACGTGTACTGGATCCCCGAGACCTGCAGGATCTTGTTGTTGCTGGCCGGCGGCCCCTCGTTGGCGCCGTTCCACTGCTCGTTGAGCAGTGCCTTGACCTGCGCGCCGGTCAGGTCCATCGACACCACGAAGTTGTTGAAGGGCTGCACCGAGAACGCCGCGCCGTAGGTGACGTCGCCGGTGGCGTTCTCGACCAGGTCGGCCCGGATCCCGCCCGGGTTCATCAGGGCGATCACCGGTGCCTTGCCGTTCTGCACCACTGACGGGTCCGCCTTCTGCGAGTCGGCGATCAGGTTGCCGAGAGGCGAGTCCAGCCCGTTCGGGTCCTGGGTCCTGCTCACCGTGGTCGGGTCCGCCCCGGTGACGTGCCCGATGACCGCGTTTGCGATCGGCTGCACCAGGGTGTTGAAGACCGAGATCAGGGAGTTGACCTTGCGCGACTGCCGCTGGCCCTCGGCGTTGGCGTTGATGATGTTCTCCGCGAACGCCGCCGGCCGCACGACGTCGTGCGTCTTCGGGTCGATGAGCAGGTGCAGCTTGGTGACCATCCGCCCGAAGGAGGAGGCGCTGGTGAAGAGCCGCGGGTTGCCGCGGGGGTCCTTGACCACGCAGTTGTAGGGCTGGTGGGTGTGCCCGCTGACCACCGCGTCGATCGCCGGCGAGAGGTTCTGGGCGATGGCCAGGCCGGCTCCGCTGACGCCGCTGCAGCTGTTGTAGGCGGTGGCGTCCGTCGGGGTGACGCCCTCGTGCAGCAGGACGACGATGGACTTC
>CAZEPK010000254.1:0-7541 GCA_964514085.1 uncultured Nocardioides sp.
GTCGGGGGCGGGGCTGGTGACGGCGGCCGCGCTCTACCCGTACGGTCCCGTCGACGGAGCGATGGTTGTGTGTTTTAACGACGCGGCGACCACCAAGAAGGCGCTGATCCGGGGCGGGATGTGGGCCGAGGCAAAGCGCCGTCACGAGGCCGGCCGGATCCGCGCCGTCGAGGTGCGGGGTTCGGACTACATGGGGCCTCGGGTCACCCTGGCCGCGGGCCACATCGCCCGGGTCGCCCCCGCTGCGCTGGAGGGCAGGACGGTGCGGGTCTTCGGCAGCCCCGACCAGCCGCACTCCTTCACCGACGTGCGGGACATGGCCCGGGCCCTGGTGACGGTGGCCGGCGAGCCGGCGGCGTGGGGCCGCGTCTGGCACGCCCCGACGAACCCGGCCAAGACCCAGACCGAGGTCCTGCAGGACGTCGCGGCAGCCGTGGGCCGCACCATCGGCCCCGTGCGGTCGATGCCGCACGTGCTCCTGTCGGTGGGCGGGATGGTGGTGCCGATGCTGCGCGAGCTCCGGGAGACCGAGTACCAGTTCGCCGCGCCGTACGTCCTCGACTCCTCCGATATCGAGCGGACGTTCGGCCTGGCGCCCACCCCGTGGGACGAGGTGTGCCGCGCCACGGCCCAGAACGCGCTCGCGGGCTGAGCCTGTCAGGCTGGGTCCGTGCGAGTGGGACTCACAGGCGGCATCGCCTCGGGCAAGAGCACGGTGGCCGAGATCCTGGTCGGGCTCGGCGCCGTCCTCATCGACGGGGACGCACTGGCCCGCGAGGTCGTGGCCCGCGGGACCCCGGGACTGGCCCGGGTCGTCGAGGAGTTCGGTGCCGACCTCCTGACCCCCGAGGGTGACCTCGACCGGGCCTCGCTCGGCCGCATCGTCTTCGCCGACGAGGCGGCCCGCAAGCGGCTCGAGGCCATCACGCACCCCCTGATCTTCGAGCGGTACGCCGAGCTGGAGGCCTCCGCCCCCGAGGGCGCCCTGGTGGTCCACGACATCCCGCTGCTGGCCGAGTCGGGCCGCGCCGACACCTTCGACGAGGTGGTCGTGGTCGACGCCCCGCCCGAGCTCCAGGTCGAGCGGATGGTGCGCGACCGCGGCTGGACCCGCGAGGAGGCCGAGGCCCGGATCGCGGCCCAGGCCACGCGGGAGGACCGGCTGGCCATCGCGACCTACGTCATCGAGAACACCGGCACCCTCGAGGACCTGCGGGCCCGGGTGGAGGCGGTGCACGCCGAGCTCGTCTCCATCTGAGCCGGCCCCGACGGTGGCTGAGGTGCGAAGGCGTCCTGCGCCTGAGCCTCGAAGCCTCTCGATCCGGTGCCGGGACTCGCTCACCGCTTGGCGGCCCGCTTGCCTGGGCTGCAGAAGTGCCGCCGCCGGCCGGGGCCGGTCCGGGGAGCGGTGCGCTGGCAACGGCTGTCCCCAGGGACAACGGTTCCCAGCGCACCGCCGCCCTGTGGAAGACCGTTGCCCAGCCACCGCCCCCCGGTCCGGGCCCAGCACCGGGTCGCCTGGCTTCGAGGCTCAGGCGCAGGACGCCTTCGCACCTCAGCCACCGTGCAGCGCGCCGCAGCGGCAGACAAGACGAGAGCCCCCGCCAGCTCGTGGCGGAGGCTCTCGTCCCTCGTGGGACCGCTGATTCTCGGGTCTCAGCAGTCCGGTCTGGTGGTCAGGCGGCCAGGTCCGGGTCGGCGATGCGCCGCAGCTTCTGCAGCGCCTCCCGCTCCAGCTGGCGCACCCGCTCGGCCGAGATGCCGTGCTTGGCGCCGATGTCGGCCAGCTTGTGCTGGCGGCCGTCGGTGAGGCCGTAGCGCGAGCGGATGATGTCGGCCGCGCGGTCGTCGAGGTGCTCGACCAGCGTGTTGAGCCGGTCGCGGGCCTCGACGTCCAGGACGGTGAGGTCCGGGCCGGGCGAGGTCTCCTGGGCCATCAGGTCACCCAGCGAGGTGTCGCCGTCCTCGTCGACGGGGGAGTCGAGGCTGACGTGCTCGCGGCCCCAGGCCATCAGGTCCAGGACCCGGTCGACGTCCAGGCCCAGCTCGGCGGCGATCTCCGAGGGGTCGGGGTCGCGGCCCAGCTGGCGCTCCAGGGTCCGGCGGGCGCCGCCGACCTGGTTGAGCTCCTCGACCACGTGGACGGGGAGACGCACGACGCGGGCCTGCTGGGCGATGCCGCGGGTGATGGCCTGGCGCACCCACCAGGTGGCGTACGTCGAGAACTTGTAGCCCTTGGTGTAGTCGAACTTCTCGACCGCGCGGATCAGGCCGGTGTTGCCCTCCTGGATCAGGTCGAGCATGGGCATCTGGGCCCGGCCGTACTTGCGGGCGATCGAGACGACCAGCCGCAGGTTGGCCGTGATGAAGGTGTCGACCGCCTTGCGCCCTTCCTCGGCGAGCCACTCGAGCTCCTCCTCGGAGGCGTTCATGGGCGCGCCGCCCTTCTTGCGGCCCACCCGGCCCTCCCGGAGGAGGTGCTCGGCCATCAGGCCGGCTTCGATGGTCTTGCTCAGCTCGACCTCGGCGGCAGCGTCGAGGAGGGCGTTGCGGGCGATCTCGTCGAGGTAGAGGCCGACGCTGTCGCGGCCCTCGATCTCGCGTGTGGCACCCGTGGTTCGAGTCGCCATGGGATCCCTCCTTCTAGTCCGTGGACGTCGCAGTCGCCCACGTGGATCACAACGTCCACGGTGCCCTTTGGATTCCCGGGCTAACGTGGACCCTTCGCCTTGAATGACGTGTGAGCGATCCCCGTAGTTGCACAGCGCGAGAACTCTCAGGGACTTCTCAGGGCACCTGATCAGCACTCGTGGAGTGGTTCGGAGCCGAGGCGCCGCTGGATGGGACCGGAGTCCGGTCCGCCAGCCCCATCCGGTCCAGGACCCACGCGAGCGAGAAGGCGCGGTCGTGCCAGGACTTGTAGCGTCCTGAGACCCCGCCGTGGCCGGCCGACATCTCGGTGCGCAGCAGGACGTCGGCGCCGTTGAGGGCGGTGGCGCGCAGCCGGGCCACCCACTTGGCGGGCTCGACGTAGAGCACCCGGGTGTCGTTGAGCGAGGTCTCGGCCAGGATCGCCGGGTAGGTGGTCGCAGCGACGTTGTCGTAGGGCGCGTACGACGCGATGTAGTCGTACACCTCCGCGTCCGCCTCCGGGTTGCCCCACTCGTCGTACTCGGTGACGGTCAGCGGCAGCGTGGCGTCGAGCATGCTCGTGAGGTTGTCGACGAACGGCACCCCCGCCAGCACCCCGGCGAACAGCTCGGGCGCCTGGTTCGCGACCGCCCCCATGAGCAGGCCACCGGCGCTGGCGCCCTCGGCCACCAGCGTCTCCGGGCTCGCCCAGCCGGTCTGCACGAGGTGGCGCCCGCAGGCCACGAAGTCGGAGAAGGTGTTCGCCTTCTGCAGCATCTTGCCGTCGTCGTACCACCGGCGACCCATCTCCCCGCCGCCGCGCACGTGCGCGATCGCGAAGGCGGCGCCGCGGTCGAGCAGCGAGAGCCGGGCCACGGAGAAGTACGGGTCGATCGAGGTCTCGTAGGCGCCGTAGCCGTAGAGCAGGGTCGGCACCGGCCCGTCGTCGCGGGCACCCCGGCGGCACACGATCGAGATCGGGACCTGGGCGCCGTCCTCGGCCGTGGCCCAGAGGCGGTGCTCCTCGTAGTCGGAGGGGTCGTAGCCACCGAGGACCGGCGCCCGCCGCAGGAGGGTCAGCTCACGGGTCCGCACGTCGTAGTCGTAGACCGAGGACGGCACGGCCATCGTCGTGTAGCCCAGTCGGACGGTCGGTTGGGCGAAGCCGGGGTTGCCGCCGGAGCCCACGGTGTAGACCTCGTGGTCGAACTCGACGAGGTAGTCCTCGCCGACCCCGGACTCGCCGAGCTCGAGGATGCGCAGCTGGGTGAGCCCCTCGCTGCGCTGGTGCACCACGAGGTGACCGGCGAACGCGTCGACGTCCTCGAGCCGCACGGCGGGGTCGTGGCGGACCAGCGGGGTCCAGGCCTCCGGAGGCGTCGGGGCCACCGGCGCGGTGCCGAGCTCGAAGTCCGCCCCGGTGTGGTTGTGCAGCACCAGGAAGACGTCCTCACCGCCGATCACGGCGTGGTCCAGGGAGTACTCCAGGCCCTCCCGCCGCTCGCTGAAGACCTGGAAGCCCGCATCGGGGTCCTCGGCGTCGAGGAAGCGGTACTCCGAGGTGATCTTGGAGCCCGCGGCGATGATCACGAAGCGGTCGCTGCGGCTGCGGCCCACCCCGACGAAGAACCGCCCGTCCTGCTCGTGGTGGACCAGCTCGTCGTCCTCCTGCGAGGTCCCCAGCGTGTGCCGCCAGATCTTGTCCGAGCGCCAGGAGTCGTCGACGGTCGTGTAGTACAGGTGCCGGCCCGACGGGTCCCAGGTGGCGCCGCCGATGGCGCCCACGATCTCGTCGGGCCGGTGCTCGCGGGTGGTGAGGTCGAGGACCCGGACGGTGTAGCGCTCGTCGCCCACCACGTCGGTGGAGTAGGCCAGCAGGTTCTCGTCGGGGCTGATGCTCGAGCCGCCCAGGGAGAAGAACTCGTGGCCCTCGGCCAGGGCGTCGAGGTCGAGCAGCAGCTCCTCGCCGGGCAGGGCCGGCTGGTCGGGCGCGCAGTCCTCGGCGGGGCGGGGCGGCGACCAGTCGTCGGGGTCGGCCACCGGGACGCGGCAGCTGGCGCCGTACTCCCGGCCCTCGAAGGAGCGGCCGTAGTACCAGTGGCCGCGGTTGCGGGTCGGCACGGAGAGGTCGGTCTCGCGGGTGCGGGCCTTGACCTCGTCGAAGATCGCCTGGCGCAGGTCGGCCAGGTGGGCGGTGCGGGCCTGGGTGTACTCGTTCTCCGCGTCGAGGTGGCCGGTCACCTCGGGCGAGCCCTTGTCGCGCAGCCAGTCGTAGTCGTCGACCCGCGTGCGGCCGTGGTGCTCGGTGGTGACCGGACGGCGCTGCGCCGGCGGAGGGGGAGCGACGGGTGGTGTGGCGGAGTCCGGCATGTCCGGAACCTATCGCCGAGCCGGTCGGCTCTACCGTGGGGGAGTGGCGCGGATCGTCGACCTCAACGCCGACCTCGGCGAGGAGGTCACCGACGACGCGGCCCTGCTGGCCGTCGTGACCAGCGCCAACGTCGCCTGCGGCTACCACGCCGGCACGGCGGCGATCATGCGCGCGGTGTGCCAGGAGGCGGCCCGGCGAGACGTCTCGGTGGGCGCCCAGGTCTCCTACGACGACCGCGAGGGCTTCGGCCGCATCCCTCGTGACGTGCCCGGCCCCGTGCTCCGCGAGCAGGTGGCCGACCAGGTCGGCACGCTGCGCGCGATCGCCGAGGCGGCGGGCACGTCGGTGCGCTACCTCAAGCCGCACGGCGCGCTCTACCACCGGGTGCTGGACGACGAGGAGCAGGCTGCGGCGGTCCTCGAGGGCTCCGGTGAGCTCCCGGTGCTGGGGATGCCGGGCGCCCTGCTGCGCGCGGCCGAAGCGGCGGGGCGCATCACCTGGCTCGAGGGCTTCCCCGACCGCGGGTACGGCGAGGACGGGCGTCTGCTGCCGCGCGGCGAGCCCGGTGCGCTGGTCGAGCGGGCGGACCGGGTCGTCGTGCAGGCGCTGGCCCTGGCCGGGTCGGCGGAGCGGTCCGTCGACTCGCTGTGCCTGCACGGCGACAGCCCCGGCGCGGTGGCCCACGCGCGTGCCGTACGGGCCGCGCTGGAGGCCGACGGATGGACCCTGCGCGGTCTCGGAGCTCCTCCACAGCAGTGGAACCAGCATGTGGAGAAGCGCCGGAACCTGTGGACGTAACCCCTGCTCCTGTGGAGCAAACTGTGGGACCAGAAGAATGTCGAACTTTCTTCGGAGAAGCCCTTGCGCAGCTCTTCGGGCAGGGCATAGAACTCTCACACCGAGCCACCAGCGCCCGGGCCGCAAGGCCGGGGAGCACGGAGCTCGGGGGTCAGGCAGGCACGAAGATCCGCACCGCGAGGCAACTCGCGGCGTCGGCCCGGTGACGGGGACGGCGGGGTCGGAGGGCCGGCAGGACCGAGGGGGACGTCACCCAGCTTCCTCGACTCGAGGGCCTCTTGGTGCTCATACCATCGAGAGGCCCTCACCCCTACTTCCGCCCCGGAGCCGGCCCTGCCGGTCCTGGTGCGGCGGACGAGTCCGCGACCGGCTTGCCGGGCGTGGCTCACCCGGGTCAGCGAGGGCTTCGGCCGGAGCTGGCCCACCCGGGTCACCGAAGGCTTCGGCCGGAGGTGACGCGGTCCCGGAGCACCGCCGGTCCGCCGGAGGTGTGACGGGGACCCGGACAGCAGCGACGTTCCACACCGCGAGGCGACTCGCGGCGGCGGCCCGATGACGGGGCCGGCGGGAGCAGAGCGACTGACCGGACGAGGTGGGCGTCATCACCACCTCGACCCGAGGGTCCTCTTGGTGCTCATACCACCAGGAGCTCCTCACCACTCCGATCGACCACCGGTTCGCTGGTGGGAGACCGGGGCCGGACAGGCTCGAAGATCCACACCGCGAGGCGACTCGCGGCGTCGGCCCGGTGACGGGGACGGCGGGGTCGGAGGACCGGTGCGGTCGAGGTGGGCGTCACCACTTCCGCCTCAAAGCCGAGGGCCCTTTTAGAAGCTCATACCTTCTAAAAGGGCCCTCACCCTTTGCGGGCGCTCGGCCGGGGCCATCGGCTCCGTCCACCTCCAACTGTGGACAATCGCCGCGACCGGGGCAAACCGGCACGGCCAACTGTGTCCCATCTCTCGGTGAACTCCGTGTCGGCCAGATGACGATCGGGTCTCGTGGCCCGCCCCGCGCCACACTGGTCCCGTGTACCACGGCCGCCCCCAGCTGCGACGGTGCGGCTCCCGAGCCGTGCTGGCCGACGTGGCCGACAGCGCTGCGGCGCGCTCGCTGGCGGCCTACGCCCGCGCCGTGGGCGTCCCCGCCGACGAGGTGGTCCCCGGAGCCTGCTCGGTGCTCTTCGACGGGCTGGGCGACCTCGAGGCGCTGGCCGGGCTGCTGGTCGGCTGGACGCCCGGCGCGGCGGCCGATCCAGGCGTGCTCGTCGAGGTGCCCGTCGTCTACGACGGCGCCGACCTGGAGGACGTCGCGGCGCGGTGGGGGACCGACGTCGACGGTGTGGTGAGCCGGCACGCCGCCACCGAGTTCGTATCCGCCTTCTGCGGCTTCGCCCCGGGCTTCGCCTACCTGGCCGGCCTGCCCGAGGAGCACGCCGTGCCGCGGCTCGACAGTCCTCGCACCCGCGTGCCGGCGGGCTCGGTGGGGCTGGCCGGCGCCTGGTGCGGCGTCTACCCCAGCGCCTCGCCCGGCGGCTGGCGGCTGCTCGGTCGCACCGACCTGCGGCTGTGGGACCCGGACCGGAGCCGGCCGGCGCTGCTCGAGCCCGGCACCCGCGTCAGGTTCGTGCCGGCGTGACCCTGCTCGTCGAGACGGCCGGGGTCCTGACGACGGTCCAGGACCGGGGCCGGGCCGGGCTGGCGCACCTCGGCGTCCCTCGGGCCGGCCCGCTGGACCGGCC
>CAZEPK010000255.1:0-7528 GCA_964514085.1 uncultured Nocardioides sp.
GTCGTGTGCCTGGTCCGGCTGCTGGTGCCGACCGCCACCACCGCGCGCGCCCGCGCGCACGCACCGGCATGAACCTCGTCGTCGACCCGGACGACCCGACGCCGCCGTACGAGCAGCTGCGTCGCCAGCTGCTGGACCTCGTCGGCGCCGGCGTCCTCTCCGCCGGAGACCGGCTGCCGCCCCTGCGCCAGCTGGCCGGCGACCTCGGGCTGGCCGTGGGCACCGTCGCGCGGGCCTACCGCGAGCTCGAGTCCGAGGGTCTGCTGGAGTCCCGGCGAGGGGGCGGGACGAGGATCTCCGACCGGGCCCGGCCGCTGCCCGCCGCTGCTCGGCGGGCTCGGCTGCGGGAGCTCGCGGCGACGTACCTGGCCCACGCTCGCGCGCTCGGGGCGACCGACGACGAGATCCGCGCCGCGCTCGACTGAGTCAGCCGCGTGGGTGCGGGTCGTGCGGGTGCGCCGGGTCGGCGGCGAGGACCCGCTCGTAGATGTCGTAGACCAGCGCCGACTTGTGGTTGTTGTAGTCCATGCCGTCGGTGAAGCCGCGCTGCGCCAGCTCCTGCTTGAAGGCGCCGTAGACGGCCCGGTCCTCCCGGTGCTCCCGCAACCAGTCCCGGAACAGCAGGTGCCGCGCCAGCTCGGGACTGCCGGGTGAGAACACGTGCAGGTGGGTGTCCAGACCCTCGTCGGTGAACAGCCGGTGCTCCTCCCAGTCGGGCTCGCGGACCCGGAGCGAGAAGCCGGCCGCTTCCAGGGGCGGGAGGTAGGCAGGCTCGTCAGCACTGTCGGCGACCGTCAGGTCGACGTCGATCACCGGCTTGGCGGCCAGCCCCGGCACCGAGGTCGATCCGACGTGGGACAGCGCCAGCACCCGCTCGCCCAGTGCGGCCCGCACCGTGCGCTCGACCTCTGCGAAGGCGGCCGGCCACGCGTCGTCGTACGGCACGACCGTGATCGGGCGGTGCCGGGGCCGGCCCACCCGCAGGCGAGCCGCCTCCTCGAGGTCGACCACGTCGTAGGGGCGCCAGAGCGGGTGGGTGCGCACCCGGCCACCTTAGGCAGGGGCGTTGTCGGTGGTCGCTCCTAGCCTGAGAGGGTCATGCGCACCGCCACCGAACGCATCCTCGACGTCCAGACGATCTTCCACGAGCCGCAGGTCCCCGAGACCCCGCGCGGGGCCGAGATCCTCGCGCGCTTCCCGGAGGCCGAGCGGATCGTGGTCCTCTCCCACCAGGCGATCCCGGCGCTGCACGGCAACGCCGGCGCCGTCGAGGACTGGGTGCGCAACAAGCGCTCCGTGCTCGTGCTGGGCGAGAAGAAGAGCCTGACCGCGCGACCCAACGGCCGCTCGTCGGACTTCATCGCGCCCTCGACCTCCAACGGCTGCGCGATGGCGTGCTCCTACTGCTACGTGCCTCGCCGCAAGGGCTACGCCAACCCGATCACCGTCTTCACCAACATCGACAAGATCCTGGGCTACCTCGAGCGGCACGCCGGCCGGCAGGGACCCAAGACGGTCCCCAACCAGTGCGACCCGCACGACTGGGTCTACGACCTCGGGGAGAACGGCGACTGCTCAGTCGACGCACTGGTCAGCCACAACGTCCGCGACCTGGTGGACCTCTTCGGCCGGCTCGACGGCGCCAAGGCCAGCTTCGCCACCAAGTTCGTCAACCGAGACCTCCTCGACTGGGACCCGCGTGGCGGCACGCGCGTGCGGTTCTCGCTGATGCCCGAACCGATGTCCAAGCTGCTCGACCTGCGGACCTCCCGGATCGCCGAGCGCATCGCGGCCATCGACGACTTCGTCGAGGCCGGCTACGAGGTGCACCTCAACCTCAGCCCGGTCGTGGTCCACGAAGGCTGGCTCGAGGAGTGGGCCCGCCTCCTCGACCAGGTCGCCGACGGCGTCGGCGAGGCGGCGCGTCGCCAGCTGGCCTGCGAGATCATCTTCCTGACCCACAACGAGGACCTCCACGAGGTCAACCTCGGGTGGCACCCGCGCGGGGAGGAGCAGATCTGGCGCCCGGACCTCCAGCAGCGCAAGCGCAGCCAGAACGGCCAGTGGAACGTCCGCTACAAGACCACCTGGAAGTCGCGCTGGGTCGGCCAGCTCACCGACCTGGTCGAGCAGCGTCTCCCGGGCTGCCGGGTGCGCTACGCGTTCTGACCCGAGCGGTCAGGCGTCCTGCTCGTCGGTGGTGGCGTACTTGCCCCGGTAGAACAGCAGCGGCCACTCCACGCCGCTGTCCTCGCGCGGCAGGCCGAGGCCCAGGACGCGGCCGATGACCACGTAGTGGTCGCCGGCCTCCTGCACGTGGTGGATCTGGCAGTCGACGTGGCCGAGGGTGCCCTCGATCATCGGCGACCCGGTGGCCGGGGCCGGCTGCCAGGAGACGCCGGCGAACTTGTCGTTGCCCCGGCTGGCCATCTGGTTGGACAGCTCGGCCTGGTCGGCGGCGAGGAAGTTGACGCAGAACTTGCCCGAGCGCTGGATGGCGGGCCAGGCCCGCGAGGTCTTGGCCGGGATGAACAGCACCAGGGGCGGGTTGAGCGAGACCGACGAGAAGGACTGGCAGGTCAGCCCCACCGGCACGCCGCCGCTCATCGAGGTCACCACGGTGACGCCGGAGGCGAAGCGGCCCAGGACGTCGCGGAACTGCCGGGCCGCCGCGACCGCGTCGGGGTCGTCGGAGTCGACGAAGGAGTCCTCGCCGGGGCGGAACTGGAAGTCGTACATCGAGTCGCCCAGCCACGACTCGATCAGGTCGTGGCTGGGCCACGTCTCCTTGGCGTCGGACCGCATCCCGTCGGGGACGTCCCCGTGCGGGACCCGGTGCGGCTCGGCCTGGCTCATGCTGTCCACGGTAGGGCTAGTGCCCGGCGCCGAAGTCGTGCCCCCAGTAGGAGACGGCGGTCGACTCGCGGGCGACCCAGCGGTCGTCGTCCACGGTGAGCCCGTCCGTGCCGAGCTCGATGTCGAAGCCGCCGGGCGAGCGCACGTAGAACGAGATCATCTCGTCGTTCATGTGGCGGCCCAGCGTGGCCGACAGCGGCGCCTTGTGCTTGCGGACCCGCTCCAGGGCGCGGCCCACGTGGTCGAGCTCGTCGACCTCCAGCATGATGTGGACGCACTTGGACGGGTTCGGCATGGGCAGGAACGCCAGCGAGTGGTGCCGCGGGTTGACGCCGAGGAAGCGCAGCCAGACCTTGGACCCCGGCTCCTTGCCCACGAACTCCCCCGGCATCGACATAGAGTCGCGGAGCCGGAAGCCGAGCGTGTCGCGGTAGAAGGCGAGGGCCTCCACGTCGTCGGTCACCGGCAGCACGATGTGGCCCATGCCCTGGTCGCCGGTGACGAACCTGGCGGCGTACGGCGTCACGACCGGCCGCGCCTCGTAGGTGATGCCGTGGAACAGCTCGAAGACGTTGTCGAAGGGGTCGCGGAAGCGGATCAGCTCCTGCACCCGGCGCTCGTCGAGCTCCTCGCGGGTCCCCTCCTCCACCTCGACGCCGGCCTTCTCCAGGTGCTCGCGCGCCTCCTGGAGGGCGGCGTGGTCGGCGAGCTCCCAGCCGACGCAGTCGAGCTGGTCGACGTCGGAGGGGAAGACGACGAGGCGGGCGGAGACCTCGTCGATCCGCCAGTACTGGTGCGTGGGGTCGGGTCCGCGGCCGGCGGCCAGCCCGAGGACCTTGCCGGCGAACGTCGTCCACTGGTCGAGGTCGGTGGAGGCCACGCGGACGTAGCCCATGCTCCTGATGTCGATCGTCATCGCTCAGCCCTCTCGGGGCGGCCTCTCCACGTGGCGGGCCAGGAAGTGCGTGGCCACCTCGGCGAACTCGTCCGCGGCCTCGATCTGGGCCCAGTGCCCGCACCGGGGGAAGACATGCAGCGTGGCCCGCGGGATCGCCTTGAGGGCGACGAGCGCGCCGTCGAGCGGGTTGACGCGGTCCTCGCGGCCCCAGGTGAGGAGGGTGTGCTTGCGGATCTTGTGGGCCTCGCGCCAGAGCATGCCGTCCTCGGCGCTGGCCGGGTCGAAGAAGGACATGCCCATGGCCAGCATCGCCTCGCGGGCGCCGGGAGCGGTCGCGTCGGCGTACCGCTCCTCGACCAGCTCGTCGGTGACGAGGTCCTGGTTGACGACCATGGTCGAGATGAAGGCGCGCAGGGCCTCGCGACTGGGCTCCAGGTTGAACTCGGTCAGCCGCTTGACCCCCTCGGTGGGGTCGGCGTGGAAGAGGTTGAGGGACAGGCCACCGGGCCCCATCAGGATGAGCCGCCCGACCCGGTCGGGGTGCTCGATGGCCAGCCGGGTGGCGGTGCCGCCGCCCAGGCTGTTGCCGAGCAGGTGCACCCGCTCGATGCCGAGCTCGTCGAGCAGCCGCACGACGTAGCCCGCGGAGTGGCGGAAGTAGTTGCCCACCACCGGTGGCTTGTCGGACCCGCCGAAGCCGGGCTGGTCGACGAGGAGCGTGCGGAACGTCGGGGCGAACCGGGGCAGGGCCGAGCCGAAGTTGGACCACGAGGAGGCGCCGGGGCCACCGCCGTGCAGCATCACCAGCGGCAGGTCGCCGCCGACGCCGGTCGGGGCGTCGGGCCCTGCCTCGTAGTAGTTCAGCGTCACGTCGCCCGCCTTGGCGGACCGCCGGACGTCCTCCTTGGCGAAGCCCATGACGGTCAGTACATCCCCGGGTCGATCTTGTGACCGAACTCGTGGGCGCCGTACATCTGCAGCGCCCGCTCCTGGTCGTTGGCCGCGTGCACCCGTCCGGCGTGGGCGTCGCGCCAGGCCCGCTGCAGCGGCGTGCCCTCGGTCAGCGCGCGTCCGCCGGAGGCCTCGAACAGCGAGTCGATCGCGTCGATGGCGCGCTGGGAGCCGAGCACCTGGTCGCGGCGGACCTTGAGCCGGGTCTTGAGCGGGATCTTCTCGCCCTTGGCGACGTAGTCCTGCTCCTCGCGGATGTTGTTGACCAGGAGCGCCCAGGCGGCGTCGATCTCGGAGGAGGCCCGGGCGATCCGGACGGCGGAGAACGGGTCGAGCGAGGCCTTCTCGCCGAGGTAGGCCGCGCGGGTCCGCTTCTGCTGCATCTCCACGTGGTCGTCGTAGGCGCCCATGGCCATCCCGATGATCGGGGTGGTGATGGTGCCGGTGAAGATCGAGTGGAAGGGCAGCTTGTAGAGGTCGGAGGGGTTCTGCTCCTGGCCCGGCCCCTTGCACTGGCCCGTCTCCCCCATGCTGAGGGTGAACGCCTCGGGGATGAACACGTCGTCCACGACGATGTCGTTGGAGCCGGTGCCGGAGAGGCCGATCATGTGCCAGACGTCGTTGATGGTGTAGTCCTTGCGCGGCACCATGAAGGTCTTGAAGTCCACGACGTTGCCGTCGGCGTTGAAGACCAGCCCACCGAGCAGGACCCACGAGCAGTGGTCGCAGCCGGAGCTGAAGCTCCACTTGCCCGACAGGATGTAGCCGCCGTCGGTGACCGTGGCCTTGCCGGTCGGGGCGTACGACGAGCTCAGCCGGGTGTTGGTGTCCTCGCCCCACACCGCCTGCTGCGCCTCGTCCGCGAAGAGCGCGACCTGCCACGGGTGCACGCCCACGACGCTGGAGACCCAGCCGGTCGAGCCGCACGCGCTGGCGATGTCGCGGACCGCGGTGTAGAAGGTGACCGGGTCCGCCTCGTGGCCGTCGAAGCGCTTCGGCTGGAGCAGCCGGAAGAACCCGACCTCCTCCAACTCCTTGATCGAGGCCTCTGGCACGACGCGCAGGCGCTCGGCCTCGTCCGCCCGGTCCCGGAGCGTGGGTAGCAGGTCTCGGACCCCGTCGAGCACAGCCTGGGACATTCGCTCTCTCCTCCTCCTGATGGTGCAGCCCCAATACTAGAACACGTTCTAGTCTGGTGTCGATCAGGGAGGGGTCGTGCGGCCGAGCGGCGTCAGGCGGGGCCGGCTACGCGGGCAGCGGCCTCGACGCGGGCCACGTGCGCCGGCCAGTCGTAGCCGTCCTCGATGTTGGCGTCCTGCGGGCGCCGGCCCACCTGGCCGTCGATGGTCTCGCGGACGATGTCGGCGTGGCCGGCGTGACGGTGCGTCTCGGTGGCCATGTGCACCAGGACCTGGTGCAGCGTCACCTCATTGTCCTCGCCCCACCACGGCACCCGTCCCACCGTGTCGAGGTCGCACTCCGCGAAGGTGACCGCGGCGTGGGCCCAGGCGGTCCGGTAGAGGTCGAGCGCCCAGTCCCGCGTCTCGTCGGGGCTGAGGTAGAGGTCGGCGTTGGGGTCGGCGTCGTCGTCGTGCCAGGGCAGCGCGATCCCGCTCGGCCGGCCGAAGGTGTCACCGAAGTAGCCCAGCTCCACGCTGGCCAGGTGCTTGACCAGGCCCAGCAGGTTGGTCCCGGTCGGCGTGAGAGGCCGGCGCGCGTCGTAGTCGCTCAGGCCCTCGACCTTCCAGACGACGGCGTCGCGGCCGGACTGGAGGTACTCGACCAGGGTCTCCTTCGGATCCTTCATGGTCCGACCCTGTCAGGCCGCGGGGACACCGGCCACGGAGTTCCGGCGTCAGCCGACCACCGCGGTCAGGTAGTAGCAGCCGACCGCCGCTCCCCCGCCGTACCCCTCCGGGAGGTACGGCGCCGGGCCGGTCAGGTCCAGGGGCCGCCACCGGCCCTCGGCCTCGAGCCGGTCGACCACGGCCTGGCAGCCGCGCTCGTGCCAGAGGTCCTCGCGCTGCGTGACCACCACGACGCCGTCGGGCCGAGCCACCCGGGCCAGCTCGCGCCAGAACGCCTCGACCTCGGGGAGGTAGGTCATCACGCCGACGCAGACCACGGCGTCGAACTCGCCGTCCTCGCACGGGAGCCGCTGCTGCAGGTCCGCCACCTCGAGGTGGTCGTAACCTCCGCGGTCCGCCGCGAGGTCCAGCGAGGCCTGCGAGAGGTCGAGGCCGACGAGGCGCCCGGCGAAGCCGCGGGCGCGCAGGGCGCGGCCGACCAGCCCGGTGCCGCAGCCGACGTCCAGCACGGAGGCCGCCGACGCGCGGCGGGTCGTGACGACCTCCGCCACGGTCGCGGGTGCGCGGTAGGACCAGGAGGCCAGGTCGTCGTCGTAGCTGCCCGCCCAGGCGTCGTACCGCTCGGCGACGGCTGCGGGGTCGCTCGGGTCCTGGCCGAGCCAGTCGGCGATGGGGACGTCCTCGGGCACCACCGCGCCAGCGTCCCACGGCCGGTGCGCACCAGGCGCCTGAGAGTCTTGAGTGCGTGGACGACGACACCGACGCCGGACCCGCCTACGAGTGGGCGACCCACGCCGAGCCCGACTTCCTCGCGCTCCAGGTGCCGCCCGTGCCGGTGGGCGGCGAGGACGGGCGGCTGCGCGACGCCTTCAAGGTGCTGATGAGCCGGCGCGGCTTCCGACCCCCGGACCGCGACGACGAGCTCGGCCTGCCGGCCGCGAACGGCTGCCTGCTCACCCGCACGAGCGGCACCAGCCTCGAGCTGCTGGTGACGGTCGGCGAAGGTGCCAGCCGG
>CAZEPK010000256.1:0-7463 GCA_964514085.1 uncultured Nocardioides sp.
ACACCTCGCACACCGGTCCGCTCTCGACCACCGAGTGGTCGGCCACGCTGGGGCGCACGCCGATCGCCAGGGCCCGCTTCCGCGACGTCTCCCGGGCCGCCGTGCGGCTCCCGTTCAAGGGCGGCACCTGGCAGCCGGGGATCCCCGACACCGCGGGAGCCGAGCGCACGGCCACGTTGCAGGGGTCCTCCAAGGCGCTCCCGGCCCGCGCGCACTGGGACCTCGACCCGGACGGTCCGCTGGGCTGGCTGGCCGGCGCACTCCAGCTGGCGTCGTTCCGCCAGGCGGCGTTCCGGATGTCCTTCGGCTGAGCGCCTCGACCCGTCACCGGCCCAGGCCTCCCGCCGCCCGGGCCGAGATCAGAGGGTGGTGACCAGGCCGCCGTCGATGACCAGGTCGCTCCCGGTGATGTTGGCGGCGCGGTCGCTGCACAGGAACGTGACCAGGTCGGCGATCTCCTCGGGCCGGGTGAACCGTCCCGAGGGAGCGGCCGCCTCCTGCCGGCGCACGACGTCCTCCGGGCTCAGGTCGCTGCCCTCCGCCACGGTCGCCGCCACCCCGCTGTCGCCGAGCCACAGGTCGGTGCGCACCGGTCCGGGGCTGATGGTGTTGACGCGGATGTCGGGGCCGAGCTCCTTCGAGAGGGACTTGCACAGGTTGCTCAAGGCCCCCTTGGCGGCGCTGTAGTCGACCACGCCCGGGTCCGGCAGGAAGGCGTTGACCGAGCTGATCGTGACGATGTTGGCCCCCTCCCGCCCGGTGAGGTGCGGGATCGCGGCGCGCATCGTGCGTACGGCGGCCAGGAAGTTGATCGTCAGCGTCTGGTCCCAGTCGGCGTCGCTCACCTGGAGGAACCCTCCCAGCCGGGGGCGCACGGCCCCGACGTTGTTGACCAGGACGTCCAGCCCGCCGCCCTCCGCGGTCGCCGCCTCGACCAGGGCGGCCGGCCCCTCGGGGGTGCTCAGGTCGACCCGCACCGGCCGCACGTCGGCCTGGCCGGCCAGCTCGTCGAGCTCCCGGCTCCCGCGCAGCGAACCGGCCACCACCGCCGCCCCCTCGGCGGCCAGGGCGCGGACGATGGCCAGCCCGATCCCCTTGCTCGCCCCCGTGACCAGGGCGGTGCGGCCCGCCAGCGCGAGCTCCATGCTCAGAGCCCCTGCTCGGCCAGCCAGGACAGGGACTTGTCCGCGACGTCCTGCCAGCCGTGGTCGATGGTCAGCGAGTGCGCCCGGTCGGGGAACTCGAAGATCTCGGTCACCGCGTCGCTGTGGCGGTACTGCTTCAGGGTGGCCCGGGTGACGGCCTCGGGGACGGTGTGGTCCTTGCCGCCCATGATGAGCAGGAGCGGCCCGCGGGCCGAGTTGTCGGTCGCGACCTTGGCCGGCGAGTGCGGGTTGAAGTTCGCCGCGGCCGCCTCGAAGAGCGGCTTGCCGGGCGCCGGGATGGCCCAGGTCTCCCACAGGGCGTCCGACTCCTCGGCCGGGATGGCGTTGCCGAAGGCGAACCGGAACTGGTCGGCGGTCAGGGAGACGGCACGGTGCTTGTTGGCCGGGTTCTTGAACACCGGCAGGGTCGCGCGCAGGGCCGAGAGCGGCAGCGGCAGCACCCCTTGATCTGGGCCGCGTCGATCGCGATGGCCGCGGCGGCGCGGTCCTCCCCCAGCAGCCGCTGGGCGATCATGCCGCCGAAGGAGTGCCCGACCAGGATGGGCTTCGCGGGCAGCCCCGCGATGATCTCGGCGTAGTGGGCCACCACGTCGTCGATGCCGTGGTCGGCGATCGCCTCCGGGTCCTGGCGCGCCTCCTCCACGCTGTCGGGGTCGCCGGGCCAGCCCGGGGCCGACGCGTCGGCGTACCCCGCCGCCTGGAAGTGGCCGACCCACGGGTCCCAGGACCGCGCGTGCAGCCAGAGACCGTGGATGAACAGCACCGGAGCGCTCATGGAAGGTGTCCTCTCCTCAAGGTAGACCGACCGATCTACCCACCTGCGGCTAACCTAGGGCCGACGGACCGGCCTGGCAAGGGTCGGCCCGGACCCGATGGGCGAGGAGACGGAGCGGCAGTGGTGGACGCGGCGAGGACGGGGAGCAGCGGTCGGCCCTCAGCGGCCCGGGAGCGGATCCTGGCCACGGCGGACCGGCTCTTCTACGAGGAGGGCATCCACGCCGTGGGGATCCAACGCGTGGTCGCGGAGGCGGCCGTCACCCGGGTGACGCTCTACCGCCACTTCCCCTCCAAGGACGACCTGATCTCGGCCTACCTCGAGCGACGCTCGCGCTTCGACCACGACCAGGTGGACGGCATCATCGCCGCGCACGCCGACGACCCGCGCGGCGCGCTGGACGAGCTGGCCACCGCCCTGACGCGGGACGACTTCGGCGCGGTCAAGCGGGGCTGTGCCTTCATCAACGCCTCGGCGGAGTTCACCGGCTCCCACCCGGCCCGGCGGCAGGCCCGGGAGATCCGCACGTGGATCACCGGCCGGATCGAGGAGCTCCTGCAGCAGCTGGACCACCGGCAGCCGCGGTCGACGGCCGAGCAGCTGATGATGGTCCGCACCGGCGCCGTGGTCTCCGGCTCCCTGGACGGCAATCCCCGCCTGACCGAGGACTACCTCACCTGCTGGGCGGCCCTGATCGACGCGGGGCTGCCGCGCGAGCCGGCGGCCGGCTGACGACCACCGAGGTCCGGAGTCGGCTCGACCCCGGTTCCCTCAGCCGAGGTTCCTGACCACGGCTGCGCCGGTGGCGTCGTGCGACGGCGTGCGCTTCGCGGTCCTCCTGGCCAGGGCGGCCAGGCCGGCTCCGGCCAGGGCGGCGGTCGACGGCCTCGGCGACCACCGCGTCGCCGTCGTGACGAGGTCCGGCGGGCTGCTGCGCTGGGGGTCCGACCCGGCGGCGGGCCCGCCAGTGGACCCGGTGGCCGACTGCGGGCTCGGCGCGGTGACCGGGCCGGCGGCGAAGGCGTCGAGCATCGCGGGGACGAACGCCGCCAGGTCCTGGGGTCCCCTGCTGGTCGTGAGGTTCCCCTCGCGCACGACCTCCTGGTCGAGCCAGGTCGCCCCTGCGTTGACCACGTCGTCCCGGATGCCCGCCCACGACGTGAGCGTGCGGCCCTCCAGGACCCCGGCCGAGGCCAGCACCCACGGCCCGTGGCACAGCGTCACGACCGGCTTGCCGCTCTGGACGAACTCCCGGACGAGGTCGCGCGCCGGTGCCGACTGGCGGAGCAGGTCGGGGTTGATGAACCCGCCGGGCACCAGCAGTCCGTCGTAGTCGTCGGCCGTGGCCTGCTCGACGGTCCGGTCGACGTGCACGCGGGTCGCGGGCAGGTTGAGGTTCAGCCCTCGGATCCGTCCCTTCTTCAGCGAGACCACGTCGACCTTCGCGCCCGTCGCCTTGAGGGCGTGCATCGGCACGGTCAGCTCGACCTTCTCGAACCCGTCGGCGGCCAGGACCGCGATCCGGCGGCCCTTCAGACTGCGCTTGCTGGACATCTCCACCTCCTGTGCTGGGGGTCGACGAGTACCCACGCCTCGGCATCCGACACGCCTGCCCGCGCCGGGCCCTGTCGGCGCCCTCCGCCAGACTCGGTCCGTGGCCAAGCACCCCAGGATCGAGCCCGACGCCGCCGTGGTCGCCCGGGTGGCCGCGACGGCGCTGGCGCTGCCCGAGGCCCACGAGGAGGACGCGTGGACCGGCGTCCGGTGGCGCATCCGGACCAGGACGTTCGCGCACGTCCTGGTGGCCCAGGAGGGCTACACCTCGGCCTACCGCGACGCCACCGGGATCAGCGAGCCGACGACGGTCCTGACCCTGCGCTCCTCCGGCGACGAGCTGCTGGCGCTGGTCAGCACCGGGCTGCCGTTCTACCGGCCGCCGTGGTCCCCGACCGCCGTGGGGATGGTCCTCGACGAGGACACCGACTGGGAGGAGGTGGCCGAGCTGGTCACGGAGAGCTACCGCTTCTGCGCGCCCCAGCGGCTGGTGCGGCTGCTCGACGCAGGCTGACCGGCCCAGGCTGACCGACCGGGCCCGGCTCAGTCGTCGAGCTGGTCCTCGACCGCCGGGATCGGGACGTCGGCCCCGCCCCCGTCGGCCCCGTCCTCGCCGGCCCCGTCCTCGGAGGCGCGGCGCGAGGCCTCGCGGATCTCGAAGACCTCGGTGGCCAGACCACCGAGCGCGGTGGCCACGTCACGGACCGCGGCGGTGAGGATCGTCGCGACCTCGCCCACCGTGCTCGCGGCCGCCTCGACCGTGGACTGGACGGCGTCCTTGCCGATCTCGGCGCCGGAGAGCCTGTCGCCGTGCGCGCTGCCGGGCTGCTCACTCGTCATGCCGACAGTCTGTCCCGCCCGGTCCGGCCAGCCAACGCGGGTTGCGTCACAGCACCGGTCGGTTGCGCCGCATCAGGCCGCGACCGGGTCGGCGACCGGGACCGGCGCGGGCCGCTCGGCGGTGCGGTTCGGGAGCGCCATCCGGCAGATCTTGGAGGCCACGCTGAACAGCTGCTGGGACAGGCGCCCGGTGTTGTACTGCAGCCCGTAGCGCTGGCAGATCTCCTGCACCTCCACGGCCAGCTCCGGGTAGCGGCGGGCCGGCAGGTCGGGGAACAGGTGGTGCTCGATCTGGTGGGACAGGTTGCCCGACATGAGGTGGAAGAGCCGGCTGCCGGTGATGTTGGCCGACCCGAGGAGCTGGCGGTAGTACCAGTGCCCGCGGTTCTCGTCCTCGCACTCCTCCTGGGAGAAGGTCGAGACCCCGGCCGGGAAGTGGCCGCAGAAGATGATGTTGAACGCCCAGATGTTGCGGATCAGGTTGGCGGTGGCGTTGCCCGCCAGGGTCAGCGGGAAGAGCGGCCCGGTCAGCGCCGGGAACAGCAGGTAGTCCTTGAGCGTCTGGTTGCGGATCTTGCGCAGCAGCCCCGGGTAGAGCGGCTTGTTGTCGGCCAGCCTGCGCTTGCCCGCGACGATGTTCTCCACCTCGAGGTCGTGCAGGGCCACGCCCCACTCGAAGAACAGCATCAGGCCCAGGGCGTAGAGCGGGTTCCCGAGGTAGTAGGGCCGCCACGGCTGGTCCTCGTCCATGCGGAGGATGCCGTAGCCGATGTCGCGGTCCTTGCCCAGGATGTTGGTGTAGGTGTGGTGGATGTAGTTGTGGCTGTACTTCCACTGCTCACCGGGGCAGACGGTGTCCCAGTCGTACATGCGGGAGTTGAGCCCGGGGTCGCCCATCCAGTCGTACTGGCCGTGCATGACGTTGTGGCCGATCTCCATGTTGTCGAGGATCTTGGAGACCGCCAGCGAGGCGACCGCGAACGGCCACAGCGGCGGGACGTAGAACATCAGCCGGCCGGCCACCTCGAACTGCTGCCGGCGCTTGACGACGTTGCGGATGTAGGCCGCGTCGTCCTCGCCGAGGTCGGCCAGGACCCGCTGCCGGATGGCGTCGAGCTCCTCGCCGAACTGCTCGAGCTGCTCGTCGCTCAGGCTGGTGTTGTTGGTCTTCATCGGGGTGGTCTTGGTGGTCATCGGGACTCCTTCAGAGCTCAACCACGCAGCAGCCCACGGGGGCGCTGACGCAGACACGGATCTCTTCTTCGGTCGAGGAGGACTCCTCGCCGGTCAGGACGTTGCGGACGACGCCGTCCTTCTTGACTGCGGTGCAGGAGAAGCAGATGCCCATCCGGCAGCCGAACTCGGGACGGAGCCCGAGCGCCTCGGCCTGCTCCAGCAGCGTGGCGCCGGTGTTGGGCGCCTCCTGGCCCGACCTGGCGAACGCGACGTCCCCCTCGGCGGAGGTGCCGGAGGTGCGCGGCGGCTGGAAGTACTCCACCCGCAGCGCGTCGGACCCGTCGTACGCCGCCCGGACGGCCTCGATCAGCGGCGCCGGGCCGCAGGCCCAGGTCGGCAGGTCGCGGTGGCCCGGGACCAGCCGCTCGAGGTGGGCCGGCGACAGGTTCGGGTCGCCCAGCTCGGGGTGCAGCAGGTGCAGGTCGATGCCGTGCCCGGAGCGGCGGATCTCCTCGAGCTCGGCGGCGAAGATCTGGTGCTCGGGGCTCTGGGCGTAGTGGATGAACGTGACCCGGCCGCGGTGGGTGCGGCGCTGCAGCGAGCGCAGCATCGACATCACCGGCGTGATCCCGGAGCCTCCGGAGATGAACACGACGTGCTCCGGCACCCGGTCGGGCAGGACGAACTCCCCCTGGGCCTGGGAGAGGTGGACCATCGTGCCGGGCTGGGCGCGCTCGACCAGGTAGCGCGACACCACTCCTGCCGGGTTGGCCCGCAGGGTGATGGTGAACCGGTCGCCGTGCCGGGAGTCGGGGCTGGAGATGGTGAAGACCCGGGTGGTGCGCCGCGCGCCGTCGACCTCCACGCCGAGCTGGACGTGCTGGCCGGCGCGGTGCCCTCGCCAGGTCGACGTGGGCTGCAGCGTGATGGTGGCGACCGGCGGGTGACCGGGCACGTCCACCTCGCGGTGGACCTCGACGACCCGCGCCCGGACCTCGTGGGCCGCCCACATGGGGTTGACCTGCTCGAGGTAGCGGTCGACGCCCTGCGGCGAGGTGAGTGCGGCGACCACCCGCGAGCGGAGGATGGAGGTGGTGAGTCCCATCGCGTGCCTCCTGCTGGGTCGGAAGATTGAGTGTACGTTCGTTCACTGAAACTGTCCCGCAGGCCAGCTAGGACGGTCAAGGACCGCTCAGCGTGAGGGTGGACACATGTCCACGGACTAGGGTGGACCGGTGACGGAGACGCGCGGTGAGCGCAAGGAGCGGACCCGGCGCGCGATCCTCGACGCCGCCCTGCACCTCGTCGAGGACTCCTCGCTGGTGGCGCTCTCACTGCGCCAGGTGGCCAAGGAGGTCGGGATCGTCCCGACGGCGTTCTACCGGCACTTCGACTCCATCGAGTCGCTCGGCCTCGCGCTGGTCGACGAGTCCTTCGTGTCGCTGCGGGCCATGCTCCGCGACATCCGCCGCGGCGACCCTTCGACCGGGATGCCGTCCCTGGCCAGCATCGTCGACCGCTCCGTCGAGACGTTGTTCGAGCACGTGCAGCAGCAGCGCTCGCACTTCCAGTTCATCGCCCGTGAGCGCGCGGCCGGCCCGCCGTCGGTCCGCGAGGCCATCCGCCACGAGATCGAGCTGTGCGAGCGCGAGCTGGCCACCGACCTGGCCCGGCTGCCCGGCACCGAGGCCTGGTCGGCGGAGGACCTCCGCGTGCTGTCCAACCTGATCGTGACCGCCATGGTCGCCACCGCCGAGCTGGTCGTCGTGGCAGCCGGTCGGAGCGCCGCCGAGAAGCAGATCGTCGAGACCGCCCGGACCCAGCTGCGGATGGTGCTGGTGGGCGCCCTCAACTGGCAGTCGCGCGCCTGAACCCGTCGCGCCTCTTCACACCGCTCACCCCGGTGTGCATCAATGACGTCCGACGTCCGACACGGGAGGTGGCGGACGCGA
>CAZEPK010000257.1:0-7438 GCA_964514085.1 uncultured Nocardioides sp.
TGGGTGACGTGTTCGACGAGATCGTTGAAGAAGTCACCGTCCGCGAACTGATCGCGGCCTTCGAGAAGGTCTACGGCTCGCCCGTGCCCGTCCGTGAGGCCGAGGGCCGCCCCGGCGACGTGCCGGGCGCCTTCGCCAACGTGGACCGGGCCCACGCCCTGCTGGGTTGGCACCACGAGCTCTCGCTGGAGGAGGCGATCTCCTCCGCGCTGGCCTGGGGCGAGCGGCGCCAGGAGATCCTGGGCTACGAGTGAGCTGCACCCTGGGCCTGCTCCTGAGCGCCGCGCTGTCCTTCGGCGCGGCGCCGGTCTGCACCGCCGACCCACCCGTGCCGCCGCCGGCGGCCGCGCGCGAGGCGGGCGCGCTCGCGGGCAGGGTCGTCGTGATCGACGCCGGCCACCAGCTCGGCAACCACAACTTCCCCTCCGAGATCAACCGCCAGGTGCCGGCCGGGGGGTTCACCAAGCCGTGCAACACCACGGGGACGGCCACCAACGGCGGGTACGCCGAGGCCACCTTCGCCTGGCAGGTCACCGTGCGGCTCAAGGCCAAGCTGGAGAAGGCCGGTGCGACGGTCCTGCTCACCCGGACCTCCAACCGCGAGGACCGGTGGGGACCCTGCGTCGACGTACGCGGCCGGGCCGGCAACAAGCGCGGGGCCGACCTCAAGATCAGCATCCACGGTGACGGCTCGACGTCGGCCGGCGCGCACGGCTTCCACGTCATCTACCCGCCCGACCGCGCCCCGTGGACCGACGACATCCACGCCGCCTCGGAGCGGCTGGCCACGACCACCAAGGAGGCGCTGGTGGCCAAGGGCTTCTCCGTCGCCACCTACATCGCGGGCGGCGACGGCCTCGACGAGCGCTCCGATCTCGGCACCCTCAACCTCTCCGACGTCCCGACCGTCATGCTCGAGGCCGGCAACATGCGCGACAGCGGCGACGCCTCGGTGATGACCTCGTCGACGGGACAGGGCCGGTACGCCCGCGCGCTGGCCCTCGCGGTCCGCCGCTACCTCGGCTGAGCCCAGCCGTCCCCGGAATCGGGGACTGTGCACGACCGGGGTGGACAACGGCCCCGTCTGCGCTTCAGTACGCGCAGAAGGGCCTCGCCACGCACCTCGGGAGCACGGCCGCAGCAGGACCGCGGTCGATCCGGGGCCACGGGTGCGAGTCGAGGGGCAGACCATGGTCGTGACGGCGGTCATCAGCACACGGGCAGGGCGATCCAGGCTGCGCAGGGTGACGGTCGCCGTCGCCCTGGCCCTGGCCGCGGGGGCCCTGCCGGCGACGGCGGGCCTGGCGCGCCCAGCGGTCCCCGGCCACAGCCTGGCCAAGAAGGCCAGCCTCACGGCCGCGCCGGCCCAGGGCATCGCCGGGGAGCCGCTGTCGCTGACCGGCAAGGTCGCGCCGGCACTGGCCCGCAAGGTCGTGCTGCAGCTCAAGCAGGGGAGCGCCTGGCAGACCGTCGCCAAGGGGCGCTCGTCGGCCAAGGGAGCGTTCAGCTTCCGCACCACCTTCCCCGCCGCGTCGGCCACCTACCGCGTCCAGGCACCGAGGACGACCGTCAAGGGCAGGGCGTACGCCGCCACCACCACGCCCTCGCGCGCCGTGACGACCCAGCAGCAGACGAGCACCTGGTCGCTGCCCGCGACCGGTGCTGTGGGCACCACCGTGGCCGTGGCCGGATCGTTCGCCCCCGCTCGGACCGGACGGGCGGTCCACCTCGAGGAGCTGGTGGGCGGAGCCTGGACCTCGCGCGACGACGACCAGGAGGACGCGGCCGGCGCGGTCGGCTACTCCCTCGTCCTGGGGGTGGCGGGGACGCACACCTACCGCCTGGTGGCGCAGCCCTCGGGCGGTGCGGCCGCCGCCACCTCGTCGACCCGCTCGATCGTGGTCCAGCCGGCCACAGTCCCGGACACCACGCCACCCGGCCCGGTGACCGCGCTGTCGGTGACCGGCAAGACGACCACCAGCGTCTCCCTGGCGTGGACCAACCCGGGCGACGCGGACCTCGTCGGGGTGGTCGTGCGGCGCGCGACGGGACCGACCCCGCCCGCGAGCCCGACCTCCGGCACCGCCGTGGGTGACGTGGCCAAGCCCGGTGCGTCGATCACCGACAGCGGGCTGAGCGCGGGCACGCAGTACTCCTACGCGCTCTTCGCCAAGGACGCGGTGCCCAACTACGCGACCCCGGCCACCCTCACCACGAACACCCTGTCCACGCCTGACGTGACGCCTCCCGGGCCGGTCACCGGCCTGTCCGTGACGGGCACGACCACCACCAGCGTCTCCCTGTCCTGGACCAACCCGGGTGACGCGGACTTCGCCGGCGTGGTCGTGCGGCGCGCGGCCAGCGCCACCCCGCCCGGCTCGCCCACGTCGGGCACCGCCGTGGGCACCATCGCCAAGCCCGGCGCCTCGCTGACCGACAGCGGGCTGACCCCGGGCACGCAGTACGCCTACGCGCTCTTCGCCGCGGACGCGGTGCCCAACTACGCCGCCGCGGCCACCGTCACCGCGAGCACCCCGAGCGTCCCGGACACCACGCCGCCGGGACCGGTCACGGGCCTGTCGGTGACCGGTACGACGACCACCAGCGTCTCGCTGTCGTGGACGAACCCGGTGGACGCGGACTTCGCCGGCGTGGTCGTGCGGCGCGCGGCCGGCGCCACCCCGCCCGCCTCGCCCACGTCGGGCACCGCGGTGGGCACCATCGCCAAGCCCGGCGCCTCGCTGACCGACAGCGGGCTGACCCCGGGCACGCAGTACGCCTACGCGCTCTTCGCCGCGGACGCGGTGCCCAACTACGCGGCCGGCGCCACCACCACGGCGACCACCCTCGCCGCCCCGGACACCACGCCGCCGGGTCCGGTGACGGGGCTGGCGGTCAGCGGCTCGACGTCGACCACCGTCTCGCTCAGCTGGACGAACCCGGCCGCCGCCGACCTCACCGGGGTGCTGGTGCGCCGGGCCCAAGGCGCCACACCGCCGGCCACGCCGGCGTCCGGCACGCTCGTCGCCGACGTGCCCAAGCCGGGGACCGGCGTGACCGACACCGGCCTGGCGCCCTCGACGCAGTACTCCTACGCCGTCTTCGCCCACGACGGCGTGCCCAACCACGCGACCGGCGTGACGCTGACGACCACCACGCCGGCGGCACCCGCGGCCACCACGGGCGACTGGGCCCAGAGCCGGCACGACGCCGAGCACCGCGGCTGGTCGCCGACCGAGACCGTGATCACCCCGGCCAACGCCGCCTCGGTCGCCGAGGAGTGGACCACCGAGGGCGGCACCCCGGCGGTCGTGGGCAACACGCTCTACACCCTCACCGTCGACCCGCTCACCGACCACGGTCGGCTCACGGCGTTCGACCTCACCACCGGGGGCGAGCTGTGGCGGATCGGCACCGGCACCTGCCTCTCGGGACCGGTGGCCGTGGCCGGCACCCGCATCATCCTGGGCTGCAGCCAGCCCCGGGCCTACGCGACCGACGGCACGCACGCGCTCCTGTGGGACACCGCGGACACCGACCCGGGCCAGTCGGTGCAGAACTTCCTGGTGCTCGACAACCGGGTGGTGGCCTGGGGTGGGTCCGACGTCGTGTCCTACCAGCTCAGCGACGGCCAGCGGGTGTGGGCGCAGCTCCTGCCGGCCGGCGCCGGGTCGATCTTCGACGTCGCGGCCTCGGGCACGACGGTGGTCGTGGCCTACGACGACCGCCTGCGCGGGCTGGCCGCCGGCAACGGCGCCCAGCAGTGGAGCGCGCCGGGGGTCTTCAGCTCCCAGCTGGTCATCGCCGGCGGGTTCGTCTACACCAACGACGACGCCGGGGTCAGCCGCTACACCCTGGCCGGCGGGACGCCGGACGGGTGGACCGTCCCGGACGGCTCGGACATCTACCAGGTCGTGGCGGCCGACGCCGACACCGTCTACGTGTGGGAGGCGGTCTTCGACTTTGGGCCGCCCTCACCCTCGGTGCTGCACGCCCTGCGCACCAGCGACGGCGTCCAGCGCTGGCAGTCCGACGTCCCGTCGCGGATCCGCAGCGTGGCGGTGGCCGGCGACGTGGTCTGGCTGACGTCCTCCGAGATCTTCAGCCAGGGCCGCAACGGCGACCTGATCGCCCTCAACCGCGCCACGGGCGCCGAGCTGCGCCACGTCAACTGGGACGACAACATCTACGGCTCCTACGACGTGGCGTTCGCCGGCGGCAAGGTGGTGCTCCACCAGGGCGGCAGCTTCGGGGGCAGCACGCCGTCCACACTGCGGGTCTTCGGCCTCGCAGGCCCTCGCCCGCGGATGACCACGCCGGTGCTGCCGCTGGGACGCACCGGCTCGCCGTACACCGCGCAGCTCGCCGCGACCGGCGGTGCGTCGTTCACCTGGACCGTGCAGTCCGGCGCCCTGCCCGCGGGGCTCTCCCTCTCCGGCAGCGGGCTGGTGAGCGGGACGCCGACGACGGCGGGCACGAGTCGGGTCGTCGTCAAGGTCACCGGCGCCAACGGGCGCTCGACCACGCGGTCCCTGCCGGTGGGCGTGGTCGCGTCGGCCACCCCGACCTGGACCACGACGTCGCGCGACGCGACCCGCAACCCGCTCGAGCCGGGGACCGGACAGCTCGACCTGTCCGAGGCCCCGACCTTCGGCTTCCGGTGGAAGACGGCTCCTCCGGGACCGACCACCTCCGGCGGTGACCAGGACGTCGTGCTCGGTGCCGGGGTCATGTACACGGTCGCGTGGGACGGCAAGCTGGCCGCCTACGACACCACCGGATCCCAGGCCAACCGGCTCCCGCTGTGGGCGGTGGACCCGCCTGCCGGGACGGGCGCGGGCTTCACCGGCCAGCCGACGATCTCCGGGACGACGCTCCTGGTCTTCGACACCTCGGGAGCCCTGCACGCGGTGAGCACGGCCGGCGGGGCGCCGCTGTGGCACACCGACCCCCTCAACGGCCCCACGGACGCGCCGCTGGTCGTCGGCGGCTCGGTCTACGTCCGCGACAACCAGCTCAAGGTCCGGGGGTACGCCGTGGCCGGCGGAGCGCCGCGGTGGAGCGGTGACCCCGCGGCCGTGCCCTCCGCCGCCAGCCCGCTGAGCAGTGACGGGACGCGGTTGTTCACGGTGAGCAACTGCGACCTGTACGCGGTGACCCTGGCCGACGGCTCGGTGGCCTGGCACGACCCCGTCCGGCTCGACGCGCCCAGCGACTGCAACACCGGCCTCTTCCCGCCGGCCGCGCCCGTCGTGGTCGGCGGCAAGGTCCACGGCAGCGAACCCGCCGGGAAGATCGTGGCGGACGCCGCCACGGGGGCGGTCAGCCTGCGGTTCGACAACTTCGGCTACAACCTGGGCACGAGTGTCGTGGTCGGCGGGCTGTGGGTCTTCGAGATCGACAACCGCATCGTCGCGGTGGACACCACCACGGGGGAGCTGGCCTGGCGCAGCGCCGACGTCTTCGCGGCGCTGCCGAGGTTCTCGGCCACCGGCGACCTGGTGCTCGTGGCCACGGGCTCCTCGTTGCAGGGTCTGAGCCGGCTCACGGGCGAGACCGTGTGGGACGGGGGGACCGTGCAGGGGGTCGGCGGATCGCCCGCGATCGGCACCAACCGGTTCTTCGTGGCAGACGTCGGCGGCACCCGTGCGTACGGCCCGCTGTGACCTGGCCGACAACGGGGCCGGGTTGACCCGTTCCGGTGGTCAAGCCGGTTCGGGTCGGTGAGAATCGACCGACTCCGGAGAGCACGTCCGGAGCACGTGGACGCAGCAGGCCCGGCCGGGCTCGACCACCGGTCGTCGACCGGTGCCCCGGCCCGGCCACGACGACGGGGAGGGCCAGCGTGACGACGAGGGCGCCCCGCCGCGGCGACCGGACCACCGAGCAGCCCGACCGCACGCGGCCCGGGCGGTCCGTGCGGAGCCGGGCCGTCCTGGTCCTCAACGTCGTGCTCATCGCCGGAGTGGCGATCATCGGGCTCACCCAGGTCCGGACCGAGGACCAGCCCGACCGGGCCGTGGCGTCCGACCCCGCCGGCGTGGCCTCCACGCTGCCCGACCCCGGTGCCGGGAGCACGGGTGCCTCCGCAGCCGAGGCGCCCGCCACGGCGGCGGCCCCGAGCTCAGCACCGGCGACCGGCACCCCGGCCCCCGGTGGCGTGGCGCCCCAGGCGCCGCGGATCCGGCCCACCCTGCGGGCCGACTTCGCCGAGGGGGACGGCTGGCCCGTCGGTGCCGGCTTCCGGGAGACCGGACGGATGGCCTGGCCGCTGGGCGTCGTCGACGGTCTGATGACCCACGGTCCGGCCCAGGGGCCGGACGCCGTCAGCTGGCTCGAGAAGTGGACCCGCACCGACGTCCGCACCATCGGCGCCCGGGTCCTCTTCGCCCCCAACCACTCGGGCTCAGCGGCGATCACTGCGTGGCACACCTCGGTGCTCGACACCACCGGTCTGCAGCAGCCCCGCACCGGCATGCGGCTCACCGTCCAGCCAGGGTCGTGGCAGCTGGTGGCCCTGGACGGCGAGGGGAAGACGGTCCTGGGCTCGGGCACCTACGACCAGGTCGGGCGCTCCGCGTCGTTCGGCCTGGTCCGTCGGGAGGCCACCGCGTGGGTGACCGACCCGTCCGGGGCGGTGACGCAGGTCGACGACCCGCGGATCGCCTCGCTGTCGGGGCCGTGGGCCTCGTGGGAGCTGCGCGAGGGCAAGGTCGGCAGCCGGCCGGCGGGCTTCCAGGAGGTCTGGGCGGGCTGAGCCTGCTCGGAGCCGGGCGGTCGGTCCAGGTGGTTGTGCAGCCTCGGGACATCCGCCGTTGGCCCGCCCGTCACCGTCCGTGCACCCTGGTCCCACAGCGTGCGCTCGACGCCCCGATGTCATGCAGACACCCGAATGCGGGGCATCTGCGATGCGCTGGTCGGGTGAGGCCAGCGGGATGGGGCACCGTGCAGAACATGAAGCGCAGCGTCGGCGACTGGTGGCCCAGGCTGTCGGCCGCCGGGGTGCTGGCGATCCTGGTGGTCGCCGTGTTCGCCGGGCTGCGCCCGGTGCCGGGGGCGGCGGTCGCGCTCCGCGGCTCGGCTCCGGTGACCACGCCGGTGCCCGCGGCCACGGCTCCCGGCGCGCTCCTGGCCCCGGTCGCGGCCGGCCGCACGATCGCCTCTCGCGGCGGGGTCGCCTACGCCCTGGCCGGCGACGCGCTGACCCTGGAGGACATCCCGGTCCGCGCTCTGGCGGCCTACCAGCGCGCCGCCACCGTGATCGACCGGGCCGACGCGCAGTGCCACCTCGACTGGCAGCTCGTCGCCGCGCTGGGCAAGGTGCTCTCGGACCACGGGCGGGTCGACGGCTCGGTGCTCGACGACGAGGGCGTCCCGCGCCCGCTGGTGTTCGGCCAGCGGCTGACCGGCCGGCACGCCACCCAGCGGATCGCCGACA
>CAZEPK010000258.1:0-3984 GCA_964514085.1 uncultured Nocardioides sp.
GCGGCGGCAGACCAGGTGCGGGCCGAAGTAAAACTTTCGCAATCGAGGGTGACACTGGCGCAAGCCATGCTGAAACGCCGCGAGCAATTGGCCGAAGACGGCCTGGCTTCCGATGAAGACCTGGACATCGCAGCCAGCGAGAACGGCTGCGCGGGGCACGTGTGCCGGCCGTGCCCGAACGCCGTGACCAGCTGCGCTGAGGCCAGCGCCGAGGTGTCAGCCAGGCGGTGGCGCCGCCACCGGTCGGGGTCCCAGGTCTCCAGGCCCGGTCCGGCCGTCGTGTTCAGCAGCGGGAGGAGGGTGGCCACGGTGGTGCCGGGGGACAGGTCCCAGGTGGCCTCGCCGGTGTCGAAGGCGACCGGCGCCAGCACGTGGCGGGCCATGATCGAGCGCTGGGCCAGCCGGGTCGTCTCCAGCGCGCAGCGCTCGCCGAGCTCGGTGTCCCCGGCCACCACGCGCGCCAGGAGGTCGGGGTGGCCGCAGAGGTCGACCAGCGCCCAGCCCAGCGCCGCCGCCAGGTTGGACATGGAGGCGATGTGGACCAGCGCCACGTCGTGGGCGATGCCGCGCCGGCGCGCGCCGTCCGGCTCGTCGGCCCAGGCGTCGGCGATGCGCTGGAAGAGCGCGCTGCGCCCGGGCAGGTCCGCTGCCGCGCCGACCAGGTCGGTGACCACCGCCAGGGCCGCCCGCTCGTCGGCCTTGCCGGACGCCGCCACGGCGGCCATCGCGTCCGGGTGCACGAAGGCGTCCGAGCCGTCCAGGGCGTCGAAGGCGGTCACGAGCCGCTCGAACGGCTCGCCGTCGGTGCTTTCCGGCGGGCCCCACGAGGCCAGCCCCATCCGGTGGGCCAGCCGTCGGGTCAGCCCGAAGACGTCGGCGCTGCCTTCGGTGCCGAGCTCGGCGACGGTGGCGTCCAGCGCGGCGTCCAGGTGCACCAGGTAGTGGGCGACGTCGCCCTTGCGGAAGAGCAGGTGCGGCATCGTCCGCCGGCCGTCGAAGACCTCGTCGGGCAGCTTGCGCCGCAGCATGAGGTAGTCGGCGACGCCCTTGCTGGCGACCTCCTCCGGCAGGGCGTAGAACGACTCCACACCGGTCGGGCTGAAGGTGAAGAGGTAGCGGTCGCGGCCGCTCTCGACGCGGAAGGTGTCGCCGTGCGCCGCACGCGCCCGGGCGATCTCGGCCACCGCGTCGCCGACGGCCACGTCCCAGGGCAGTCCGATGCCCTCGGCCAGGGGCGCCTGTGTCACGCCCGGGCGCCGGCGGCCTCGAGGGCCGCCACGAGCACGTCGGCGGGCTCCCCGACGTCGCCGATGACGTACTCGTCGCAGAGGGCCTCGAACGGCGCCAGCGCGGCGCCGATCTCGGAGAGGTCGCTCAGGAAGGCGCCCGTGGCCCGGCGGATGCTGCCGGGGTCGCGACCGGCCTCGGCACAGCGCTCGTCGAGCACGGCGCTCTTGGCGGCGAACGTCTCGGGCGTGCCCCAGGTGTGCCACACGTCGGCGTACGCCGCGACGGTGCGCAAGGTGCGCCGCTCACCCCCGCCCGCCACGAGCACCGGCAGCCGCTCCTGCAGCGGTGCCGGCTGGTTGGGTGCGTCGTGCAAACGGAAGTGGCGCCCCTCGAAGGTCGTGCGCGGCTCGCGCAGGAGCGAGGCGACGACGTGCACCGACTCCTCGAACCGGTCGGACCGGTCCTTCGCCGACAACAGGTCGATCCCGTAGGCCTGGTGCTCGTTGACCTGCCAGCCGGCGCCCAGGCCGGCGATCGCCCGGCCACCGCTGACGTGGTCGAGGGCGGCGACCATGTTGGCCACCACCGCCGGGTGCCGGTAGGTGCCGCCCAGCACCAGCGCGCCCAGCCGGGTCCGCGAGGTGCGCTGGGAGAGCGCGGCGAGCAGCGTCCAGGCCTCCAGGCGCGGGCCGTCGTCGGTGCTCGCGTCCGCGGTGTTGGGCATGAAGTGGTCGGGCACGTAGACCGCGTGCAGGCCCGCCTCGTCGGCGGCGACCGCGATGCGGAGGTACTCCTCCCACGGTCGCTCCGTGCTGACCATGACGCTGACGTCCATCAGACCTCCACACCGCCGTCGGCCTCGCCGGTCTGGATCTCCAGGTCGTCGAAGGCGGCGGGCGGCTCGCGCCAGGGGTCGGGCAGCGTGCCCGCCCGGGCCTGCTGGACCGCCGTCCAGACCCGCTCCGGAGTGCAGGGGATGTCGACGTGGCGCACGCCGAGGTGGCGCAGCGCGTCGACGACGGCGCTCTGCACCGCCGGCGTGGAGCCGATGGTCCCGGACTCGCCGATGCCCTTGGCGCCCAGCTCGTTGAGGTGGGTGGGCGTCTCGGTGTTGGCCGTCTCGAAGGAGATCGTGTCGGCGGCGGTGGGCATCTGGTAGTCAGCGAAGGTCGAGGTGAGCGGCTGGCCGTCCTCGGAGTAGAGGAACTGCTCCCACAGCGCCTGGGAGATGCCCTGGGCGATCCCGCCGTGCTGCTGGCCCTCGACGATGACCGGGTTGAGGATCCGGCCGCAGTCGTCGACGGCCACGTGCCGCAGCGGCACCACGCGACCGGTCTCGGTGTCGACCTCCACCACGGACACGTGCGCACCGAAGGGGAAGGTCGCCCCGTGCTGGGGCACGTCTAGCTGGGCGTGCAGGGGCGTGTCGCGCTCGGCGGCCGCCGCCGCGAGGGCCGGCCAGTCGACCACCGCGCCGGGCACGCCCGTCACGCTGAACCCGGCCTCGCTGAGCTCGAGGTCCTCGGGCGCCGCCTCGAGCAGCTGGGCGGCCAGCTCGCGGGCCTGGTCGCGCACCGCGGCCGCCGCGGCCGCCACGGCGCTGCCACCGAGCTGGAGGGAGCGCGAGCCGCCGGTGCCGCCGCCGGTAGGCACCACCCGGGTGTCGGACTGCACGTAGCGGATCTGGTCCATCGGCAGGCCCAGCCGGTCCGACACGATCATGGCGAACGACGTGGCGTGGCCCTGCCCGTGCGCGGAGGTCCCGGACATCACCGTGGCCGAGCCGTCCGGCTCGATCCGGACGCTGCCGAGCTCCGTGCCGCCGAAGCCGGTGATCTCGACGTAGGTCGAGATCCCGATCCCGAGCAGCTTCTCCTCACCGGCCTCGACCCGCCGCGCCTGCTCGGTCCGCAGGGCGTCGACGTCGGCGATCCGGAGCGCCTCCTGCAGGGCCGCCTCGTAGTCGCCGACGTCGTAGGTCATGCCGGTGCGGGTGACGTAGGGGAAGGCGTCCTTCGGGATCAGGTTGCGCCGCCGGACCTCCTCCGGCGTGAGGTCCAGCTCGACGGCCGCGAGGTCCATCAGCCGCTCCAGCAGCGCGGCGGCCTCGGGGCGGCCCGCCCCGCGGAAGGCGCCGTTGGGGGCGGTGTTGGTCATCGCGGCGATGCCGGAGTAGTCGATCTTCGGGATCTCGTAGGGACCCTGGGCCATGATGTGGCCCGGCCCGACGACCAGGGTGCCGCCGAAGCCGGCGTAGGCCCCGCAGTCGCCCACGCTCCGGGCCCGCAGGCCGGTGATCCGGCCCTCGCGGGTCAGCCCCAGCTCGGCGAACTGCACCGCGGCCCGGCCGTGCATCGAGAGCATCGCCTCGCTGCGGGTCTCGGTCCAGGCCACGGGCGCGCCGAGCGCACGGGCCGCCGCGACCACCGCGCCGTGGTGGAAGGAGATGCCGGCCTTGCCGCCGAAGGCCCCGCCCACGTGGGGTGCCACCACGCGGACCTGGGCCGGCTCCAGGCCGGTGTACTTCACCAGCAGGTCGCGGGTCATGTGCGGGTGCTGGGTCGCGACGTACGCCGTCAGGAGGGTCTCGCCGTCGGGCCGCGGGTCGACCAGGATCGCGTTGCCCTCGATCGGGGCGGTCGCGATCCGCTGGTTCTCGATGCGGGCGCGGACCACGACCTCGGCGTCCGCCAGCGCGTCCCCGCTGCCCTCGGGGTGCACCGCGCGGACCGAGCCCGCGATGTTGCTGCCGAC
>CAZEPK010000258.1:3994-7403 GCA_964514085.1 uncultured Nocardioides sp.
GCAGGGGAGCGCCGGGGGCCAGCGCGTCCTCCATGTCGACCACGACGTCGAGCAGGTCGTAGTCGACGTCGACGAGCTCGGCGGCGTCCACGGCCTGGGCCCGCGTCTGCGCGACCACGAGCGCGACCGGGTCGCCCACGAAGAGCACCACGCCGTCGGCCAGCGGCCCGTGCCCGACCAGCGGGTGCACCTCGGCGAAGGACGGCACCCAGTCGGTCCCGAGCGTGGCGGCCGTGTGCACGGCCAGGACGCCGGGGGAGCGCTCGGCGCCCGACGTGTCGAGGTGGGTCACCCTGGCGTGCGCCAGAGGGCTCCGGACGAAGACGGCGTGGGCGGTGCCGGGGACCCGGAGGTCGTCGACGTAGGTGCTGCGACCGTCGATGAGCTCAGGGTCCTCGACCCGGCGGACGCGGTTGCCGAGGATCGATCCGACCATGAACCGGAGACTATCCCCGCTTAGGTGGGGCGGGTCGCCGGGACGCCTCCCTGACGCCTCCAGAGCCGCCCGGAACAGGTAAGGGTGACCTTCCTTGAATCGCTCTGACCAATAACGGCACACTGGTGTTGTGATATTCGAGGACGACCGGTCGACGCGGCACCGCGTGGCGCGCTCGATCCTCGTCGACGGCCCCTCCACCGCCGCGGCGCTGGGCGAGCGGCTCGACCTCACCCCGGCCGCCGTGCGTCGCCACCTCGACCAGCTGCTGGCCGAGGGCGCCGTCGAGGCGCGCGAGCCGCGGGCCTCGGCCCAGCGCGGTCGCGGGCGCCCGGCCAAGGTCTTCGCGCTCACCGAGCGCGGCCGCGAGGGCTTCGACCAGCAGTACGACGACCTGGCGGTCCAGGCGCTGCGCTTCCTCCACGAGACCGGTGGCGAGGACGCCGTCCGCGCCTTCGCCCACCAGCGGGTGGCCTTCATCGAGGACCGGTTCGACCAGGTCGCCACCGCGCGGCCCGAGCTGGGTCCGGTCCAGGTGCTGGCCAGCGTCCTGACCGAGGAGGGCTACGCCGCCGCGGCGAGGAGCCTGCCGGTCGTCAACGGCCAGAGCGCGGGGGAGCAGCTGTGCCAGCAGCACTGCCCGGTCTCCCACGTGGCCCACGAGTTCCCGCAGCTGTGCGAGGCCGAGACCGAGGCCATCGGCAAGGTCCTCGGCCGCCACGTCCAGCGGCTCGCCACCATCGCCCACGGCGACGGCGTCTGCACCACCTGCATCCCGAGCACGTCCAACGAGAAGGAGAAGGTCACCTCATGACCTCCATCGAGGAGCGCAACCCCGAGCTCGAGGGCCTGGGTCGCTACCAGTTCGGCTGGGCCGACAGCGACGAGGCCGGCTCGATCGCCAGGCGCGGTCTCAACGAGGACGTCGTCCGCGACATCTCCTCGAAGAAGAGCGAGCCCCAGTGGATGCTCGACCTGCGCCTCAAGGGCCTCAAGCTCTTCCACCGCAAGCCCATGCCCACGTGGGGGTCGGACCTCTCGGCCATCGACTTCGACAACATCAAGTACTTCGTCCGCTCCAGCGAGAAGCAGGCGGCCACCTGGGACGACCTGCCGGCCGACATCAAGAACACCTACGACAAGCTCGGCATCCCCGAGGCGGAGAAGCAGCGCCTCGTCTCCGGCGTCGCCGCGCAGTACGAGTCGGAGGTCGTCTACCACTCGATCCGCGAGGACCTCGAGGAGCAGGGCGTCATCTTCGTCGACACCGACACCGCGCTGCGCGAGCACTCAGAGCTCTTCCGCGAGTACTTCGGCACTGTGATCCCGGTCGGCGACAACAAGTTCGCCGCGCTCAACACCTCGGTGTGGTCCGGCGGGTCGTTCATCTACGTGCCCAAGGGGGTGCACGTCGACATCCCGCTCCAGGCCTACTTCCGGATCAACACCGAGAACATGGGCCAGTTCGAGCGGACGCTGATCATCGTCGACGAGGACGCCTACGTGCACTACGTCGAGGGCTGCACCGCGCCGATCTACTCCTCGGACTCGCTGCACTCCGCCGTCGTGGAGATCATCGTCAAGAAGGGCGGCCGCTGCCGCTACACGACCATCCAGAACTGGTCCAACAACGTCTACAACCTCGTGACCAAGCGGGCGACGTGCGACGCGGGCGCGACCATGGAGTGGGTCGACGGCAACATCGGCTCCAAGGTGACGATGAAGTACCCGGCCATCTACCTCATGGGCGAGCACGCCAAGGGCGAGACCCTGTCCATCGCCTTCGCGGGCGAGGGCCAGCACCAGGACGCCGGCGCCAAGATGGTGCACGCGGCGCCGCACACCTCGAGCTCGATCCTGAGCAAGTCGGTGGCCCGCGGCGGCGGCCGGACCTCCTACCGCGGCCTGATCCAGGTCAACGAGGGCGCCCACGGCTCGAAGTCCAACGTGCTGTGCGACGCGCTGCTGGTCGACCAGATCAGCCGCTCGGACACCTACCCCTACGTCGACATCCGCGAGGACGACGTGTCGATGGGTCACGAGGCCTCGGTCTCGAAGGTCTCCGAGGACCAGCTCTTCTACCTGATGTCGCGCGGCATGGAGCAGGACGAGGCGATGGCGATGATCGTCCGCGGCTTCGTCGAGCCCATCGCCAAGGAGCTCCCGATGGAGTACGCCCTCGAGCTCAACCGGCTCATCGAGCTGCAGATGGAGGGCGCGGTGGGCTGACCGGCCCGCCGGTCCTCCCCGCAGCCCCCGCCACCGCACCCCAGAAAGCGAACCACCTGTGACTGTCACTGACGCCACCCGCGAGAGCGTGGCGGCGGCCCTCGAGGTCGAGCGTGTCGAGAGCCACCTCAACCCGCCGGCCTCCTACGACCTGGCCGACCACCCGGTCCCGTCCGGTCGCGAGGAGAGCTGGCGCTTCACCCCGCTCAAGCGGCTCCGCGGGATCCTCGACGGCGAGGCCTCCGAGGCCTGCCTGGAGTGGGAGACCACCGTCCCCGAGGGCATCACCATCTCCACGGTGACCTCGGCGGAGGCCCGCGAGCTCGGGGAGCTGCCGCCCAACGAGCGGCCGGCGGCCCTGGCCGCCTCGCTCTCGGGCGGCGCCGCGCTCATCGACGTCCCGGCCGACTTCGCCTCCGACGAGCCGCTGGTCATCCGCCTGACCGGCTCCTCGGCCGACGACCTCGTGTGGGGGCAGCTCGTCTTCCGCATCGGCAGCCACGCGCAGGCCACGATCGTCCTGGTGCACACCGGCTCGGCCCGCTACTCCACGATCCAGTCGTTCCTCGTGGGCGACGGTGCGCGGGTCAACATCCTCTCGCTCCAGGACTGGGACGACGACGCGGTGCACCTCGGCCGCGACGCCATCCGGGTCGGTCGCGACGCCTCGGTCAAGCACACCGCGGTCTCCTTCGGCGGCGACGTGGTCCGGATGCACGCCAACGTCGAGTACGCCGGACCCGG
>CAZEPK010000259.1:0-7389 GCA_964514085.1 uncultured Nocardioides sp.
GGCGGCGCAGGGCGAGCCGCTCGACATCTCCGCGCCTGCCGGCCGTGTGATCGACCCGCTCACGTTCGGGCACGCGCTCTCAGGCCCGGCGGGCAACACAGACGGGGAGTGCTGCGCGTGACGGCAACACGACTCAAGCGCGGCGCCAAGAACCCACGGCCGGAGTCGCGGACCATCGATGACCTGCTGGCGGACTTCGGGACCACGATGCCGCGCAAGGCGGCTCCGCCCACGGAGCCGCCCGCAGAGAAGCTGTTCCCCGGATCGGTCAAGCCAAGAGGCGTACGCCGGATGGGACACGGCTGGGCACCCACCCTGCCCCCGCTGGCCGGCTACCAGATGACCTCGGAGGAGACCCCGGTCCTGTGGCCGCTGATCTCCGGTGACGGACTGCCGCCGTGGGGCGCGGAGATGGGCTACGACGTGCTCTCCGGCGGCAAGTTCTACTGCGACCCGATGGGCTGGGTGCTCGACGACTCGATCCCGGTCACCAACCCCAACATCTTCATCTTCGGCAAGCCCGGCCGCGGCAAGTCCGCGACGGTCAAGGCCTTCATGCTCCGCATGATCCGCTACGGCTACCGCTCCCTGGTGCTCGGCGACGTCAAGGACGAGTACGAGGACCTCGCCCGCTTCCTCGGCGTCGAGCCGTTCCGGATCGGCCCCGGGCTGGCGGGCCGGATCAACCCGCTCGACCTCGGCCCCCTCGGAGTGGACTGGGAGAAGCAGACTCCCGAGGAGCAGCACCGCCGCGCCAACGTGATCTTCAACCGCTGGCTGTTCCTGATGCGGGGACTGATCGGCTCCCAGGGCGTGAGATTCACCCCGACCGAGGAGCGGGTGATCAACAAGCTACTGCGGCACCTGACCGGCTGGTCTGTCGGTTCCTCCCAACTCAAGCCGGTGACCATCCCGCAGGTGTGGGCGGCACTGGACTCGCCCACCAAGGACCTGGTCGCCGACTGCCGCTACGCCTCCGAGCAGGACTTCTACAACGGCACCCGAGCGCTGCGCGACGCTCTGGGTGCCCTGTGCGAAGGGTCGCTGCAGGGAATGTTCGACACCGAGTCGACCTTCCATCCCGACTGGCGTGCACCGTTCCAGACGCTGTCGCTGCGCTCGCTGCACGAAACCGGCAACAAGGTCGCGGTCGGGATCGCGTTGATGTGTCTCAACTCCTGGGGCCAGGGCATGCGCGAGACCGCCTCGGCGGGCGATCGCCGAATCGTGCTGCGTGACGAGGCGTGGTTGCAGACCCGGCTGTCGCTGGACGCGGTGATGGCGCTGGACGCCAACCTGCGCCTGTCCCGCACCGAGGGCGACATCCAGATCGTGACCTACCACAAGCCCTCAGACCCGCTCTCGGCCGGCGACGAGGGCAGCCAGGCCGCCCAGATCGCCAAGGACCTGCTCAACCTCTCCGACGTCCGAATCCTGATGGGCCAGGACGAGTCCGTCGCCGACGAGCTCGGCCGACTGATGGGGCTCTCGGAGATGCAGCAGAGCGTGATCACCAACTGGGCGATGCAGGAGAAGGGCCGCGCCCTGTGGATGGTCGGCGACCAGCGGTACAAGGTCCAGACGCTGCTGACCTCGCTGGAGAGGCGGCTCACCTACACCAACGACGCGATCGACCCAGCAGGTTAGAAGTCCCGATGATTTCTGACGGTTTTGGCCGGAACTTGAGCATCCTCGGCGTTCTCAAGCGTGGTGAGCACTCAGGTTCGATGAACCTGTGGTTGCCCGTGTCGGCCAGGGTGCCAGATGCCAGCCGTGCTGGCGCGTCGGTGCGTTCAGGCGAGGGCTGCGGGCTGGATACGGATGGCGGCGTTGCTGAGCCGGGGGACGTCGAGGAGGAGGTGTTCGCGTGCGTGGTCGGCGATCGCGTTTGCGTCCGCGAGAGTCAGGGCGGGGTCGATGCTCAAGGTGGCCTCGGCGTGGAGGGTGTGTCCGATCCAGCGCATCTGCAGCTGCTCCAGGCTGGTGATGCCGTCCACGGTGGCCAGGCTGTGTTCGGCGCGCTCGACGAGTTCGGGGTCGACGGCGTCCATGAGTCGGGCGCCGACCTCGCGTACAGCGGAGCGCAGCACACCGGCGATGCCGATGGAGATGAGCAGGCCGATGACGGGGTCGGCCCAGGCCCAGCCGAGGGCGACGCCGCCGGCGCCGATGACCACGGCGAGGCTGGTGAAGCCGTCGGTGCGGGCGTGGAGGCCGTCGGCGACGAGGGCGGCGGAGCCGATCTGGCGTCCGACGCGGATGCGGTAGCGGGCGACGATCTCGTTGCCGAGGAAGCCGACGAGTCCGGCTGCGGCGACGGCCCACAGGTGGTTGACGTCGCGGGGGTGGATGAGCCGCACGATGGCCTCGTAGCCGGCCGCGAGGGCGGAGAGGGTGATCATCGCGACGACGAAGAGTCCAGCCAGGTCTTCGGCGCGGCCGTAACCGTAGGTGAAGCGCTTGGTCGCGGCGCGGCGTCCCAGTGCGAAGGCGACCAGCAGAGGGACGGCGGTCAGTGCGTCGGCGAGGTTGTGCAGGGTGTCGCCGAGAAGGGCGACCGAGCCGCTCACGGCGACGACGATGCCTTGGACGAGGGCGGTGGCGAGGAGTCCGGCGAGGCTGATCCACAGGGCACGTCGTCCGGCGGCGTTGGCTTCCATCGCGTCGTCGATCTGGTCCGCGGAGTCGTGGGAGTGTCCGCCGAGGAACTCCGAGACCGCGTGCCAGGCCCGGCCCGCCAAGCCGTGCTCGTGGTCATGCTCGTGCTCGTGACCGTGGTCGTGCGGATCGTGGTCGTGGCTCGTCGCGTCGGCGTGGCCGTGCTCGCGAAGCTTGTGGGTCATGCCTGCTCCTCGGCAGCCCGGTGGTGGGCGGGCACCTGGTCGAGGAGGTGCTCGACGTGCCCGATGGTGTCGATGACCAGCTGTCGTACGTGGCCGTTCTCAACCCGGTACAGCACCGAGGTGCCCTGCTTCCGGGTCGTCACGAGCCGGGCCATCCTCATCTTCGCCAGGTGCTGGGAGACGCCGGGCACCGGCTTGTCCAGGATGGTCGCGAGTTCGGAGACGGATCGCTCCTCGTCGAGCAGGAGCCCGGCGACCTGGAGTCGCGTCGGGTCGGCGAGCATCCGCAGCACCTCGACCGCGAGGTTGACGACGTCGTCATCCCACATCGGTGGTTGCGTACTTGCGTGCATGCGCAAAGACTACAGGATCTTGTGGCCTCGTTATGACCGAGCGGATCACCGAACCGGCCGTCGGCTCGGGTTGCTTCTGTTCGAGTTGGGCTCGCTCCGGCCATGGTCGCGGCGAGGGTCACCTGTCAGTGCGTACCGGAAGCTTGCCTTGGGCGGCGAGATCGGGGTGCTCGATGGTCTTCAAGTAGCGGGTGGCGCCTTCGATGCTGAGGCCGAAGAGGTCGCAGACGCGGCGGATGTCGCCGCCGGTGGCGTGGATTTCGTGCAGGATCCTGTCCTCGCGCAGGGCTTGGGGGCGCAGTGTGATGCCCTTCCAGGGGAAGCTGTGCCCGACTGGGACGAGGCGGGGTGCGGTGCGTCGGCTGACCAGCAGGTGTGGGTTGGCGCAGCCCGGCCAGCGTTGGCCGCGGTGGTCGAGCCAGGCGGCCAGTCGGGTGCGGACCGGGGCCGCGAGCGGGATCACGCGTTCGCCGATGGTGAGGCGTCCATCGACGATGTCGGTGAGCTGGATGGCTCGCATCTGTTTGCTGGTCAGGGCGTGGAAGGCGACCAGGGCTACGGCCAGCGCGACGACGGGGTCGGGGTGGTTGAGTTCGGCGCGGATCACTGCGGGGTCCAGTGCGAGCGGGAGGTTGCCGGCCAGCGGCTTGGGCTTGATGCCTCGCATGGGATTGGTGAAGACGAGCTTGCGGCCCTTGAGTGTCCGAAACAGCGAGCGCAGGCCGAGCTCGGCGGCGTGACGCCGGCCGGGATTGAGCGGTCCCAGTGCAGCTTCGATGTCCGCGCGTGTGACTTGGGCGAAGGAGGTGTTGCCGGCCGCGACCCAGGTGTTGACGACGGTCACCAGGCCCATGATCTGGACCCGCGCGGTCTGCGGATCTCGCGGCACTTGGCGAGGTGCTTGGCGCGAACCGTCGAGCATGACGTTGAGCCAGAGCTCGAGGTGCTCGCGCATCAGCGGTGGCAGGCCGTCGGCTCGGGCCGCGAAGTAGACCTCGACGCGGCTGGGGCGGTCCTCGATGAGCAGTCCGGCTTCTGCGAGGACGTCGATGGTGGAGATGATGTTGCCGTCGTAGCGGGGCACTTGCATGACGTCGCTGGCACGGATCTTCGCGGTCGGTTCCTCGCGCAGGGTCTGGAGCAGCCGCAGGGAGCGGGTCACGTCGTTGCGTTGGCGTACAGACCAGCCGTACCGGTCGGCGTGTTCGTCGACGATGGCGGCGCAGTAGCGGGTCAGCTCGCTGTCCTCGATCATCGCGCGACGCCGCACCGCCTCGGGGTCGGGGGCGATGTCGAACAGGGCGAGTTGGACCGAGGTCTCGTCTTCGAAAGCGGTTCCCGCCGGGTAGGGCAACTGGTTCTTGTAGCGGCTCTTCCACGGCTCTGTGCGCACACTCGCGGTGCTCGCCTTGCGGGCGCGGGGTCCGGGTCGCAGGCTGGGCACGGGCGCCAGGCGGGGCGTGATGCGCTTCTTGAACAGCATGTTGGCCAAGAACAGTTGCTGGCTGTGCTGGTTGGCGCCGGCGTAGTCGAGTGCTCGACCGGGCTTTTGGGTGATCTGGGCTTGCTCGACGCAGAGCCGACAGGCGCCGGAGTTGCCGATGCGGGCGGTCCGGCCGCAGTAGTCGCAGGTCCCATCGGGGTAGTGGGTTCGCCACCAACGACATGGCCAGCAGGTCCAGTTGTAGCGCGGATAGACGCCCCAGGCGAGGCAGCCCTTGCAGGATCCCGGCCGCTGAGGGCTGCGGGGGTGGCACAGGATGCACAGCCCCTGGCTGAAGTAGTCCGCAGTCGTCCCACACCAGCGACACGGCGGCGAAGTGAACGGACCGCCGGGCAGGCACTCGTAGCAGAAGTCGACTCGTGGACTGGTCCAGGCGACCGGGTTGGACTGGCACCTGTTGCAGCGTGGCGGCAGTCGCAGGGGCGCGGCCGGACCAGGAGCTGGCATGGGTTCGTCGTCCGGCTGTTCGTGGGGGTCTTCGGGGAGGTCTCAGTCGGTTCGGACCGTGCTCACAGCGGCGGGGTGGAGCGCGGCTTGCCGAACCGCGGTGTGACCACCGCACCAGCACCTGAGTCGCCGCCGTTCGGGTCGCTGCCGCCGTTGGCTGCGTTCGCCTTGCGCACGCGAGCTGCGACCTTCTCCGGTTCGAGAGCCATCAAGTCGTTCGGGGAGCACTCCAAGAGCACGCACAGGACCTCGAGCTCTTCGAGGCGCATCGTCGGCGGAGTTCCCGCCCACCACGACGACATCTTTCCCGCCGAGATCTCGACGCCGGCGGCGGCCAGCATCCGGCGTAGCTGCGCGGACTTCCAGATCCCTCGCTCAGCGGCCCGCAGCCGCAGGTTCCACTCCATCTTCCTCAGCTCCTCTCGTCTTCTCTCGTGGTCACTCGAATCATCGGCGTGGCTGGCCGGGTCGCAGACCGAGGCGGTCCGCGACGCGTTGGTTCGCGCTCTTCCATGCGTTGGTGACGTGCTCGTCGCGCACGTGGATGTAGCCCGAGGTGGTCGAGAGCCACTGGTGGCCCAGCAACTCCTGGATCGCCTTGATATCCGTACCGACGCCGTACAGCGACGAAGCGCAGTAGTGCCGCAGCACGTGTGGGGTCATCTGGCCCGACCAGGCTGGCAGCAGCTGGTCGACGTGGATCTCGAGCCCGCGGCGCAGCGCGTTGGCGCCGACGCGGCCACAGCGGTCGAGGTCCTTGTCGTATCGCTCCGAGGGCAGCATCGGGGCGTCAGGGTTGGCCCAGTCGATGCCGTACTGGTGACGCACCTCGGCCAGCCACCAGTCGATCAGCTGATCGGCGCCGTTGATCGCCGGGACCAGCCGTGGCTTGTGACCGCGGCCGCGGCTGCCCTTTCCGAAACGGACATGCAGTTTGCCGAACTCGCCCAGGTCGGGGCGCCAGTCGCGGATGTCGAGCATGACTGTCTCGTTGATCCGCAGCCCGAGTCGGCGCCACAGCGAGGCAGCGAGGTAGTCCCGGGCTGCGGGCCGGTACTTGCGGGCGTGCGGGAGCGACTCGCGCCAGCCGACGAAGAGGGTGTCAACTTCTTCGTCCGAGGGCGGCACCCGCACCTTGCCCAGCGAGGCACCGGACTGGCGGTTGAACTCGTCGATCGGCTGCTCCACGTGCACGCCGGTGGCGCGCCGGATCTGGCCCTCGTAACGGGCGATCAGGAACTCGTAGAAAGCGGCCAACGAGCCTGCCTTGCCCGCTCGGGTCGACACGGTGTGGCCCAAGCGGCGCTGCTCGGCCATGAACGCGTCAGCGTCCGTGCAGGTCGCCTCCCACAGCGGCTTCGTCATCGAGCGGACGAACTGGATCACCACGCCTCGGGTCTGGCGGATGTGGTCATCACTGAGCCCGGCAGCGGACATCGCCATCGCGTACTGGTCGACGATCTCCTGCTCGAAGTCCTCTGCCTGTTGCGGGCTCACCAACGCCGGATCGGCATCGCCGCCACCCGGCAGCGCCACCAGACCCATCAACTATCACCTTCAACGGAGGCGACCATGCGTCAACTGTATAGCGAAACCGTCAGTGACAGCGACGGTTCCTCACCTCTCGGCCTCGCAGGTAGCGAACCCACGCCACCTGCACAAACGCAGATCGGAGCACCAAATGCCTCGGATCGAACCTGAGTGCCTAAAGACAGCGATGTGAATGTTCGCCGAATTTCTGACGGTCTCGCGCCGATCCTGCACACGCTCGGCGTCCGCCTGAGGAGGTCGTAGTCGTGAAAAAGGGCGTCCTGCTCGGTCTGCCGCTGGTGCTGATCTGTCCGCTGATGCTGCTCATGCTGGCCATGGGGAACGCCAGCATCGAGGCCGTCCGGGCCGCATGCGCCACCACGGCGACTGCGAGCGGCACGGGCGGGTCGTTCGGGATCGGCACGCTCAACTGGCGCGGCGCCTCGCACTACGAGAAGAACCCGCATCCCGGCGAGCGTCCCTACGGCGAGCGGGTGCCAAACATGGTCACCAAGATCGGCGCGTCCGGCGCCTCGATCATCGGCTTCCAGGAGTTCGAGCCCCCGCAGGCCCAGGCCTTTCTCGACGCCACCCGCGGACACTGGGACATCGTCCGCGGCCGCGCGCACGGCCAGCCGGACACCCGCGACGCTATCGCCTACCAGCCGGCCAGCTGGACCGTCGCCGAAACCCGCTTCGTCTCCATCAACTA
>CAZEPK010000260.1:0-7310 GCA_964514085.1 uncultured Nocardioides sp.
AATCTGTGCTGGCTCCTCGCCACTGCGCTGTGGATCCTCATCACGGTCGGTCTCGTCGCCAATGCCGTGGCAGGACGCAGGCTGACCGCGACTCCCGACGATCCCGTCTTCGGGCCGTTCAGCGCCCTGGCGGCGGTCATCGCCATGCCCTTGGGTGTCGCCTGGTCACAGCACGACCCAGGGCCAGGGGGCGTGCTCTACCTGGTCGGGATGGCCCTCACCATCTTCTACGGCGGCTGGCTGACCGGTCGCTGGATCACTGCCGACCTGTCCCTCGCGCAGTGGCACCCCGGCTACCTGCTGCCGACGGTCGCCGGCGGTCTCCTGGCCTCAGGCGGGGCGGCGGCGCTCGGACACCAGACGCTGGCATCTGTCCTGCTCGGGTACGGCGCCCTGTCCTGGCTCGTGCTGGGCTCCATCGTCCTGGCCCGACTCTTCATCGGTCCCCCGCTGCCCGCCGCTCTCACCCCGACCCTCGCCATCGAGCTCGCGCCACCTGTCGTCGCGGGCTCCAGCTGGTTCGCCATCAACGGAGGTCGAGCTGACGCCGTCGCGCTGGGCCTGGCCGGTTACGCCGTCCTGATGGCATTCGCCCAGGTACCCCTCATCAACCGCTACCGCGCGCTGCGGTTCGGACCAGGATGGTGGGCCTTCAGCTTCTCCTACGCCGCCGCGGTGGCCTACGCGCTGCGCTGGCTGGCGATCGCCGACCCGCCAGGGGCCGAAGCACTCTCCTACGCCCTGCTCGCGCTGGTCACCGCAGCCCTCGGCGCTCTGCTGACACGCACGACGATCGGCCTCGTCCGGCGTGACTTCCTCCCGCGGGTGCCGACGTCGGCGGGCGAGGCGCCGTCGGCGGCGCTCGGACTGCGGCGGCCCACCCTCGACAGCGCGGACTGAGCTGCCGCACCCAGCACGAGCCCGGCAACCACCTGAGCGGTGGCTGCGGTCCCGCCTCGAGCCGACGGGCCGCGGCCACCACGTGCGGGCAGGTCCGCCGGTCGCGCACGCGTGACGGTGCGCGGTCGTGCGCCGGATCGATCCCCACTCAGCCGGGCGCCGTCGCCTGCATCCGCTGGACCTCCATCACGGCCGACGCGAAGGCCGATGGCGCCTCCTGAGGGAGGTTGTGACCGGCGCGGGGGACCTGGTGGTGCGCCCGGGCTCCGGTGAAGAGATGGGCCGAGCCGCTGCCATCGGTCGCTGGGAAGTTGCCGTCCGCCATGCCGTCGAGGGTGACCGTCGGGACGGCGATGGGCGGTGAGCCCGCCAGCCTGCGCTCCAGCGCTTCATAGGGTGCGGCCCCGGGCGCCGCCCCCAGCCGATGACGGTAGGAATGGAGGACCACCTCGACGTAGTCGGGGTTCTCGAAGGCCGCGGCCGTGCGTGCCAGCACCTCGTCGTCGAAGTGCCAGAGCGGGGAGTTCCGCTCCCACAGCACCCGGGCGAGCTCGCGGCGGTGCGCGGCCAACCCGGCCCGTCCCCGCTCGGTGAGGAAGTAGAAGAAGTACCAGAAGCCTGCCTCCAGGCGCGGCTCCAGCGGACTGTTCGCCGTGCTCAGGTCCTGGACCAGGTAGCCGTTCACCGAGACCAGACCCGTGCATCGCTCCGGCCAGAGTGCCGCGACGACGCATGCTGCGCGCCCACCCCAGTCGTAGCCGGCGAGGACGGCACGCGGCAGCTCCAGTGCGTCCATGAACGCGACCAGGTCGGCCCCCAGCGCCGCCTGCTGCCCCGAGCGGGGCGTCGAGGGGTCCAGGAACCGGGTCCCCCCGTGACCCCGCAGATAGGGCACCAGCACCAACGCGCCGGCCTCGGCCAAACGCGGAGCGACCTCCACGTAGCTGTGCGGGTCGTAGGGGAATCCGTGCAGCAGGATGACTGGTGACCCGTCCGACGGACCGAGGCTGAAGTATGCGACCTCCAGGACGCCGGCGCTGACCCGCTGCAACGAGCCCAGCGCCGGGGCGGACGAGAGAGGGATCGGAGCGGTCGCCGCGGGTGTGTGAGCACTGTCCTTCTTGGCGGTTTGCATGATCACTCCTTGCTCGCCTGCGGAGGGAAGCTCCCTCGACCGCGAGTGTCGCGGCCGGCGCTCGGACGCACGTCGGTCAGATGACTGCGCCTCGCGGCTCCTCCGACCGTCGCGCCAGGCAGTCATGTGACAGATGCCCGGACCTGCCCGAGAGCCGAATCTGGTCGATGTGCGGGTCGCTCGACGTTGCGGCCCCACGCCACCTAGGACCACCAGTCCACCACCAGAGGAGCAGTGACATGACCGACCCGACAGACAACGAGGCACCGACCGTCGCCCTCGTCCACGGTGCCTTCGCCGACAGCTCCGGATGGAACGACGTCGTCGAGCATCTGCAGGCCGCTGGCCTCACGGTGCGCTCGGTGTCGAACCCGTTGCGCGGCATCGCCTTCGACGCGGCGTACGTGGCCAGTGCGCTGCGGCAGATCCCGGGGCGTGTCGTCGCGGTCGGACACTCCTACGGCGGCGCCATCATCAGCAATGCCGCGACCGGCGTGGACAACGTCGTCGGTCTCGTCTTCGTGGCCGGGTTCGCGCCGGACGAAGGTGAGGTGCTGGGGGAGCGCGTCGCGGAGTCCAAGGACAGTGTGCTGAACTCGGCGCTCGTGAGCCTGCAGTACCCGATCGGCGACGGGTCGGAGACCGCCACCGAGTTCGCCATCGATCCGGCAGCGTTCCACGACGCCTTCGCCGCCGACCTGCCGAGCGAGCAGACTGATGTCATGGCCGTGGTGCAGCGCCCGGTCGCGGAAGCCGCCTTCAGCGAGCCCTCCGGGCCGCCGGCGTGGAAGCACCTCCCGTCGTGGGCTGTGGTCTCGGCCAAGGACACCGCGGCCGGCGCGGACGTCGTCCGCTCCATGGCAGAACGGGCGGGTGCGAGCATCACGGAGATCGATGGATCCCACGTGATCATGATGTCCCAGCCGAAGGCGGTCGCGGACGTCATCCTCCAGGCCGTCGGGGCGGTCCAGTAGCTCGGGAGGGGCAGCTGCGCCACCACCACCCGGGTGAGGCGGCCCGCGACGTCGACCTGGACACCAACACCACGCGGCCTCCCAGCGGGGACAGTCCGAGCGATCGACCGGCGTCGAGCCGGATGCACCATCGACGCCGTGAGGGCCTGCCTGCTGACCACCGGGACGCGGTGGCCGTCCTAGATACGGCCACCCCCGGGGCCCGGCCCCGCACGGTCGGCACGGTCCTGGCGCCGCTGCCCGGCACCCCGCTCCCCGTGGCCACCAGTGGTGGCGGACGCACTCGGGTCACCCTCCGGCCCCGCGGGGGACGCCGTGGACGGGGGATCCAGCGGAAGCGTGACGATCATCCGCGTCTCACCTGGCCGGCTCGCCGCGTCGAGCGTGCCGCGATGGCGGTTGACCACGATCCGAGCCGCCACGTCGAGGCCGAGCCCCGTGCCCTTGCCGAAGGCCTTGGTGGTGAAGAACGGCTCGAAGATGCGGGGGCGGACGTCGTCCGGAATGCCGGGACCGGAGTCCATGATGGTGACGTCCACCTCGCGCCGCCGTCGGTGTGTCCGGATCGTCAGAGTCCCCCGGCCCCCCATCGCATCCAGCGCGTTCTCGATGAGGTTGGTCCACACCTGGTTCAGCTCACCGGCGAAGGCCGGGATGCGGGGCAGCGCGAGGTCGTAGTCGCGAACAACTGTGATGTCGGCGCCCGCGAGACGTGCCCGGAACATCATCAACGTCGATTCGAGCAGGTCGTGGATGTCGACGCTCTGGTGCGGCGCGCGGTCCAGCTGGGTGTACTGCTTGACCCCGGCCAGCAACGTGGAGATCCTGCCTGTTGCCTCGCCGATCTCACGCAACAGCAGCTCGATCTCGATGGTGTAGTTCAGGGAACGTACGGCGTGGACCAGCATGGCGGGTCCGAGGCGAAGCAGGACCTCGTCGACGAAGGCCGTCCCGATGCCCACCTGGGCCAACGTCGGTGCGAGGTCCCACCCATCGGGCACACCGTGAGCGGCGAGCCAGTCGACGAGTGCGTCACTGAGATCGGCCGCCTGGATCGGCGACCACGTCGACGGTTCCGAGGCGTGCGCTGCCGCGTCGTCCTGGAGCGCTACGAGTGCGGAGAGCTGCGAGGGCGTGTACTCGGAGGCTGCAAGCGTGGCGAGCTCGGCCCGGGCGCGGTGTACACGGTTCACCAGAGCGCCTGCCGCGGCGCTCGCCGCCGCCGCCGGATTGTTGAGCTCATGGGTCAGGCCGGCGGTCAACGAGCCCAGCGCGAGCAGCCGTTCTCGCTGGGCCGTGACCGCCTTGGTGCGTTGGAAGCCTGCGTGCATCTCCTGGAGCAGGTGCAGGGCCATGGGGTTCCATCGGCGCAGCAGCGACGCGAACGAACGGGCGGGGAGCACGAAGAACTGGCATGTCTCCAACGCGCGCATCGACGTCAGGTACACCTGAGCTGAGGAGTCGCTCACGAAGGGCTGCGTCGCCCCGCTGTAGGTCCCGACCGAGTCGGTCCGCAGGAGCTCGATCTCCTCGCCACCGATCGTCTGGGTGACTGCCACTTCCCCCGAGAGCAGGACATACAGCGATGCCGCAGGCTCTCCCTGCTCGTACACGATGCCTTCCCCGACCTCGCGGAAGGCGCCGTGTGTGCACAGCCAGCCGAGCTGAGCTTCGTCCAGACCGGCGAAAAGAGGTATCGGCCGCAGTGCTTGCGGTCCCTGCGAACGGTGCGGGAGTGATCGCATCACGATCGAGCCAGGTAGCGGTGCACGAGCATCACGGCCGTGGCACCCTCTCCGACGGCGGCGGCCACGCGTCGGCCCGACTGGGCGCGTGCGTCACCGGCGACGAAGACGCCCGGGAGGCTGGTCTCGAGGTGGTACGGCGCTCGGTCGAGTGGCCAGGAGGGAGCCGTGTGGGCGCCGCGGGACGGCGCGGCCGGCCGGCGATGGTTGGCCGACGCCGACCGCTGTCGTCCTTGCAGGTCCGGTCCAGCGAGGACGAAGCCGTGCTCGTCGAGGTCCACGACACCGTCGAGCCATCGGGTGCGGGGCTCGGCGCCGATGAAGATGAAGAGCCAGCCTGCGGCCACGGTCTCGCTGGAGCCACGGGCGTGGTCGTGGATCGTGATCGCTTCGAGGCGCTCCCCTCCGCTCGCCGCGACCACCTCGGTGCAGTGGCGCACGTCGACGTTGGGCTGGGACTGCACCTGCTCGATCAGGTAGTGCGACATCGAGTCCGCCAGGCTCTCGCCGCGGACCAGCAGGGTCACGGATCGGGCGCGGTGTGCGAAGTACACGGTCGCCTGTCCTGCCGAATTGGCGCCACCGACGATGTAGACGTGCTGGTCCACGCAGTCCTCCACCTGACGGGGGCTGGCACCGTAGTAGACGCCACGACCGGTGAGCTCCGAGAGTCCGGGCGCCGTCAGCTGGCGATAGGAGACGCCCGTCGCCAAGATGACCGCGTGGGCACCCACCGAGGCGTTGCTGCCGAAGCTGATGCGGTGCCACCCCCCTTCTGTCGCCAGCCCGACCACCTCGCGGGTGGTCACGAGCTCGGCGCCGAACTTGACGGCCTGCCGCCGCGCGCGTTCTGTCAGCTGGGCGCCGGAGATCCCGTCGGGAAACCCGAGGTAGTTCTCGATGCGGGAGCTCTGGCCCGCCTGGCCGCCGGCCGCAGACTGCTCGACCAACAGCGTCCGCAGCCCCTCCGACGCGCCATAGACCGCTGCCCCCAGCCCCGCGGGCCCGGCGCCCACGACGACCAGGTCGTAGATCGGGAACGACGGCACCGTGACGAGGCCGAGCTCCGTGGCCACGTCGGTGTCCGACGGCATCACCAGCACCTTTCCGGTCGACGTGATGACGACCGGCAGCAGCCCCGGGTCCGCCCCAGCCACGTCGAGGAGCCTGAGGGAGTCCTCCTGGTCGACGGGGAACCACCGGTAGGACGCTTGGGCGCGGGCGAGGAACTCCCTCAGCTCGGCCGAGCGGCGGCACCACTGATGGCCGATCACCCGCATCTCGGTGGTTGCTGGAGGTGCAAGCTCGAGCCAGTCGGACAGCAGGTCGTCGAGCACGGGATAGAGCAGCTCCTCAGCCGGAGCCCAAGGTTTGAGCAGGTAGTGGTCGAGATCGACGACGTTGACGGCGTCGATGGCTGCTGCGCTGTCGGCATAGGCCGTCAGCAGCACGCGTCGCGCTGCCGGCCCCAGGTCCATCGCTTGCTCGAGGAACTCGATGCCGGACATACCAGGCATGCGGTAGTCCACGATGAGCAGAGCCACCGGAACTCCCCGGAGGCTGAGCTCGCGCACCACCTCGAGCCCGTCGGCCCCTGATTCGCTTCGCAGGATCTGGTAGTGCTCGCCATAACGACGTCTCAGGTCGCGAGCCACCGACCGCGACACCTGGGGGTCGTCGTCCACCGTCAGGATCGCCGCTGGAGTGGTCTTCATGGTCATCCCTCTGCGTCCTGGGGACGCCAGGCCCGGACACCGGCCGCGAGGGCCAGGAGACCCGTCGAGTCGACGGCGTCCGATCTCCGGAGCGCCTGCTGTCGCCATCAGGATCGCAAGGGGCTGGCTGTTCTGCATCGGCCAGATGACTCTCAGCTGGACTTCTGGTACCTCTGCGCCGGTGGGTGAGCGCCGTCCCAGCGCGTGACCTCCGCACCGTGGGAGCCATCTGGCCGATGCCGCGTGGGGCAGTGGGGCGATGCACTCCTCCGCGCGCGATGGGTGGGGACAGCCCGGCGGGCCGGACCGGCGCCGATCTCAAGCCCGCCCCGAGCCACCCGTCCCGAGCCACCTGCTAGCCGGGATCTGCACCTCACTGGCCATCGCACCGGCCATCGGCGGATGTGCCGACAGCGGCCCGATCGCCAGCATGGGAAGCGGTGCCGAACGAGATGTCGGAGGGTCGCATGTCGCAGCTGGAGGCCTTGGTCCCGCCTCGGGATTCGCTGCCGGAGCAGGACTACACCGCCACTCACCGCGAGCTGACACCCGTGCGTGTGGGTCACTTTCGCCCGCAGGCGCCGCCAGGGCCCTGCAGCACCTCGCTCCCACTGACCAGACGTTCCCTCGACGCCCTGGCAGGTGGGGACTGGCAGTCAGCCAGGCGTGATGGTGACAGCGCGGTCGCGTCGGCGGCCGCAGCCGGCAACACCCTCGCTGGTCATGCTGCGCACTATCCACTCGCCTTGTTGTCGGCGCTACGTGGTGACGACGACGAGCTGGGCCGGGTGGTGCGAGCAATGCTGGCCTGGGCCGTTCCACGCCACGACGAGGTGATCCA
>CAZEPK010000261.1:0-7309 GCA_964514085.1 uncultured Nocardioides sp.
CGACTGCAACGGCACCTCCCCCGACATCTACCCCAAGGGCGACCTCGAGGTCGGGATGGTGCTGACGGTGGAGCCGGGGCTGTACTTCCAGGAGGACGACAAGCTGGTCCCCGAGGAGCTGCGCGGCATCGGCATCCGGATCGAGGACGACATCCTCGTCACCGCCGACGGCCCCGTGAACCTCTCCGACCAGCTCCCCCGCACCTCGGCCGGTGTCGAGGAGTGGATGGGTCAGCACCTGGCCTGACCTACCCGGGCCGTTCGGCCCGGCCCCGGCCGTCCCGGTCCGGGTCTTCCGGCACTGTCCGCAGGCGCCCCCGCCGCGAATGCTGGCCACGGAAGGTCGGGCGAGGATCGGGGGGATCCGTGGCGGGCAAGGTACGGCTGGCCAGCGAGCTGGCAGTGGTGTGCGTGCTGGCGGGCGGGGCCGCCGTCGGGCTCACGCTGCCCGCGCAGGACGAGGCGTCCCGACCCGGCGCCGGCGACGCGCGCGCGGAGTCGGTCGCCGCAGCGTCGACCGCGCTGGACGACGCGACGACCGAGGCTCCGGCGGTGGCGGTGGCGCGGCCCTCGGTGCCGGCGACCGCCCGGCTCGCCGTCGCGTCCTCGGGCCGGTCCGTCGGCAGCAGCGCGTGGCGCACGGCGTTCTACCGGCCCGGCGCCGGCGCGGTGGCGGACATCCCGGTCCGCGCCCTCGAGGCCTACCAGCGCGCCGCGACCGTGATCGACCTGGCCGACCCGGACTGCGGCCTGGACTGGACGCTCCTGGCCGCGGTGGGGAAGGTCGAGTCCGACCACGGGCGCCACGACGGCGCCTCGGTCGGCAGCGACGGGCGGGTGCGTCCCCTGGTCCTGGGGCCGCGGCTCACGGGTGCCAGCCACACCAGGCGGACGACGGACACCGACGCCGGGCACCTCGACGGCGACCCGCGGGTGGACCGCGCGCTGGGTCCGCTGCAGATCCTGCCCGCCGTCTGGTCCCAGGTGCGGGTCGACGCCGACGGCGACGGTCGTCGCGACCCCCACGACATCGACGACGCCGCGCTGGGGGCGGCGGTGTTCCTGTGCTCGGGCCGGGGCGACCTCGCGACCAGCGAGGACCGACGCCGAGCGGTCCGCCGGTACAACAGCGACGGCGGCTACGCCCGCCTGGTCCTCCGGCTCGCGCGGGGTTACGCGCAGACGGCACCCGCCGTGGCGCTGCAGGTCCGCGCCGTGGCCGACCTGGGACCCCTTCCCATTCTGACCGTCCCGACCGCGTCACCGACCTCGTCGTCGACCGACGACGCCGTGGCCTACCACGGGCACGCGTCCACCGGAGGACCAGCGCCGACCGCGGGACCGAGCGCGGGGCCGACCACGGGGCCGACCACGGGGCCGACCGCCGGCCCGACCGCTGGCCCGACTCCTGGACCGACCGGCTCGCCGACGCCGTCCGGCGCGCCGAGCCCGTCGGGCTCGTCGTCCCCGACCGCTGACCCGTCCACGACGCCGACCCCTGAGCCGTCGGAGTCACCCACGGCGTCGCCCAGCCCCACCGGCTCACCCACCGCCTAGGTCGGGGCCGGGGGCGGACGTCAGTAGGGCGTGGTCCGCGCGACGGCCAGGGCGCGCTTGAGGTTGAACGGGTCGGCCTGCATGTAGAGCCAGGGCCGCCCGATCCACAGGTAGCCGTCGGCGTACGCCGCGGCGTTGGCCGCGTCGGTGGCCGAGAGCCCCCAGGCGGGGTTGGCCACGTCGTAGGTCGGCCGGATGCCGAGCGTCACGCAGGCCTGCTGTCCGGGGGCCGTGCACGTGGCGGCGTTGTCGAAGTTCGGGCCGTGGTAGTCGTAGCCGTTGAACGGCGCGCCGTTGGACGCGGTGTTCACCACGAAATGCTTGTCGGCGTACCCCGCCGCGGCCAGCGCCTGCACCACCGCGGCGCCGAAGGCGATCTCGGCCGAGGTCGAGACGTAGTGCGTGGAGTTCAGGGCGAAGCCACGGGCGGTGTCGATGCCGGCCGGGACCAGGATCTGCAGCGCCTTGGCCGGGTCGTTGCGCAGCCAGTCGGAGGCGCCCGCGTCGATGTAGACGCTGACGCCGGGCAGCGCGCTGAACACGTGCGAGGCGTAGCCGATGAGCTGGGAGGGCAGCTGGGAGCCGCCGGGTGCGCACAGCGCGAACGGCCCGTCGGGCTGGAGGACCAGCGCCACGTGCGCGGTGCCGATGCCTGCGGCGAGCTTGTCGATCCAGGCCTTGTAGTCGCGCTGCTCCTTGGCGGTGGGCAGGCGACGGCAGGCCTCGTCCTCCCAGGGCTTGAGCCGGAACACGGTCATCTGCACGAGCGCCTCGGGGTCGCCGGCCTGGGCGTTCCGGATGTACTCGCGGACCTTGCCGGTGACCTGGCCGGCCGGGATCCACTGGCCGAACCACTTGGCCTTCGGCGCCAGCGCGATCTTGGCCAGCAACTGCTTCTTCTGCCCGCGGGCGCGCTGGTACGGCGTCCAGGCCTGGTCACCCGAGCCCTTGTAGACGCCCCAGGTCCGGTTCGCGAGCGGGTTGGTCTCGGCCGGCGTCCGCTGGGCGGCGACGACCGACGCACGCGGAGCAGGTGACCCGTCGGCCATGGTGGTGGTCGCGACGGAGAGTGTGCTCGCCAGCATCGCCGCACAGGCAGCGAACAGCACGGCGTGGCGCCGCGGGACTCCCGAGCTCATACACCCAGCGCACCACCAGCCCCAGCCGCCCCGCCGGAGATCGGCCCAGAATGGTCCTTTCGGGTGGTCCTGGCCCAATCCGCTGCGACTCTCAGACAGGCATGAGCCGGAACTGGCTGGCCAGCCTCACGCGGTGCTGTTGGCCGTTCCTTGCCGCGGCGACCCGCAGCGTCACGTCTTCTTTGTAGTCGTCAGGGCGGAGGTAGTAGCACTCGTCGGTCTCAGGGCAGTAGATGCACACCGCCTCGAGCTCGCTCTTGTCGACGGGCACCATGTGCGTCCCGTGCCGGTCGTTCCACACCGACCGGAAGCGGACTGAGACGCCCCCTCGACGCAGCGCGCGGTACTTGACCTGCACGCGGTGGAACCGCCCATCGCGATAGGCGACGAGGTCGAACGGCGCGTGCTCGGTGGCCGGGAACAGCACCATGAAGCCTTGGCTCACCAGATCGGCGTAGGCCTTGGCCACGCCGAGATCGCCCTTGTCCTTGGTGTGGTGCGCCGCCATGTTCCAACGCTATGGGTGTTCACCGACAGTCCTACCGCACTGGCTAGAGTGCTGAGGACAAGCCTCCGTAGCTCAGCTGGATAGAGCAGTCGGTTTCTACCCGACTTGTCGCGGGTTCGAATCCTGCCGGGGGTACTCGCTCAGATGTTGGTCGGGATGTGCATGACCGTCCCGCCGTCGACCACGAACTCTGACCCGGTGGCGAAGGACGACTCGTCGCTGGCCAGGAACACCACGAAGGCCGCGACCTCCTCCGGGAGCCCGGGGCGGCCCAGCGGGATCGGGATGAGGTCGGCGGGCATCTGGTCGGTGGCCGGGGTGCTGATCCGGCCGGGGTGGATCGAGTTGACCCGCACGCCCTTCGGAGCGAGCTCCACGGCGGCGGACTTGGTCAGTCCGGTGAGCCCCCACTCGGAGGCGACGTAGCCGTGCGCCCAGGCCGTCCCCCGGAGCCCCTCGATGGAGGAGGTGTTGATGATCGACCCGCCCCCGGCCGCGATGATCGCGTCGGCCGCCGCGCGCATGCCCAGGAAGGCGCCGGTGAGGTTGACGTCGAGCATCTGCTGCCACTGCTCGGTCTTGTAGTGCTGGAGCGCGCCGCCGTTGAAGATGCCGGCGTTGTTGAAGAGGACGTCGAGCTTCCCGAACTCCGCCACCGTGGAGGCCACGGCGCTGCGCCAGTCGTCGTCGCTGGTCACGTCGAGGTGGACATAGCGGGCGGCGTCACCGAGCTCCTCGGCCAGGGCGGCGCCCTCCTCGTCCAGCAGGTCGCCGATGACCACCCGGGCGCCCTCGGCCACCAGCATCCGGGCGCTCGCGCCGCCGATGTTGCGGGCGCCGCCGCTGATCAGGGCGACCTTGCCGTCTACACGTCCCACGCCCGGGACGATAGCATCGAAAATAGAACACGTTCTAGGTCCGGGCCCGGGGCCAGCGAGGAGCACCATGACCATCCGCGTCGCCCAGGTCGGCACCGGCAACGCCGGGATGCTCACCCTGCGCCAGCTCATCGACGACGCCCGGTTCGAGCTGGTCGCGGTCGGCGTCTCCACGCCGGAGAAGGTCGGCCGGGACGCGGGTGAGCTGGCCGGGCTCGACGTGGTCACCGGCGTCACCGCGGTCGGCGACCTCGCCGCCGTGGTCGCCGCGGCGCCCGACTGCGTCGTCTACTGCGCGATGGGCGACACCAGGCCCGTCGAGGCGACCAACGACGTCCGCCGCCTGCTCGAGGCCGGCATCGACGTGGTGGGGTCGGCGCCCGGCACGCTGCAGTTCCCGTGGGGCACCATGCCCGACAAGGTGGTCGACAAGGTCGAGGCCTCGGCCCGCGCCGGCGGCGCGAGCGTCTACATCACGGGCGTGGACCCGGGCTTCGCCAGCGACCTGCTCCCCCTGGCCCTGGCCAGCACCTGCCAGCGGATAGAGCAGGTCCGGTGCTACGAGCTGGCCGACTACGCGACGTACGACGGCGCGGAGGTGATGTTCGACCTGATGGGCTTCGGCTCCCCCGTCGACTCGACTCCGCTGCTCTTCCTGCCCGGCGTGCTCGGCCTGGCCTGGGGCACCGCCATCCGGATGATGGCGACCGGCCTGGGCATCGAGGTGGACGAGATCGTCGAGCACTGGGAGGCCGAGCCCGCCCCCGAGTCCTACGACATCGCGGCCGGCCGGATCGAGCGGGGCACCATCGCCGCGCTGCGCTTCTCCATCTCCGGCGTGGTCGACGGGCACCCCGCGATCGTGGTCGAGCACGTGACCCGGACCCGCGACGACCTGCGCCCCGACTGGGCCCGGCCCGCGGCCGGCGGCGGCTCGTACCGCATCGAGATCACCGGCGAGCCGTGCTACGTCGTCGACGTGGTGCCGAGCAGCGCCCACGGCGACCACAACCACGCGGCCATCGTGGCCGCCTGCGGCCGGATCGTGAACGCCATCCCCGACGTGGTCGCGGCCGAGCCCGGGATCCGCACCACCCTGGACCTGCCCCTGCCCACCGGGCGCGGCACCTACGCCGGGCCCAGCGCCTCCCGCAGCTGACCGGCGTACGTCGCCAGCACCTCGCCGAAGGCTGCCACCAGGTCGTCGCACAGCGCGTCGGTGGTCGGGATGCTCACCGTCACCATCCCGCGGCGCGCCAGCCAGAAGCCGCGGTCGACCAGGGCGAAGAAGACCAGCTCCTTGGCCGCGGCCTGCGCCTCCGTCAACGGCGTGGAGGCGATGACCGGGTGCGGCGCCGGGTGGATGGTCATCAGCGAGCCGAGCCCCGAGACGTGCAGGCCGGCCGGACGAGCCAGGTCGTCGAGCGCCTGCCGCAGGCGGTCGCCCCGGTCGTTGACCGCGACCAGGACCTCGTCGGTCAGCACCTGCTCGAGCCCGGCGATGCCGGCGCTCATGGTCAGCACGTTGTTGTTGAAGGTGCCCGCGTGGAACAGCGCGCCCGGCCGGGTCGGGTCGTAGGCCGCCATCAGGTCGGCGCGGCCGCCGAAGGCGCCGAACGAGAGCCCGCCGCCGAGGTACTTGCCCAGGGTCGTGAGGTCCGGGGTCACGCCGACCAGCGACTGCAGCCCACCGGGAGCGAGCCGCGAGGTCATCACCTCGTCGAAGACCAGGACCGCACCTGCCGCAGTCGTCTCCTCGCGCAGCATCGTCAGCAGGTCCCGACCAGCGGGCACGCAGCCGCCCGAGCCCAGCATCGGCTCGACCAGCACGGCGGCCAGTTCGCGGCCGTGGAGCCGGATCAGCTCGCGGGTGCCGTCGACGTCGCCGTAGTCGGCCAGCACCCACTGGTGCGGGACCGTCACCGGGCTGGGCTCGTCGCCGAAGGTCAGCACGCCGCCGTGGTAGCCGCCGCGGAAGACCAGGACCTTCTTCCGGCCGGTGGTGGCCACGGCCAGCGCGAGCGCCATCAGGTTGGCCTCGGTGCCGGAGTTGGTGAACCGGACCAGGTCCAGGCTCGGGAACCGCGCGCAGACCAGCTCGGCCAGCCTCGGCTCGAGGTCGTTGACGCCTCCGAAGCTCAGGCCGCGGTCGAGGGCGTCGCGGACCGCGTCCAGGACGGCCTTCTGGGAGTGGCCGTAGAGGCCGGCGGTGAACTCACCGAGGAAGTCTGCGTAGCGGTCACCGTCGAGCGACCAGAGGTGGGCGTCCTCCCCGCGCTCGAAGGCCAGCGGGAACGGCTCGAAGTGCAGGATCGAGCGGGTGTTCCCGCCGGGCAGCGACTTCGCGGCGCGCTCCTGGCGGGCGGCGCTGCGCGGGTTGCGGTCGACGTACTGCTCGACCTCGCGGCGTACGGCGTCGCGCACGCCAGCCAGCGCCCCGCTCACGTCGGCAGCTCGGTGCCGGCGCGGTCGGCCACCATGTACTCGGCGTACCAGTCCGGCCAGTTCTCGTCGTACTTCCCGCCGTCGCGCGCCTCGTGCTCGCCGTGCGCCGCCGCGGCCCGGCGGAGCGCGGCCGCGAGGTCCTCGGCCGAGGTGAAGGTGGTCTGCGCCTCCACCCGACCGGGCAGCCGGGTGGTGACCTCCTGGATCAGCCAGCGGTTGCCGTCAGGGTCGCGGAAGGTCGCGAAGGTGCTGTAGCTGGCCCGCTCGTCGGCCGGTCCGGCCAGCCGGTCCCCCTCGTCGGCACGGAACTGCGCGCCCGGGCTCCCGGGGTGGAACACGCCGCTCACGTCGGCCCCTCGCGACAGCAGCTGGTCACGCGCGGCCTCGATGTCGGAGACGATCAGGTACAGCCCCTCCGCGGTCCCGGGCTCGGCGCTGGTGATGCCGGAGCCGAACTGCACCGAGCACGGCGACCCCGGCGGCGTCAGCTGGACCACCCGGAAGCCGTTGTCGAACGGGAAGTCGGCGTCGAGCCGCCAGCCCAGCCCGGTGTAGAACTCCTTGGCGCGGTCCACGTCGGCCACCGGGATGACCACAGCCTCGAGCAACAGCTTCTCGTCCATCCCGCGAGCGTCCACCCCGGGACCGGTCGGCGGCAAGGGGCTCCGTGGGGGTGGGTTGGGTTTGTGGGGTGGGGTTGTGCGTCCCTCCGCTCGTGGCATCGGGTTGGGGCGCGGGCTGGTGGGGCCGCCCCGCGAGGCATCCACCCCGGCACGGGAGCT
>CAZEPK010000262.1:0-7307 GCA_964514085.1 uncultured Nocardioides sp.
ATCCGGGCGGAGCCGGCGTCCCAGGCGTTGGGGAGCACGAACCCCGGGCCGTGGTGCAGCTCCAGCAGGGTGGCGGCGCCGTCTGCGGTCATGGTCGCAGGCTAGGGCCGCCCGCCCTCAGGCCACGAGCTCCTCGACGAAGCCGGCGGCCGCGGTGGCCACCCGGGCCCGCTCGGGGTAAGGCGCGGCGGCGTACACGCCCTCCAGCAGCACCCACACGCGCTCGGCCAGCACCTCGGGCTCGTCGACGTCCAGCTCCGCGCACAGCCGCCCGATCCGACCGCGCAGGGCGCGCACCTGGGCCAGCGCGAACCGCCCGGCCGGGCCTCGCGTGTCCCTGGTCTCGCGCAGGTAGTTGCGGAACGGGCAGCCGCGGTAGGCCCGGTGCGACACCAGACCCTCCACGTGCCGGGCCAGGGCGACCAGCGCCCGGTCTGCGGGCAGGCCGGAGGTCACGTCGTCGACCTGCGCGTCGAGCTGCTGCGCGAAGTCGTGGAGGTAGGCCAGGACCAGCTCGTCCTTGCCGGGGAAGTGGCGGTAGAGCACGTTCTTGCCGGTGCCGGCCGCCTCCACGAGCTCGCTCATCGCCACGTCGTGCACGCCGCGGGCGTAGAACAGCCGCCGGGCCGCCCGCAGGATGCGGTCGCGAGCGGTCGGGTCGGCGGGGCGAGGCACGGAACCCATGGTACCGGACCGGTCGTTCCGAAAACTTTGCCGGAGCGGGAATGGATCACCGGCGCGAGCGGCTGCACCTCGGTATCGGACCGATCGGTCCGGAACAGCCGAAGGGAACAGACATGGACGTCAAGGGCAGCACCGCACTGGTCACCGGCGCGAACCGAGGTCTCGGCCGGGCCGTCGTCGAGGAGCTCCTGCGCAGGGGCGCCGCCAAGGTCTACGCCGGAGCGCGCGACCCTCGGTCGGTCGAGGCGACCGACCCGCGGGTGGTCGCGGTCCGGCTCGACGTCACCGACGCCGCCTCGATCTACGCCGTGGCCGACCGGGCGACCGACGTGGACCTCGTGGCCAACAACGCCGGCATCTCGGACGGCACCTCGGTCTTCGGGCCCGACGGCGTCGAGTCGCTCCGCCGCCAGCTCGAGACCAACACCCTCGGCCCGCTCCAGGTCACCCGGGCCTTCGCGCCCACGCTCGAGGCCAACGGCGGCGGCGCGGTGGTCAACGTCCTCTCGGTGCTGTCGTGGGTCACCTTCCCCAGCACCTCGGGCTACTCCGCCTCCAAGGCCGCGGCCTGGTCGCTGACCAACGCCACCCGCGGCGAGCTGCGGGCGCAGGGCACCCAGGTCGTCGGCGTCCACGTCGGCTACCTCGACACCGACATGGCCGCCGGGGTCGACGGCCCCAAGACCGACCCGGCCGACCTGGCCGGCCAGGTCCTGGACGCCGTCCAGTCCGGCGCCGACGAGGTGCTGGGCGACGACCTCAGCCGCGGGGTCAAGGCCACGCTGTCGGGCGACGTCGCCGCGCTGTCGGCCTGACGCCGGACCGGCTCAGCCCGAGCCCGCCTCCCTCAGAGGACGTCGACGTCCGCGTGGGTGGCGCCGCCGGAGAGCCGCGCGTATCCGGGCCCGCGGTCGAAGAACGCCTCGCCCGGGGCCGGCCGGCCCTCGCGCTCGGCGGCCGTCGCGGCCTCGTCGTGGGCCAGCGAGTCGTCGTCGAGGGAGCCCGTGAGGACCACGCCGTAGTCGGCCAGCGCGGCCTCGGGCGAGACCTTGCGCCAGACCACGTCGCGGACCACCAGGGCCGGGTCGCGCTGGAGCGGGTCTCCCCAGCCGCCGCCCCCGGTGGTGCGGATCCGGATGACCTCACCGGCCACCACGGGCTCGGCGTCGGCCAGCGCGTCGACCTCGCGCTCGTGCGGCCCGCCGGGGTCGATGGTGACCTGGAACGGCCGGCCCGCCCGGCCGCCGCGCACACCCCAGCAGGCCAGGATCGAGCGGTCCGCGATGGACATGAAGTGGCCGTCCTTGAGCATCCGGATGGACTTCTCGTAGCCCAGGCCGCCGCGGAACTGCCCCGCTCCCCCGCTGTCGACGGCCAGCGAGAGCGACTCGACGCGGAAGGGGAAGCGGGCCTCGGTGAACTCGGTGGGCAGGTTCCGCGAGTCGGGGACGACGTGGATGGTGTCCTCGCCGTCGGCGTAGTAGCGACCACCCGAGCCCCCGCCGAGCACCTCGCGCATGAGGTAGGGCCGGCCCTCGAGGTCCTCGCCGTAGACGCCGGTGTAGCGGATGGTCTCCTGGTCGGCCGGCATCCGGCCGTCGACCGCCTTGGCCACCACACCGGCCAGCACGCCGAGCAGCCGCAGGATCACGAAGGTGCGGGCGTTGGTGGGCGCGGGGAACACCGGGGTCAGCAGCGTGCCCGGCGGCGGGAACCGCATCTCGATGAGCGGTACGACGCCCTCGTTGACGTCGAGCTCGGCCATCCGCTCGGGCGTGTCGGCCAGGTTGCGCAGGATCGGCGCCAGCCACTTCTTGAGGAACACGCCGTCGCTGGCGTCGCCGACGTGGTTGATCGGTCCCTTGGCCTGCGGCCCGGTCCCGTCGAAGTCGAGGACCAGCCGCTCGCCGTCCGGGTCGTCGGCGGGCGTGCGCGTGAGCGTGATCCGCTGGGTGTGCAGCATCGGCTCGTCCACGCCGTCGTGCTCGGCGTAGTCCTCCCACACCCACGACCCGACGGGGATCTTGCCCAGGATCTCGCGGCGGTAGGTCTCGGTGGTGCGGCTGAGGATGGCGTCGAAGCAGGACTCGACGGTCGCCACGCCGTACCGGTCGAACAGCTCGCCGAGCCGGCGCGCGCCCATCAGGCAGGCCGAGCACTCCGCGTCGAGGTCGGCTGCCAGCGACTCCGGCATCCGCGAGTTGCGGGTCATGATGGTCAGCGCCGCGCGGTTGGGGACCCCGGCGTCCCACAGCCGGATCGGCGGGACCATCAGGCCCTCCTCGAACACGCTGGTGGCGTGGCTGGGCATCGAGCCGGGCACCGCGCCGCCGATGTCGTCGTGGTGGCCGAAGGCTTGGACGAACGCCACCACCCGGCCCTCGGAGAAGACCGGCACGGTCACGCAGAGGTCGGGCAGGTGCCCGATCCCACCCTCGGACCGGTAGACGTCGTTGTGGAAGAAGACGTCGCCCTCGCGCATCTCCTCCAGCGGGAAGTCGCGCGCGACGGGGTGCACCAGGGCGGAGTACGAGCGGCCGGTCAGCTTGCGCAGCAGGCGGTCGTGGATGCCGGCCCGGAAGTCGTGGGCGTCGCGGATCATCGGGCTGCGGCTGGTCCGGCCGATGGCGGTCTCGACCTCCATCTCCACGCTGGCCAGCGAGCCCTGGACGATCTCGACCAGCACCGGGTCGGCGCTCGCGCCGGCGTCGTCGGTGAGGTGGCCGTAGGGGAACTGGGTCGGTGCCTTCTGGCTCATCGCTCCGCCCTCGTCACGACCAGGTTGAGGTAGTCGTCCACCCGCACCGTGAAGCCGGGGTGCACCGGCACGGTCGACCCGAACTCCTCGATGATCACCGGCCCCGTCACGGTGGCGCCCGGCGGCAGGCTGGTGCGCGCCACGACCGGCGTGTCGACGTACCCCTGGTCGGCGTCGAAGCAGACCGCCCGCCTGGCGTCGAGATGCGGGGATTGGTGGTCCGTGAGCGCCTGGGAGGACCCATTTCCGTCACTCGACGGGGGATGGCGGCGGATCTCGGGGCGCCGGATCGGGCCGATGCCGGAGACGCGCAGGTTGACCCACTCGACCTGCTGGGTGGGGTCGCCGGAGAAGTCGTAGCCGTAGAGGGCGCGGTGCTCGGCGTGGAAGCGGTCGGCCACCCGGGCCAGCACGGCGGCGTCGACCGCGCCGTCGGGTACGGCGACCCGCACCTCGAAGGCCTGGCCGAAGTAGCGCAGGTCCGCGGTGCGGACGAACTGGTGCTGCTCGGCGGCGAACCCCTCGGTGGCCAGCGCCTCGGCAGCGCGGGCGGTGAGCGCGTCGTACGCCGCGGCGACCGTGGCCGGGTCGAGCGCGTCGGCCAGGGCCACGTGGGTCTGGACGTAGTCGTTCTTGACGTCGACGGTGAGCAGGCCGAAGGCGGAGACGTTGCCCGGGTTGGGCGGCACCAGCACCGTGGGCACGCCGAGCACGTCCATCAGCCGGCACAGCAGCAGCGAGCCGGAGCCCCCGAACGTCGTCAGCGTGAAGTCGCGGACGTCGAGGCCGCGCTTGACGGTGACCTGGCGCAGCGCGTTGGCCTGGTTCCAGGCCGAGATCTCCAGGACCCCGGTGGCGCAGGCCTCCGGCGACAGGCCCAGCTCGGCCGCCAGCGCCTCGACGCCGACCCGGGCCGCGTCGACGTCCAGCGGGATCTCCCCGCCGAGCAGGTGCGGCGGGATCCGGCCCAGCACGACGTGCGCGTCGGTGATGGTCACCTCCGTGCCGCCCTTGCCGTAGCAGAGCGGACCGGGGTCGGCGCCCGCCGACTGCGGCCCGACCTTGAGCGTGCCCTCCGGTGAGAGCCAGGCGATCGAGCCCCCGCCCGCGCCGACGGTGACCACGTCGATCATCGGGATCTTGGACGGGAACGCGCCCACCGACCCCTCCGTGGTGAGCGTGGGCTCGCCGTCGATGACCACCGAGACGTCGGTGGAGGTGCCACCGCCGTCGGAGGTCAGCACCCGGTCGAAGCCGGCCACCTTGGCGATGAGCGCCGCCCCGAGCGCACCGGCGGCGGGGCCGGAGAGCACCGTGGTGATCGGCTGGTGCACCACCTCGTCGGCCGAGAGCACGCCGCCGTTGGACTTCATCACGTAGAACGGGATGGTGCGGTCGTCGTAGGCGGTCAGCCGCCCCTTGATGTTGGTGACGTACGCCGAGAGCCGCGGCTTCACGGCCGCGTCGACGAGCGTGGTCATGGCCCGCTCGTACTCGCGGTACTCGCGGAGCACCTCGCTCGACACCGACACCACCGCGTCGGGGTGCTCCTCGAGGAGCACCGCCCGCATCCGCTCCTCGTGCACGGGATTCGCATAGGCGTGGAGGAAGCAGACGGCGAGGGTGCCGACGCCCCGGTCCCGGAACCAGCGAGCCACCGCCCGGGCGCCGTCCTCGTCGAAGGGGCGGACCTCCTCGCCGTTCACGTCCAACCGGCCCTCGACGCCCTTGACCAGGTCGCGGGGGACGATGCGGTCCGGCTTGACCCAGAAGTAGCTGTTGCCGTAGCCGTCAGGGACCGACTGCCGGGCGATCTCGAGCATCGCCTCGTAGCCGGCGTTGGTGATGAACCCGAGCCGGTCGACCTTGCCCTCGAGCAGCTGGTTGGTGGCCACGGTGGTGCCGTGGCTGACCGCGTCGATGTCGGCGCCGGTGGCACCCAGCAGGGCCAGGACCTTGTCGATCCCGGCCAGGAAGCCGTCGGCCGGGTTGCCGGGCGTCGAGGGCGTCTTGGTGGTGACCAGCTCGCCGGTGTCCTCGTCGAAGGCCACGACGTCGGTGAACGTCCCACCCGTGTCGATGCCGATGCGGATGCGGCGGCTCATGGGTCCACTCTGTCAGGGCCGCGTCGGGTGCACACTGAGCCCATGGCTGACGACGCAGGAGACAGCGGCATCCGGTCCCGGATCACCTCGCTGATCGACGAGGAGCACCGGCTGCGCAGCGCGCTGGCGGCCGGCGAGATCACGGTCGAGGAGGAGCACGAGCGGCTCAAGGGCCTCGAGGTCGAGCTGGACCAGTGCTGGGACCTCCTGCGCCAGCGGCGGGCCAAGCGCGAGTTCGGCGCGGACCCCGACGGCGCCGAGGTCCGCCCACCGGGCACGGTCGAGACCTACCTGGGCTGAAGCTCCTCCAGGGCCGCGGCCACCTCGAGCAGGAACCGGTCCGCGCCGTACGGCGCCACCAGCTGGAGGCCGACCGGCAGCCCGGCCGCGGTGTGCCCGAACGGCACCGAGATGGCCGGGCAGCCCGTCACGGTGATGAGGTAGCAGGCCCGCATCCAGTCGAGGTAGCTCGCCTGGGCCTTGCCGTTGATCTCGGTCGGGTACTCCTGGTCCGCCGGGAACGGCGGCACCTGCGAGGTGGGCAGCACCAGCAGGTCGTGGTCGGCGAAGAAGCCGCGCATCCGCTCCGAGAGCGCGGTGCGGCCGGCGTACGCCCGGGCCACGTCGGCGCCCGTGAGGTGCTCCCCGGCCCGGATGTTGTCGGCCAAGGACTGCTTGAAGCCGTCGGGGTGCTCGACCAGGAGCTGGCCGAAGCCGGCCTGGAACAGCCAGGCCCGCATGGTCCGGAAGGTGTCCTCGGCCTCGGGCAGGTCCGGTGCGTCGGCCGAGACCGTCGCGCCGGCGCCCTCGAGCACCGCCCGCGACCCCTCGACCACGGCCGCGACCTCGGCGTCGACCTCGAGCACGCCGCCGAGGTCGGGCGAGACGGCGATGCGCAGGCCGGTCAGGGACCCGGTCACGGGCGGCGCGAAGACGATGCCGGGGTCGGCCAGGGCCGTGGGCACCCTCGGGTCGGGCCCGGCCAGCACCGAGAGCAGGAGGGCCAGGTCGCCGACGTTGCGGGCCAGCGGCCCACCGGTGGCGGTGGTCTCCCACAGGTTGTCGGTGGGCCAGGACGGCACCCGGCCCAGGCTGGGCCGCAGCCCGACCACGCCGCAGAACGACGCCGGGTTGCGCAGCGAGCCGCCCATGTCGGAGCCGTCGGCCAGCGGCACCATCCCGGCGGCCAGCGCGCAGGCCGCGCCGCCGGAGGAACCCCCGGCCGAACGGGTCGGGTCGACGGGGTTGAGCGTCGTGCCGAAGACCCGGTTGAAGGTGTGCGACCCGGCCGCGAACTCCGGCACGTTGGTCCGGCCGATCACCACCACGCCGGCGTCGCGGACCCGCTCGACCAGCAGGTCGTCGGTGTCGGGCACGTGGTCGGCGAAGAGCGGCGAGCCGTACGTCGTGCGCCAGCCCGCCACGTCGTGGGTGTCCTTGAACGCGAACGGCAGGCCGTGCAGCGGCCCCAGCTCGGCCCCCTCGGCCTGCGCCTGGTCGGCGGCCGCGGCCCCCTCCCGGGCCCGCTCCTCGTCCAGGCTCACGATGGCGTTGAGCTCGGGGTTGCGCTCGGCGATCCGGGCCAGGTGCAGTTCCAGCAGCTCGCGGGCCGAGATGGTCCGCTCGCGGACGGCGGCCACCTGCTCGCGGGCGGTCGAGTCGACGGTCAGCTCAGCCACGGGTCACTCCTCGCACACTTCTGGGGCAGTCCCTGATCTTCTGGGGCGTTGCAACGGCCCAGAACTTCCGCGATCCCAGGG
>CAZEPK010000263.1:0-7267 GCA_964514085.1 uncultured Nocardioides sp.
GCCACGGCGACGTACTCGGCCAGCTCGGAAAGGGCCGGGGAGTTGGTGCCCGGGAGCAGGTCGCCGCCGTAGGCGTCGACGGCCGCCCCGACCTCGCCGCGGCGCAGCAGCGTGAGGACGTGCTCGACGTCCGTGGCCACCGGCATCAGCAGCCGGTAGGGACGGGAGCCCAGCTGCCCGCCCACGGCGGCGCGCAGGTGCGAGACCTCGGCCTTGAGGGTGGAGAAGGTGATGGCCTGGTCGCCGTAGAGCATCGCGTGCAGCTGCTCGAGCGAGAGGCCTTCGGGGTGCAGCGCCAGCAGGGCCAGCACCTCGGTCTGCCGTCGGTTGAGGAGCAGCCGCTGCCCGTCGAGGTAGGTCTCGGCGGTGCCGAGCAGCGTCATCACCAGGCCGGGGTCGCCGGTGACGTCCATCCGGGCGGAGGGGTGGTGGGCTGAGCGCGGCATGGCCGACTCGATCAGGCGCGCCATCACCCGCGCGGTGGCCAGGCCGATGGGGTGCGTGCGGTCCCAGCTGGTCGAGAGGTCGATGACGCCGAGCTTCACGCCGGTCACCGGGTCGTGCACGGGGGCTGCCCAGCACACCCAGTTGTGCACGATGGAGGCGTAGTGCTCGGCGCTGAAGACCATGGTCGGCTCGGCCAGCCGGTTGGCCAGGTCGAGCGCGTTGGTGCCGACCGAGAGGTCGTCCCACCGCCCGCCGGCCACGAAGTTCACGGTCTCGGCCTTGCGCCGCATCATCCGGCCGCCGTAGGTCCACAGGATGCGCGTGTCGGCGTCGGTGACGGCGATGACCAGGTCGCCGTCCTCGGCGGTGCGGCGCAGCTCCTCCTCGACGTTCTCCACCGCGGTCTGCAGGGGCGAGTCGCGCCAAATGGCGGCCGTCTCGGCCTCGTCGGCGAGCGGTGCCTCCTTCACGTCGACCGGGATGGCGGCCTCGGACCGCGCCCAGGAGGTGAGGATCTCGGGGCGGACCAGCTCCTCCACCTCGTCGCCGTGCTCGACGAACGAGGTCCACGCCTTGACGGCGTCCTGCCGTCGCGTGCTGAGATCGCCCCGCGTCATGGCGCCGAGGCTACCCCCGGCTCGTGACTGCGGTCACAGGTCAGGTCCCGAGCCGTTGCCGCAGGAAGCGCAGGGTCAGGTCCATGGAGTCCTGCCAGCGTGCGTAGAAGGCGTGGTCCTCCCCCGGCCACCACCGCAGCCGGCTGTCGACGCCGGCTTCGCGCATCAGCCGCTGGGTGGTCCGGGCCCAGGCCGGCGGGCAGGTGGCGTCCGCGGTGCCGTGGTGCACGAGCAGCGGCTCGGAGATGCGGTCGAAGTACGTGCGGGGGGAGAGCTCGCGGTAGAAGCGCGGCGACTGCGACGGCGTCCCGAACCGGTCGAAGAGCGCCTCGACCGCCTCGGGGCGGCCCACGCGCGTGAAGTGGTCGAGGTTGTCGAGGAAGCTCGAGCTGACCGAGTCGTAGACCACGGCCGCGTCCACCAGCCCGGGCTGGGTGACCAGGGCGTTCATGGTGACCCCACCGCCCATCGAGCGCCCCAGCATGGCCAGCCGCTCGTCGTCGACGTAGGGCAGCGCCTGCAGGGCCGCCACGGCGTTGACGGCGTCGCGGGTGTAGCCGAGCCGGGTCTCGCGGTCCAGCTGCGGCACCGGGTCGGACGCCGCGTGGCCTCGGTAGTCGGTGTGCAGCACCACGAAGCCCGCGCGGGCCAGCGCGTCCTGCTCGCGGGCCAGCCCCTGGCCGGTGACGTAGATCGACGGCTCGATGTAGCCGTGGTTCAGCACGATGGCCGGGAACGGGCCGGGACCCTTCGGCCGGAGCAGGACCCCGGAGACGGTGAGCCGGTCGCTGCGGTAGGCCACGTCGTAGCGGGTGTAGTCGTCGGTCTGGAGCTCGGTGCGCACGATCCTCGGCCTCCCGCCCGAGGGCGGCTGCCGCATCAGCGCGGGCAGGGAGGACCGGCTGTGCACGGCAGGCAGCGCGGCCGCGGCGTCCTGCGTCGGCGCCGGGATCCCGCTGCTCTCGGGGACGGACGTGGCCGCGCCGCTCGGGGACCCGCTCGGTGACCCGCTCGGCGACCCGGTCGTCGACCCGCTCGGCCGCGCGGACGGCGCCGCCCCGTCGTCGCCGCCCGGGCCCGACGTGCAGCCGCTCGCCAGCACCGCCACCACCGTGGCGAGGGCGGCGGTGCGGCGGATCACTGCAGCGGGGTCGTCTCGCCGTGGATGCGCCCGCCGGTGCGGGCCAGCCGCTCGCCGCTGCCGCCCCAGCGCCCGGCGATGATCTCGGCGGCGATGCTGATCGCGGTCTCCTCCGGCGTGCGGGCGCCGAGGTCCAGCCCGATCGGGCTGGAGAGCCGGGCCAGCTCCTCGTCGTCCAGCCCCGCCTCGCGCAGCCGCTCCAGCCGGTCCTCGTGCGTGCGCCGCGATCCCATCGCTCCCACGTAGGCCACCTCGGGGAGGCGGAGGGCGACCTCCAGCAGCGGTACGTCGAACTTCGGGTCGTGGGTGAGCACGGTGACCACCGTGCGCGGGTCGATGCGGCCCGCCTCGTGCTCCGCGGTCAGGTAGCGGTGCGGCCAGTCCACGACCACGTCGTCGGCCTCCGGGAAGCGGCTGTGGGTGGCGAAGACGGGCCGCGCGTCGCACACCGTGACGTGGTAGCCGAGGAAGGCGCCCACCCGGGCCACCGCCGCGGCGAAGTCGATGGCGCCGAAGACCAGCAGCCGCGGCTTGGGCGCGAAGGCCCAGACGAAGACCCGCATCCCCTCACCGCGGCGCTCGCCGTCCGGTCCGTAGGTCAGCGTCGCGTTGTGCCCGGCCGCCAGCAGCCCCGTCGCGTCGTCCCGCACGGCGTCGTCGGCCCGTGCGGAGCCGAGCGATCCGGACAGCTCCTCCCCCGGGCGTACGACGAGGCGTCGACCCAGCCACGCAGGGTCCGGGTGCTCGATCACGGTGGCCAGCGCGACCGGACGCCCCGCCTCGAGGTCGGCGGCGATCTCGCCGAGCTCGGGGAACGTCTCGCGCGAGACCCTCTCGACGTAGACGTCGAGGATCCCGCCGCAGGTCAGCCCAACAGCGAAGGCGTCGTCGTCGGAGACGCCGTAGCGCTGGAGGACCGGCTCCCCCGAGGCCACCACCGACTGGGCCAGCTCGTAGACGGCGCCCTCGACGCAGCCCCCGGAGACCGAGCCCACCGCGGACTCGTCCGGACCGACCAGCATCGAGGCGCCGGGCGGGCGGGGCGCGGACTGGAACGTCGCCACCACTGTGCCCACCCCGATGGTCTCCCCCGCCTCCCACCAGCGCATCAGGTCGGGCAGCACGTCACGCACGGGCGACCACCTCCACCAGCTCGGCGTACGTCGCCAGTGAGTGGCCGGCCACGAAGTCGTCGACGTATGGGAGGGCCGCGACCACACCCTGCTGCACCGGCTCGTAGCCGTGCTTGCCGCGGTGGGGGTTGGCCCACACCACCCGGTGCGCGATCCGGTGGAGCCGCGCCATCTGCTCGGCCAGCAGCGCCGGGTCACCACGCTCCCAGCCGTCGCTGAACACCACCACCACGGCACCGCGGGCCAGCCCGCGCTGGCCCCACCGGTCGAGGAAGATCTTGAGGGTCTCGCCCAGGCGGGTGCCGCCCGACCAGTCGGGGACCGTCTCGCCGGCCGCGACGAGCGCCCGCTCCGGATCCCGACCGCGCAGCGCGCGGGTGAGGTGGGTGAGCCGGGTGCCGACCGTGAAGGTCTCGACCACGCCCCCGCGGTCGGCAGCGGCCTGGGTCAGCCGGTGGGCCAGGCGGAGCAGCGCATCGGCGTACCCGCTCATGGATCCGGACACGTCCACCAGAAGCACCACGCGGCGCGGCTTGTTCCCGCGCCGCCGCCACGCGATCTCGGCGGGCTCGCCCATGTGGCGCAGGCTGGCGCGCAGCGTGCGCGAGGCGTCGACCGAGCCGCGGTGCCAGCGCTGGTGCCGCGAGGTACGCCGACGGGGCGACCGGGGTCGCAGCGTCGCGAACATCCCGGCCAGCCGGGCCTTCTCGGCCGCCGACAGCGAGGCCACGTCGCGGTGCCGCAGCACCTCGGTGTCGCTGGCCATGGCGCGGACCACGGGGTCGTCGGTCTGGCCGTCGCCCTGGCCGTCGCCCTCGGTCAGCGGCATCCCGGCGAAGGTCGGCACGCCCTCCTCCGCCGGCCGCGGCCGAGGCAGCCCGTCGCGCGCGTTGAAGTAGGCCTCCCAGACCTGGTCGTAGCGGGCCAGGTCGTCGGGCGAGGCGCACAGCGTGGCCCGGCCGGCGGCGTAGGTCGCGGCCGCGTCGTCCAGCCCGACCAGCGCCGTGGCGGCGAGGAAGCCGTGGGCGCGGTCCTGGGTCACAGGGACGCCAGCGGCGCGGAGCGCCCGCGCGAAGCCCAGCAGGACCTCGTCGGGCTGCCGGACGTGGTCGGGCTCCTGGCTCATGCCCGGAGCATCTGGTCGAGCGCCTGCTGCACCTTCTGGGCGTCCTCGCGGTACTTCACCAGCGCACCGAGGGTCAGCGCCGAGGACTCCAGGTCGAGCGTGGTGGTGCCGAGGTGCTGCAGCGCCCGGGCCCAGTCGAGGGTCTCGGCCACGCCCGGCGGCTTCTGCAGCCCGCCGTCGCGCAGCTGCTGGACCACGCCCACCACCTGCCGGGCCAGGTCCTCCGACACCTCGGGGGCGCGCGAGCGGACGATCTGCACCTCGCGCTCCAGGCCGGGGTGCTCGATCCAGTGGTAGAGGCAGCGCCTCTTCAGCGCGTCGTGGAGCTCGCGGGTGCGGTTGGAGGTCAGGACCACCACCGGCGGCGTGGCCGCGGCCACGGTGCCCAGCTCGGGGATGCTGACCTGGTAGGTCGAGAGCACCTCCAGCAGGAACGCCTCGAACTCGTCGTCGGCCCGGTCCACCTCGTCGACCAGCAGCACTGCCGGGCTCTGCTGGAGCGCGGCCAGCACCGGCCGGGCCAGGAGGAAGCGCTCGTCGTACAGGCTCTTCTCGGCCTCCTCGACGTCCGCGCCGGCTCCGGCCGCCTCCAGCGCCCGCAGGTGCAGGATCTGACGGGGGAAGTCCCAGTCGTAGAGCGCCTGGGTGGCGTCGATGCCCTCGTAGCACTGGAGCCGCACCAGCGGCAGGTCCAGGGACTCCGCGATGGCCTCGGCCAGGGCGGTCTTGCCGGTGCCCGGCTCGCCCTCGAGCAGCAGTGGTCGCTCCATCCGCAGGGCCAGGAAGGTGACGGTGGCCAGGGCGTCGTCGCAGAGGTAGCCCGTCTGGCCGAGGCGGGCCGCGACGTCGGCGGCGGACGCCGGCAGTGCCGTCTCCATGCCATCCACACTACGGAGGGCCGCGTTGGTCGTAGGTTGCCCGCATGCCGAGGAAGCTCTTGAGCATCGACGGGGGCGGCGTCCGGGGCGTGGTGGCCCTCGAGGTGCTGGCCAGGATCGAGCACGTCCTGCGCGAGCGGACCGGCGAGCCCGACCTGGTCCTCGGCGACTGGTTCGACTACGTCGGCGGGACGAGCACGGGCGCGATCATCGCGGGCGGCGTGGCCATCGGCCTGCCGGTGAGCCGGATCCAGGCGCTGTACCGCGAGAACATGCGCTCGATCTTCACCCGCGCCGGCATCTTCGACCTGGTGCGGGCCCGCTACGACGAGGCGGGGATCGAGGCGGTGCTTCGCCGGGAGTTCGGCGAGCACCGCACCCTCGGGTCGGAGGACCTGCGCTGCCTGCTGCTCCTGGGGCTGCGCAACACCACCACCGGCTCTCCCTGGCCGGTGAGCAGCAACCCGGGCGGCCACTACAACCAGGGCCCGGGCTCCAACCTCGGGCTGCCGCTGTGGCAGCTGGTCCGGGCCAGCTCCGCCGCGCCGACGTTCTTCGTCCCCGAGGAGGTCGAGGTCGACGGGCAGACGTTCGTGTTCAGCGACGGCGCCGTCACCACCCTCAACAACCCGGCCCTCCAGCTGGTCCTGATGGCCACGCTGCCGGCGTACCGGCTGGGCTGGCCCACCGGGCGCGACGAGCTGCTGCTGGTCAGCGTCGGGACCGGCACCACCGAGCGCGCCCACGCCGACCTCCGCGCCGACGACCTCAACCTGCTCGGCTACGCCACCGCGGTGCCGCAGGCGCTCATCCACAGCGCCGGGGTGCAGAACGACTACCTGTGCCGCGTGCTCGGCGAGTGCCGGCACGGGCCCGGTCTCGACCGCGAGCTGGGCGACCTGGTCGGCGGAGCCGGGCTGCTGGCCGAGCCGCTGTTCAGCTACCTCCGGTACGACGCGGAGACCCACCTCGCCAGCCTCGAGGACCTGGGCGTGGGGCACCTGCGGCCCGAGTCGCTCGACCGCATCGACGGCGTCGACTTCCTCGACGAGATGTGTGAGTTCGGCCGGGCCCTGGCCGCCCGGGTCGACCCCGCCCACTTCGACGGCTTCGTCTGATCCGACGGTGGCTGAGGTGCGAGGAGCGCCAGCGACGAGCCTCGAAGCCTCCTCAGCCCGCGCTGGGAGCCGGCCGGACCCAGCACCGGGTCACGCGGCTTCGAGGCTCAGGCGCTGCGCGCCTTCGCACCTCAGCCACCGTGGTCAGCCTGCGGGCCGCTCGACCACCCGGTGGGCGTCGACGGAGTCGGCCACGGCGCCGAGCAGGACCAGGAGCGAGCGGGCCAGGGGCTCGAGGGCCCGTCCCTCGCGCGTCAGGGTGAGCCGCTTGACCGACCGGTCGACCAGGGTGACGCCGAGCGCGTGCTCCAGCCGGCCGATGCGGGCGCTGAAGGCCGCCTGCGACAGGTTCATGGCCCGCGCCGCCGTGGTGAAGCCGTCGTGGTCCACGAGCGCGACGAACGACGCGATCTCTCCTACGTGGAGCGCCAGCAGACGTGGACGCTCCAGCCAGGGCCCGTCAGCCACGGCCACAGTCTCGTGCCCGCCGGGAGCGGGCAGGTCTGCCCGCAGTCACAGTTCGGTCACAGGTCCGCATCGGCGCCACCGGGTCTCCTCGCTCGTGGGACTGCCTCCGGGACAGCAGGGTGCGGCCCCGCCCGAGGACGGGGCCGCACCCTCTGCACGTCGACCTACTCGCCGCCGTCCTTGACCGAGATGACCCCCAGGTCGGGGAACCCGCTCGTCGAGATGGCGTTGACGTAGTTCTCGATGTTGGAGCCGCGCAGGTAGTAGAACTGGCTGACGTCCAGCGGGATGTAGGCCACGTCCTCGGCCAGCATGTTGTCCACGTCGGACCACATCTGC
>CAZEPK010000264.1:0-7250 GCA_964514085.1 uncultured Nocardioides sp.
CCGAGCTCCACGTCGAGGCTGACGTACTCGGCCAGGTGCCGGACCGTGTCGTGCGGCTCGGCCCGGAAGACCGGCGCCACCTCGTAGACCCGCTCGAAGACCCCGACCAGCACCTGCTTGTAGAACTGCGGGCTCTGCGCCAGGTAGGCCGGGCGGCCGAAGTAGTCGACCTCGAAGACGTTCGCGCCCGACTCGGTGGCCGACTCCACCAGCTTGGGGGAGTGCACCTCGGTGAAGCCGGAGTCGTCGAGGGTGCTCCGGAAGCCGTGCAGGCTGGCCGCGGCCAGCTCCCACACCGCCCGCCGGCGCGGGTGCCGCCAGGTGGTGGCCGCGTGGTCCAGCAGGGTCGGGAGCCCGGTGTCAAGGCTCGGGCGCCACAGCTCGACCGGCGGGGTGTCGGCCGGGTCGGACAGCGCGCGGACCACCGGCCCGGTGACCTCCACGCCGCCGGGTGCCTGCGGGTTCGCGGTGGCCGTCCCGACCACCTCGACCGGTGTCTCCTCGGGCGGGAGGGCGGGCCGGCCGTCGGGGCCGTCGTGCACGACGACCTGGGCCAGGCCGGTGCGGTCCCGGACGACCAGGAACGACACGGCGGCCAGCTCGCGGCGGCGGTGCACCCACCCCTGCAGCCGGACCGGCGTGCCGGGGACGGCCTCGGGCAGCTCGCGGGCCAGGGTGCGGACGGGTGTGCGGGGTGGACTGCTCATCGGTACCTCCAGGTGGCGGAAGCCCTGGAGGTGTGGGCGGGGGCAAGGTCGCGGTGCCACCACACCTTCGCCGGCGAGCCCGCCGGCCTCTTGGTCGGCGGTCGCTGGTTGCGAGGTTCGTCAGGCCTCACGCCCGCCGCGACAAGGCTACGACGCCGCGCCGGGCCGGGGCCAGCCGGTATCCCTAGGGTGACCGGGTGCTCGTCCACCTGCGCCTCACCGTCCCGGCCGACCTCACCCCACGGGTCCGGGCGCTCCTCCTCGAGGACGACTGCGCCACCAACGTGACGGTGGTCGAGGGCGCCGCGCTCGAGCCCCAGGGCGACCTGGTCGAGTGCGACGTGGCCCGGGAGCGGGTCGGCTCGGTGCTCTCCGAGCTGGGCCGGCTGGGGCTGGAGCAGCGCGGCGGCATCGTCCTGACCACGCCGACTGGGGCGCCGTTCGACGCGGCCAAGCGGCTCGAGGCCGCAGCCCCTGGGCACCCCGACGACGCGGTGATCTGGGAGTCGGTGGAGGACATCGCGACCGCCGGCGCCGTGCCCACGGTGTCCTTCCACGTCTTCCTGGTCATCGCGGTGGCGCTGGCGGCGATCGCCGTCATCAACGACTCCTCGGTCCTGGTGGTGGGCGCGATGGTGGTCGGTCCGGAGTTCAGTGCCGTGGCGGCCGCCAGCGCGGGGATCGTCCTGCGCCGGCCGGCCCTGGTCTGGAGGAGCCTGCGACTGCTGGTGCTGGCCTTCTGCTTCGCCGTCGTGGTGGTGACGGTGCTGGCGCTCGTGGGTCGCGGGCTGGGCCTGGTCGAGGCCGCCGACGTCACCCGCCCGCGGCCCAACACCGGCTTCATCTGGCACCCCGACGCCTGGTCGTTCGTGGTGGCGCTGCTCGCCGGCGCCGCCGGCGCCCTGGCCCTGGCCATCGAGAAGACCGCCACCATGGTGGGGGTCTTCATCAGCGTCACGACGGTGCCGGCCGCGGGCAACCTCGCGCTCGGGCTCGCGGTGTGGGAGTCCGGCGAGATCGTCGGCTCCCTCGAGCAGCTGGGGGCCAACATCGGCGGGATGATCCTGTCCGGCACCCTGCTGCTCGCGCTGATGCGGTGGTGCTGGCCGCAGGTGATGGCGTTCTCGGAGCGGCTCTTCGGCGCCCAGTCCTCGACCCTGTAGGGGCCTTCTAGACGAGGGGCCGGGCCAGGTAGCGGTAGCGGTGGTGCTCGACGAACCCGAGCCCGTCGTAGAGGTGGTGGGCCCGGGCGTTGTCGCCCAGCACCTGGAGGTAGCCGGTCATCGCCCCGCGCTCGGCGCCCCACTCCAGCAGGGCGGCCATGACCAGGAGGCCGAGCCGGGCTCCCCGCTCGGCCGGATCCACCTCGATGCTCCGGAAGCCGACCCACCCGTCGTCGTGGGCGGCGACGCCGCTGGCCAGGACCCGGCCGTCGTCGGCCCGGACCGCGGCGGTGACCAGCCGTTCGTCACCCTCGAGCGCCACGTCGGCCTGGGGCAGCACCACGCCGGTGAGGCTGCGGCGGGCCGAGGCCACCCCGGCGATCTTGAACACGGTGTCGTGGTCGTGGCTCTCGAGCACCCAGCCGTGCCCGGCGAAGAGGGCGTCCTCGTCCGATCCCGGCAGCACCGCGGTGATGGGCCGCTGACCGAGAGCCTCGTAGAAGGCCACCACCCGTGCGTAGTCGTCGTCCACGCCCGAGGGACCCATCGCCAGGACCGAGTTGGCCCGCCGCGCCGTCGACGTGCGCGAGCGGCGGAGCAGCCAGCCGCCGAGCTCCTCGGTCTCCAGGTCGGGCCAGAGCGCGAGGGCCCGCCGCTGGGCCTCCTGCGCGGAGACCCGCTGGCGCGGGGAGGAGCGGGGCGGGACCGGCTTGCCCGAGACGATGTCGGCGAGGGGGATCCGCACGGGCTCGTGCGAGCCCTCGCCGTCGGGCTCGACGACGCAGGTCCCCTCGCCCCAGGACAGGCAGGTCCCGAGCACGTCGGTCAGCGCGGGACCGCCGCTGGGGCCGGTCCGGCCGGGCAGCACCCGGCGCACGACGACGCGCTGTCCCACGACATGCGGACCCAACGTGTGGGCGGGCGTGTGGGACGACACGACGGGATACTAAGGTGAGCCTCGTGACGTACGTGATCGCTCAGCCCTGTGTGGACCTCAAGGACCGGGCCTGTGTCGACGAGTGTCCGGTCGACTGCATCTACGAGGGCAAGCGGATGCTCTACATCCACCCCGACGAGTGCGTCGACTGTGGTGCGTGCGAGCCCGTGTGCCCCGTCGAGGCGATCTTCTACGAGGACGACACGCCGGAGCAGTGGAAGGGCTACTACGACGCCAACGTCCACTTCTTCGACGACCTCGGCTCGCCCGGTGGCGCCGCGAAGATGGGCGAGATCGACCACGACCACGAGCTGGTCGCGGCGCTCCCGCCGCAGGAGCACGACGAGTAACCGCCGAGACGCCCTGTGAGCGTCTCCTCGCGGCTGCCCGACTTCCCCTGGGACAAGCTGACCGACCACGCGGCGCGGGCCCGCGCCCACCCCGGCGGCATCGTCGACCTCTCGGTCGGCACCCCGGTGGACCCGACTCCTGCGGTGGTCCAGGACGCGCTCCGCGCGGCCGCCGACTCGCCGGGCTACCCGGTCACCATCGGCCTGGAGGCGACCCGCCAGGCGGCGCTGGACTGGCTGGCCACCTCCCACGGCGTCACCGGCCTGGGCCTGGACCAGGTGCTGCCGGTGATCGGCTCCAAGGAGCTGATCGCCTCGCTGGCCGTGCACCTCGGCCTGGGCGCGGGTGACCTCGTCGTCCTGCCGGAGCTGGCCTACCCGACCTACGAGGTCGGCGCCGCGCTGGCCGGGGCGCGCTCGGTGGCCACCGACTCGCTCACCGCCCTGGGGCCGGAGCGACCCGCCCTGCTGTGGCTCAACTCGCCGTCCAACCCCACCGGCCGGGTGCTGCCCCCGGAGCACCTGCGCAAGGTCGTCGACTGGTGCCGCGAGCGGGGGACGGTCCTGGTCTCCGACGAGTGCTACGTCGAGTGCGCCTGGGAGGCCGAGCCGGTCTCGGTGCTGCACCCGTCGGTCAGCGGCGGCTCGGCGGAAGGGATCCTGGCCGTGCACTCGCTCTCCAAGCGCTCCAACCTGGCCGGCTACCGCTGCGGCTTCGTGGCCGGCGACGCCGCGCTGGTCGGCGAGCTGCTCGCCGTCCGCAAGAACCTCGGGCTGCAGATGCCCGGGCCCCAGCAGGTGGCCATGGCCGCCGCTCTCGGCGACACCGCCCACGCGCGGGAGCAGCACGCGCGGTACGCCGCGCGGCGGGCCGACCTGCGCGCGGCGCTGGAGTCGGCGGGCTTCCGGATCGACCACTCCGAGGCGTCGCTCTACCTGTGGGCGACCCGCGACGAGGGGTGCTGGGAGACCGTGGGCTGGCTCTCCGAGCGCGGCATCCTGGCCGCTCCCGGTGACTTCTACGGGGCGGCCGGCGCCCGCCACGTGCGGGTGGCGTTCACGGCCACCGACGAGCGGATCGCCGCCGCGGTGAGCCGCCTGGCCTGAGCGCCCGGCTCAGGCCGAGACGAGCTGGTCGCGACCCTCCGGCGTCAGGTAGTGGCCGTCGTCGAATAGGATGATCCCGTTGCAGAGCCGGCACCAGCCCTGACCGCTGCGGTCTGCCACGACGTGGGCGCCGCAGCAGTTGGAGTCGCGTACGTCCGGACACGCGGGCGTGTGGTTGCACATGTTCGAGTCCCTCTCCCCATGTCCGATCCCTCCCAGGGTTCGAACGTTCCAACTCCTGTTGTACTCCGCGATCCGGGCCCACGCACGCGCACCGCCCGAAACACTGTGGAAATCGTCCGATCGGACCACGACCGGGCCTCCGGGCGGTCAGGTGGGCGGTCCGCGCGTAGCCCGATCGGGTCCGTCAGGACACGTCGACGTGCACGTGGTCGCGGTGCTCGAGGATCGCCTGGTCGCCCGAGCGCTCGGGCGGGTCGTAGTCGCGCCACCCGTCGCCGGACCTGCTCCCCGCCGTCCAGATCCGGTCGTCGAAGATGACCGTCCTGATCGAGAGCCGGTCGGCCTGGCTGACGAGGTACTGCGCGATGGCCCAGCCCCGGGTCCGGTTCGCCGCCGAGACCGGCCGGACGAAGGCGTCGACCGCCCGGCCGTCGTAGTGGGCCGAGCCCTCCATGTGGCCGGTCGAGACGCCGCCGGGCGCGAAGCCGCCGAGCGCGAGGTCCGGGAAGCGCGCCAGCAGGTCGCGGCGCACGGCGTCCGCGCGGCCGGTCAGGCCCGAGGCCTTGAGCGCGGTGGCGCCCTCGTCGGCGCCGTCGAGGCGGCAGCTGAAGCCTTCCGGCGAGTTGCCGGTCAGTGCGGAGGCCAGGGCCCGGGCGTCGGCCTCGTGGTCGGCGTAGGCGTCGGGGAAGCCCGAGCGCTGCACCTCCTGCGCGGCCACGGTGATCTCGAGCTGCTCGTAGCCGTCGACCTTGGCCAGCGCGTCGTAGAAGGCGTTGGTCGCGTGCACCGGGTCGCGGACCTCCTCCAGGGTGCCCCAGCCCTGCGAGGGCCGCTGCTGGAAGAGCCCCGCCGAGTCGCGGTCACCGCCGCGCAGGTTGGCCAGGTCCGACTCCTGGTACGCCGCCGCCAGGGCGATCGAGACCGCCCGGGCCGGCATCCCGCGCTCGACGGCGATCGCGGCGATCAGGCCGGCGTACCGCGCCTGGCTGAGGTCGAGCTCCACCAGCCGCCCGTCCACCTCCACGCTGCACTGCTCGGAGGCCAGGAACGGGAGGGTGTCCTTGCTCAGGACCACCCAGCCCAGGCCGGCCAGCAGCGCCAGCGCGACCACGCCGCCGACCACCGCCCCCCGACGCCTCATCGGGCAAGTGTCGGGGGTCCGCCCAAGTCAGTTGGCGTGCAACGCCGCGTTGAGGGCCACCCCGTCGCTGCGCCACGGGACCGCCTCGACGGTGCCGGTGACCGAGTTGCGGCGGAAGAGCACGTTGTCCGCCCCCGAGAGCTCGAGTGCCTTGACCACCTGCGGCTTGCCCTCGAGGTCGGTGACGGTGACCTTGGTCCCGGCGGTGACGTAGCAGCCCGCCTCCACCACGCAGTCGTCACCCAGGGAGATGCCCAGCCCCGCGTTGGCCCCGATCAGGCAGCGCCGGCCGACCGAGACCACCTCCGTGCCGCCCCCGGAGAGGGTGCCCATGATCGAGGCGCCGCCGCCCACGTCGGAGTCGGCGTCGACCACCACGCCGGCCGAGATCCGGCCCTCGACCATGGAGGTCCCGAGCGTGCCGGCGTTGTAGTTGACGAAGCCCTCGTGCATCACGGTCGTGCCCTCGGCCAGGTGCGCGCCGAGCCGGACCCGGTCGGCGTCGCCGATCCGCACGCCGGTGGGCAGCACGTAGTCGACCATCCGGGGGAACTTGTCCACGCCGAAGACGGTGACCCGCGCGCCGCCGGCCATGAGGCGGGCCCGGGTCTGCTCGAAGCCGGCCACCGCGCACGGGCCGGCCGAGGTCCAGACGACGTTGGTCAGCACGCCGAAGATGCCGTCCACCGAGATCGTGCGCGGGCGCACCAGTCGGTGGCTGAGCAGGTGCAGCCGGAGCCAGGCGTCCTCGGTCGAGGCGGGCGGGGCATGCAGGTCCGCGACCTCGACCAGGCGCACCTCCCGGGTCACGCGGCGCGCGTCGTCCGGGTGGGCCAGGGCGGCCAGCTCGTCAGGGGCGGTGCTGCCGTCGGCGGCACCGAGCGCCGGGGCCGGGAACCACGCGTCCAGGACGGCTCCGTCCTGGTCCAGGGTGACCAGGGCGTGGCCCCACGCGGACGACACGGCGGGGGTCGGCGACTCGCTCACCCGTCCGACTCTAGGGGTGGTCGAGGCTCAGGACTTCTTCTGGGTCTTCCCGCCCTTCTTGCCCAGCTCGGACTGCGCCGCCGAGGACTTCCGCGGGTTCTTCTTGCCCTCCTTCGACGCCTTCGCGTTCGCCTTCTGGGCCGTGCTCAACCCCTTGCCCTTCTTCTCCGCCATGAGGGGCCGGTACCCCTCGTCGGCGGTCCCACCTAGGGTCCTGCGCGTGGTCCACGAGCTCTCCCAGGCCGACGCCCGGCGGATCTGCGTGCAGGCGCAGCTGCTGGACGCGGCGCGGCCCGCCGACGTCCTGCAGGTGGTGCGCCACCTGACCGTGCTGCAGCCGGAGCCGACCGCGCCGCTGGGCGCACCCAGCGCCGACCTGGTGCTGTGGAGCCGGCTCGGCTCGGCCTACGACCGGTCCGAGCTCGTCGACCTGGTGGACCAGCAGCAGCTGATCGAGCACCAGGGCTACCTGCGACCGGCCGAGGACCTCGCGCTGTTCCGGGCCGAGATGTCGACCTGGCCCGGCCGCGAGCCGCTCAAGGAGTGGCAGCGCGACACCGCCCGGTGGGTCGAGACCAACGACGGGTGCCGTCGGGAGATCCTCGACGAGCTGCGCCGCGAGGGGCCGCTGCCCACGAGCGCCTTCGAGGACTCCTGCGAGGTGCCCTGGCCGTC
>CAZEPK010000265.1:0-7240 GCA_964514085.1 uncultured Nocardioides sp.
GTCCGGGACCGCAACGGCACCTCCTTCGAGCGGCCGGCGGCCAAGGACGTCGAGGCCCTCGAGCCGACGGGCGTCGGAGACGCCTTCCGGGCCGGCTTCCTGGCCGCCCTGGCCTGGGGTCTGGGCCTGGAGCACGCCTCCGAGGTGGGCTGCGTCCTCGCCGCCTACGTCGTGGAGACGGTCGGGCCGCAGGACTACAAGTTCACGGCCGAGCAGTTCCTCGCCCGGCTGGACGCGTCGTACGGCGGGGACGCGGCCGCCGCCGTGCGTCCGCACCTGCGCTAGCTCGTCCGCCGGACCACGTAGCGCGGCACACCGTCCTCGGCGGGCTCCGCGCCGACGTACTCCTGCCCGCGCATCCGGCACCACGCCGGCACGTCGTGGGCCGCTGCGGCGTCGGTCGACGCGACGGCCACCGTGCCGCCGACGCTCACCTCGCCGATCCGCTTGGCCAGCTCGATGACCGGCAGCGGGCAGCGCATCCCTCGGCAGTCGAGCTCCAGGTCGGCCGAGGTGGTCACAGGCCGGCGTCCTGGCGGATCTGCCGCACGGTCTCCGGGAGCACAGCGAGGAAGGCGTCGACGTCGGCCTCCGTGGCGTCTCGGGTGAGCGAGACGCGGAGGTTGCCGTGGGTGAGCGCGCCCATCGCCGCCAGCACGTGGCTGGGCTCGAGGGTGGAGGCGGTGCAGGCCGAGCCGCTGGCGACCTCGAAGCCGCGGCGGTTGAGCGCGTCGACGATCGCCTCGCCGTCGACGTAGAGGAACGAGAACGTCACGAGGTGGGGGAGGCGGTGCACGGGGTCGCCGACCACCTCGGTGTCGGGGATGCCGGCCACCCCGGCCCGGATCCGGTCGACCAGCGCGTGCTGGCGCGCGTTGACCGCGTCGCGCTCGGCCACCACCGCCTGCAGGGCGGCGGCCGCAGCCAGGACCGCGGCGACGTTCTCGAAGCCGGCCACCCGCTCGTCGACCCGGTCGTCCTCGGGGAAGGGGTTGCGCCACGACGTGCCCTTGCGGACCAGAAGCACCCCGACGCCCGCCGGGCCGCCCCACTTGTGGGCCGAGCCCGCCGCCACCGACCAGCCGTCGGGCAGCGGCAGCCGGCCCATGGAGGCGCAGGCGTCCATGAAGAGCGGCACGCCGTTCGGCAGCTCGAACTCCCCGACGGGCTGCACGGTCCCGACCTCGTGGTTCGCGCTCTGCAGCGCGACGGCGGCGACGCCGGGCCCCACCGCGTGCTCGACGAGGTCGCCGTCGTGGACCCGGCCGTCACCCGCCACCCCGACCACGTCGGCCTCGGCTCCCCAGGCCACGGCGTGGAGGACCGCCGAGTGCTCGACCTGGGAGTGGACGACGACGCGGCCGCGTCGCGAGCCGGCCACCAGGCCCAGCAGCCCGCGATGCACGGCGTCGGTGCCCGAGGGCGTGAACGAGACCTCGTCACGGCGTACGCCGAGCGCCTCCGCGACCGCCTCGCGGGCGTTGTCGAGGATCAGCCGGGCGCTGCGCGCGGCCCCGTGGAGGCGGCGCGGATCGGCGTACCCCTGGTCGAGGGCGGCCAGGAACGCGTCCCTGGCCGCGGGGTGCAGCGGCTCGGAGGAAGCGGTGTCGAGGTACACCCCTGAAAACTACCGTCGGGCGCCCACCCGGGGGTCTCTCTGAGGAGTGCTTGGTCTAGGCTCAGCAGTGTCCTAGGTGTTGGTCGAGAGGGGCGTTTCCGTGGGTCTGCAACGCGTGGCGCGTTGGGCCGTTCCGCTCGTCGGCGTCCTGCTGCTGAGCGGTTGTGCCGACGACACCGAGGCGGGTCGCCTGGCGATGCCCGAACCCGCCTCCGAGCAGGGCCAGCACATCCTCAACCTGTGGCAGGGCGCGTGGATCGCCGCCCTGGCCACCGGCATCGTGGTGTGGGGCCTGATCTTCTACACCGTGATCCGCTTCCGGCGCCGTGCCGACGACGAGATCCCGATCCAGACCCGCTACAACCTGCCCCTGGAGATCTTCTACACGATCGCGCCGGTCGTGATGGTGATCGTGTTCTTCAGCCACACGGTCCGGACCCAGAACCTCGTCGTCGAGGACGACGGCTCTCCCGACAACATCGTCGAGGTCACCGGCCAGCAGTGGTCCTGGACGTTCAACTACGGCCTCGGCGACGTGGACGCCTCCGCCGACGACAACCGCTACGACGACGACTTCCCCTACGACTCCTACGTCCACGAGGGCGGCACCGGCTCCTACATCCCGGAGCTGTGGCTGCCGGTCGACGAGACCACGCGGTTCAACCTGCACAGCCCCGACGTCATCCACGACTTCGGCGTGCCGAACTTCCTGACCCGCCAGGACGTCATCCCGGGCCGGGTCAACCACTACGTCATCACGCCGACCCAGACCGGGGTCTTCAAGGGCCGGTGCTACGAGCTGTGCGGGGTCTACCACTCGCGGATGCTGTTCGAGGTGCACGTGGTCAGCCGTGAGGACTACGAAGCCCACCTGCAGGATCTCGAGGACGCCGACCAGACCACCGAGCTGCCGCTGCTCGGTGGCGAGGAGGCCTACACCCAAGAGGGTCTGGACGACGGATCCGTGGAGGGAGCCAAGTGACCGCGACCGCGTCGCACCCGACCACCATCGCCGGTGAGCGCCGTCAGCTCGGCCAGAAGGTCGTCAGGGTCCTCACCACGACCGACCACAAGATCATCGGCAACCTCTACCTCGGCACGTCGTTCGCGTGGTTCCTGATCGGCGGCCTGATGGCCATGCTGATCCGGTCCGAGCTGGCCTACCCCGGTCAGCAGGTCGTCAACGAGGAGCTCTACAACCAGCTCTTCACCATGCACGGCACGATCATGCTGCTGCTGTTCGCGACCCCGTTGTTCTTCGGCTTCGGCAACGCGATCATGCCGCTGCAGATCGGCTCGCCCGACGTCGCCTTCCCGCGGCTGAACATGTTCAGCTACTGGCTCTTCCTGATGGGCGGCCTCATCGCCGCCTCGGGCTTCCTCACCCCCACCGGCGCGGCCGACTTCGGCTGGACGGCGTACACGCCGCTCTCCGACGCCATCCGCTCACCCAGCGTCGGTGGTGACCTCTGGATCATGGGCCTGTGGATGGCCGGCCTCGGCACGATCCTCGGCGCGGTGAACTTCATCACCACGATCATCTGCATGCGCGCGCCCGGCATGACGATGTTCCGGATGCCGATCTTCACCTGGAACACGCTGGTCACCAGCCTGCTGGTGCTGATCGCGTTCCCGGTGCTGGCCGGCGCGCTGCTCATGCTGGAGGCCGACAGACAGCTCGGCGCCCACGTCTTCGACGCCTCGCACGGCGGGGCGATCCTGTGGCAGCACCTGTTCTGGTTCTTCGGGCATCCAGAGGTCTACATCATCGCCTTGCCCTTCTTCGGCATCGTCACCGAGATCATCCCGGTGTTCGCCCGCAAGCCGATCTTCGGCTACATCGGCCTGGTCGGCGCCACCATGGGCATCGCGATCCTCTCGGTCGCGGTGTGGGCCCACCACATGTTCGTCACGGGTGCGGTCGACCTGCCGTTCTTCTCCGGCATGACGTTCCTGATCGCCGTACCGACGGGCGTGAAGTTCTTCAACTGGATCGGCACGATGTGGGGCGGAAGCCTGTCCTTCGACACCCCCATGCTCTGGGTGGTCGGCTTCCTGGTCACCTTCCTCTTCGGTGGCCTGACCGGCGTGATCCTGGCCAGCCCGCCGCTGGACTTCCACGTCTCCGACTCCTACTTCGTGGTCGCGCACTTCCACTACGTCGTCTTCGGCACCGTGGTGTTCGCGATGTTCGCGGGCTTCTACTTCTGGTGGCCCAAGATGACCGGCCGGATGCTCGACGAGCGGCTGGGCAAGGTCCACTTCTGGCTGCTCTTCGTGGGCTTCCACACGACGTTCCTGGTCCAGCACTGGCTGGGCGTCGAGGGCATGGCCCGCCGCTACGCCGACTACCTGCCCGACGACGGCTTCACGACCCTCAACCAGGTCTCGACCGTCGGCGCGTTCCTGCTCGGCGCCTCCACGCTGCCGTTCCTCTACAACGTGTGGATCTCCCGCAAGGGGCCGCTCGTCGAGGTCGACGACCCGTGGGGCTGGGGCCGCTCGCTGGAGTGGGCGACGTCCTGCCCGCCGCCGCGGCACAACTTCGTCACCATCCCGCGGATCCGCTCGGAGTCGCCGGCCTTCGACCTGCACCACCCGGAGATCGCCGCCATCGAGCTCGAGGAGAACGAGGCCGCGGCCGACGGCCGGTTCGCCGACGCCCCCAACATGGAGGGTCGCGACACGCTGGTGGCCGAGCGGACCGAGACGGAGACCCGGACGGAGACCCGGACCGAGCACGCCACCGACGACGAGGACGAGGACCGATGAAGTCCGAGGCCTGGATCTTCGGCTCCTGCACCATCTTCTTGGTGCTGGTGACGCCGGCCTACTGGCTCGTGACCGACGCCAGCGAGCACGGCGGCGACTGGACGGGCACGTCCGCGCTGACGATGACCACGCTGCTGACGCTGATGGTGACCATCTACCTCGGCTTCCACGCCAAGCGGATGGACGCGCGTCCCGAGGACCGCAAGGACGCCGAGATCGCCGACGGCGCGGGGGAGCTGGGCTTCTTCCCGCCGTACTCCTGGTGGCCGCTGTGGACCGCCCTGACGCTCGGCACCTGCGTGTTCGGCGTCGCGACCAGCGCCTGGTGGCTCTTCATCATCGGCGGCGTGCTCGGCGCCATCGCGCTGTGCGGCTGGATCTACGAGTACTACCGGGGTGAGCACGCTCACTAGTCGCTCCTGAGGGCAACTTCGGGCGCGCGGACGCCGTCGTAGAGACCATGCGTGGTTTCAAGGGTTTTCGACGTCACCGGATACTCTGGACGGGTCCGGACCGCACGGTCCGGGCGTTCGGGTGGAAGTCCAGGGAGTCGAGCATGTTCTCTCGTCGGCGCCGCGTCCGCGGCTTGGTTGCGCTGTCGGCGCTGCTGCTCTCCGCAGCGACGCTCACGGCCTGCGACAACGGCGAGGACATCGCGAACGGCGCGGCCGGTGACGGCACCGGTGCCTCCGCCGACGCCGACTCCGGTGCGTCGGGCGACCCGTCGTCGGACTCCTCCGAGGACGCCGAGGACGCCGAGCCCGCGTCGGTCTCGACCAACCTCAAGCGCAAGAGCGACGTGCCCGTCTCCACCCAGCTCCTCGTCATGGCCCACCACGGCCGGCTGAGCACCGTCTCGGTCAGCGGCTCCGGTGAGGTCGGCGCCCTCGACGGCGCGATCGCCGGCGACGGCAGCAAGTGGAAGGCCGGCGACCTGCTGGAGCCCGGCACGACGTACACCGTCAAGGCCAGCGTCCGCGGCGACGACGGCGACCTGGTGACCAAGAAGCAGCAGTTCACCACCCAGGACCTCGCGCTCTCCCAGCAGACCTTCCCTTCGGTCGCGCCGCTCCCCGGCGAGACCGTCGGTGTCGGCATGCCGGTCATCGTCAGCTTCGACGTCCCCGTCACCGACCGGGCCAACGTCGAGAAGAACCTCCACGTCACCACGGCGCCCGAGCAGCCCGGCACCTGGCACTGGATCAGCGACACCGAGGTCCACTACCGGCCCAAGAAGTACTGGAAGGCCGGCACCCAGGTCGACGTCGACGTCGACATCAACGGCGTGGACGCCGGCGGCGGGATCTACGGCCAGGAGGACCGCGACGTGAAGTTCGCCATCGGCGACGCGCACGTCTACAAGGTCGACGCCAAGACCGACCAGATGAAGGTCTTCTCCAACGGCAAGCTGCTGCGCACCATCCCGATCACCACCGGGCAGCAGCCGAAGTTCACCACCCGCTCGGGCATCAAGGTCATCATCGAGAAGTTCGACGCCAAGCGGATGAACTCCGAGACCGTCGGCATCCCCGTCGACAGCGCCGACGGCTACGACATCGACAACGTCCAGTGGGCCATGCGGGTCACCTACTCCGGCGAGTTCCTCCACGCCGCGCCCTGGTCCGTCGGCTCGCAGGGACACGCCAACGTCTCCCACGGGTGCACCGGCATGAGCACCTCGAACGCCGACTGGCTCTACCACATGACCCTGCGCGGCGACGTGGTCGACTACTCCGGCACCGACCGTCCCATGGAGCCCGGCAACGGCTACGGCGACTGGAACATCCCCTGGGACGAGTACCAGCAGGGTTCGGCGCTCGCGGGCTGAGCTGGGGTTCTTCGGGTCCTCCGAGGAGCGGTGGGTCCGCAACCGTCCTGCACAGGGGAGCGGTGACTTAGCACCCGTCCTCCACATGGGGGCGGTGGGCTGGCAACGGTCCTCCACAGGTGGGCGGTGGACCAGCAACGGTTGTCCCCGTGGACAACGGTTGCCCAGGCACCGCCCCTCAGACGCCCCTGGCCGTCCACAGCGACCAGACCCCACCAGCGCGTCCACAGGCGCACCGCTGACCGCAGCACGGTTGGCGGGCAGGCGGTGTGCTGGCGGCCATGGACAACCCCTACTGCCGGCTGCCCCACGGGCCGTTCACCCGGCGCCAGGCGCTGGAGGCGGGCTTCTCGTCGCGGATGCTCCAGGGCGCTGGCTTCGTCCGCATCTTCCCGCGCGTGTGGCGGCGAGCCGCGTACGAGATGACCCCCGCCGACTGGGTCAGGGCCGCCCGGCTCTCCCTCCCCGACGACGCCCACCTGACGGGGATCACGCTGATCCAGGAGCTCGGCCTCGACTACGGGCCGCGCGAGCCGCTCCACTTCGTCGTGGCAGGCGATCTACACCTGGACATCGACGGCGTGTTCCTCCACCGGACCAAGGCGCTCGCTCCGCTCGAAGAGGGGGACGTGTGCGTGGAAGCGGCCTTCATGGCCTACTGCGTCCAGTGCCGGGTGATCGACGCCATCAAGGTGGGGGACTGGCTGCTCCACCAGGGGCACATGGACCTGGGGAAGCTGGAGGCGCTGGCGACCGCCCAGCCGTGGAGGGACGGCGCCTACGAGGCCCTCTGGATCCTCGAGCACCTCGAGCCTGACTCCTGGTCGCTCAAGGAGTCGGAGACCAGGGCGGTACTGGAGTTCGCCGGGCTTCCTCGAGCCGAGTGCAACCAGCAGCTCACCGAGGTCACGGCCCGCACGATCATCGTCGACCTGCTCTACCTCGAGTACGGAGTGGCGGTCGAGTTCGAGGGCGTGCAACACCAGGACGACCGCACGCAGTACACCAAGGACCTCGACCGC
>CAZEPK010000266.1:0-7166 GCA_964514085.1 uncultured Nocardioides sp.
CTGCGCTCACCCTCGGCTCGGTCCAGAACGCCGAGTTCGCGATCGCCTGGCTGATGGCGACGTTCGTCTTCCTCCCGCCCTACCTCCTGGCCACCGCGCTGTTCGCGCACGGCGCCAACGTCAGCGAGGAGGAGTTCCGGCGCAGCATGGAGCGCACGATCCCGGCCGCGCTGTCGCTCAGCGCCCTGCTCTGCCTGGGCGCCTGGCTGCTCGGTGAGCCGGTGCTCCTGATCTTCGGTGGCAGCTACTCGCGTCACTCCTGGGCGATCCTGGCGTTGTTGGTACCGGCGGGACTGTGGATGGTCCTCAAGGACCACCTCGTCACGCTCTGGAGGTCGCAGCGCAGGTTCGCGCTCGCGACCCGCCTGGCCAGCGCCGCCCTGGTGCTGGAGGTCGCGGGAGCGCTCACCGGTGGGATCACCGGCGGCGCCCGCGGGCTGTGCATCGGATGGTTGACCGCAATGGGAGTGGAGATGGCAGTGGGAGTTCCGTGGCTGCGCCAGGCGTTCGGCGGCCTGCACTGGCGCTCGCCGCTGCCCCAGCGCCACCGCTCGCAGCTGGGCCGGGCCAGCGTGCAGCTCGCCGTCGGCGCCGCGCTCGCGCTGGTCATCGGCGGCATCGGGGTCTGGAGCACCACCCGGGGCGAGCCAGCGGGCTCGGCCACCTCCACGACGGGCCTGCCGGAGCCGGGTGCGCCGGTGAAGACGTGCGAGCCCAGCGCGGCCTACCTCGGCCCGAAGATCGACCTCAACGTCCAGTCCGCGACGGGCGACCGCGCGGACCCGATCCGGTCCCTGGCCGACGTGCGGGGCCTGGTCACGCTGGCCAAGGCCGCCGGCGCCCAGGTGATCTCGACCTCCGCCTCCTTCCGCACCATGAAGCCGTTCCCCGACGGCGAGATGCGCTTCGCCTACCTCGACCGCACCATCGAGGCGGCCCGCGCCGCCGGCATGGAGGTCCGTCTGCAGATCAGCGGGATGCCCCGCTGGGCGCTCGACGAGCCGGCGTACGCCGGGCAGCCGCCCCGCTCCGAGGGGGAGCTGGCCACCTGGACCGACCTGGTCACCAGGCTGGTCCAGCACGTGGCGGGCGAGGTGGACTACCTCGAGGTCTGGGCCGAGCCGAACGTCGAGAAGGGCTGGCCGACCGGTCCGGACCCGACCGAGTTCGCCCGGCTGCTCGCCGCGACGTACTCCGCCGTGCACGACGTCGCGCCGACCCTCCAGGTCGTCAGCGGCGGCCTGGCCAGCAACGACGTCGGCTACCTCCAGCGGGTCTACAAGGCCTTCGGGACGCTCGGCCTCAGGAGCACGCCGTTCGACATGCTCGGCGCGCACCCGTTCTCCGGCGACCACGCGCCCGACTCGGTCGACCCGGCCAAGCGCTACGACCGCAAGCCCTTCGGCCTCTACGACGAGAACTTCACCGGCTTCATGGGGCTGCACCAGGTCCTGGTCGACCACGGGGACGGGTCCAAGCCCGTCTACATCACCCAGTTCGGCTACAGCACCAAGGCCGGACCGGGCCGCAAGGCGGTCCCCGACGCCCTGCGGGCGGAGTACCTCACCCAGGCGCTGGAGCAGACGACCTGCGTCCGCTACGTGCCGATCCTGTCGTGGTACGCCCTGCACCCGACGCCCTGGGACCCGCCGGAGTTCTCCCTCCTCGACCGGCAGAACCGCCCGGACCAGACCTACGACGCACTGGTCGCCTGGGGCCGCACGGTGGCCGAGGCAGGGGCCGGCGGGTGACCCGGGGGACCCACGCACGAAATCTCCCAAAGCGGTCCCACGCCGTGGTGCACGGTGACACGATCGGTGCCGACGAGGGCGGACGACGGGAGGTGTCAGGTGCGGCTGGCTGGCCTGCTCCACCTGCGCTCGCGCGGCCCCCGCGACTGCACCTGCGGCCACGGCGCGGCCGCCCACGAGCACTACCGCCGGGGTCGCGACTGCGCGCTGTGCGCCTGCGCGAGGTTCCGGGCCGGTGCGCCGGCCAAGCCGCGCGGCACGCGGGACTCCCGCGGTGAGCGGGCCCGAGCGGCCTGACCGCGGGCTGACCGTCTCGGTGGTCGTCACCGCCCACACGATGGACCGGTGGGACGACATCGTCGCGGGGCTGGACGCGCTCGCCCACCAGACCGTGCCGCCCCTGGAGACGATCCTGGTCGTCGACCACCACGACGCGCTCCTCGAGCGCGCCCGCGACGCCTTTCCCGACGTGCGGGTGATGGGCAACCCGCGCACCGGCGGTGCCTCCGGGGCCCGCAACACCGGCGTGGCCGCCGCGGCCGGGTCGGTCATCGCCTTCCTCGACGACGACGCCCGCCCCGAGCCCGACTGGGTCGAGCGGCTCCTCTCGGGGTACGACGACGTGCGGGTCCAGGCGGTCGGCGGCGTGGCCCGCCCGGTCTGGCCGGTCCGGCGTCCGGCCCACCTGCCGCCCGAGCTGGACTGGCTGGTCGGCTGCACCTACCTCGGGCAGCCCACGGTGCGCACCGACGTCCGCAACCTGTGGGGCTGCAACATGTCGGTCCGGGCCGAGGTGTTCGACAGGATCGGTGGCTTCGACGAGGAGGTCGGCCGGATCGGCCTCATCCCGCTCGGCAACGAGGAGACCGAGCTCTGCATCCGCCTGGCCCAGCGCATCCCGGAGGCCCGCGTGGTCTTCGAGCCGTCCGCCGTGGTCCACCACCGGGTCACCGAGGCGCGGTGCCGGTGGTCCTACCTGGTCACGCGCTCCCACGCGGAAGGCATCTCCAAGGCCGCCATGTCGCGGGTGGTCGGGACCGGCGACGCCACCTCCGACGAGCGCCGCTACGCCACGCGGGTGCTGCCCAGAGGGGTCCTGCGCGAGCTGGCCCACCTCAACCTCCGGGGCGCCGTGGGCATCGTGACCTGCCTGGCCGTGACGTCGTGGTGGTACCTGCGGGGCCGGCTCGGCCACACCTCGTCCATCGGCGCCGAGGGCTCCAGCTCCCGCGCGCGGGCCGGGGGTGACCCGGGGTGAGGGTGCTGATGCTGGCGCAGTTCTACCCGCCGGTGATCGGCGGCGAGGAGCGGCACGTGCGCAACCTCTCCCTGGAGCTCGCGGCTCGCGGCCACGACGTGCACGTCGCGTGCCTCGACGTCGGGCAGCCGCCCGTGGTCGACCCCGGAGTGACCGTGCACGTGCTGGCCAACGTCGGGGTCAAGGTCCCGGCGCTCTACCCGACCGCCGACCGCCCGCTGGCGCTCCCGGTCCCCGACCCGTACGTCTCGCGCGGCCTGGCCCGGCTGGTCGAGCAGGTCCGGCCCGACGTCGTGCACGCGCACAACTGGATCATCAACTCCTACCTGCCGCTGTCCGCCGCGCGCCGGCTGCCGCTGGTCTACTCGCTCCACGACTACAGCCACGTCTGCCCGACCAAGCGGCTGATGTACCTGGGCGAGGAGCTCTGCTCGGGCCCGGGGGTGCGCAAGTGCTTCACCTGCACCACCGACTGGTACGGCGCCGGCCGGGGCCCGGTCATCCAGTCGATGGCCCGCACCGGCCGGCCGGTCCGCAACCGCGTCGTCGACGTCTTCACCCCGGTCTCGACGTACGTCGGCGAGGCCAACCAGCTCGACGAGCAGGGCGTCCGCTGGCAGGTGGTTCCCAACTTCGTGCCGGATGCGCTGCTGACGGCGCCCCCGGTGCCTCGCGACCCCGGCCTGCCGACGGGGGACTACCTGTTCTTCGCCGGAGACCTCAGCGAGCAGAAGGGCGTCGGGACGCTGGTCTCGGCCTACGCCCGGCTGGACCCGGCCACCCGGCCGGAGCTGGTCATGGTGGGCCGCCCGGCCATGGAGCTCTCGGGACTGCCCGAGGGCGCGCGCGCCGAGGAGAAGTGGGACCACGAGCGGATCGTGTCGGGCTTCACCCACGCCCGGGCCGCCGTGCTCCCCTCGCAGTGGCCCGACCCCTGCCCGACCACCGTCCTGGAGGCGATGGCCCTCGGCGCCCCGGTGGTGACCACCCCGATGGGCGGCATCGCCGACATGGTCAGCGACGACGACTCCGCGCTCGTCGTACCCCCGGGCGACGTGGCCGCCGCCACCGTCGCGCTCGAGCGGGTGCTGGGCGAGGACGGCCTGGGGCAGCGCCTCGCCGCGCAGGCCCGGGTCGAGGTGCAGCGCTACCTGCAGAGCCGGGTGGCGGCGGACTTCGAGGCGATCTACGCCTCGCTGACGTGACGCGCCGCCGCCCTCGGCTCCCTGTGGGAGCGAGGACGACGGCGTGTGCGGTTCGTGCGGGTCGGTCGGCTCAGAGGCCGCGACGGCCCCGGACCTGGCCGAGGATGAAGAGCGCGAGCGCGATGATGACCAGGACGATGAGGATGGTCCACAGCATGGTGATGACTCCCTAGATGAGGTGAGGTGCTCGGGCCGGGTCTCGGTGAGCCGCCTCAGTTCCGGAGTCGGTACCCAAACCGGCCGGCGATGGACGACGCACCCGCAGCAGCACCCAGGTGACGCAGGCGGTGATGACCGCGGCGCCCAGCACGTGGAGCCCCACCAGCACCACGGGGAGGTCGGTGAAGTACTGCACGAACCCGATCGCGCCCTGGGCCACCTCCACCGCGAGGAGCACCGCCACGGCGCGCGCGGCGCCGCGGTCACCCAGGGCCAGGGCGGTGAAGAGCAGCCCGAGCGTGAGGCCCACGAACAGGAAGACCAGGTCGGCGTGCAGCTGGCTCATCTGCAGGGGGGACAGCCCGTTGCGCTCGGTCCTGGCGTCGCCGGCGTGCGGGCCCGATCCGGTGACGACCGTCCCGACGTAGAGGACGGCGCACGCGGCCGCGAAGGTGGCCCAGGCCAGCGCGGCCAGCGGCCCGCGGCGCGGAGGCGGCAGCGGTGCGGCCAGCGACAGGACCAGCCTGACGGCGACGCCGACGATGGCCAGGGAGCAGAGGAGGTGGAGGGAGACCACCCAGGGGTTCAGGTCGGTGAGGACCGTGATCCCGCCGATGACGGCCTGGGCCGGGATCACCAGCCCGATGACCAGGCTCATCCACACCAGGTCGCGGCGACCGCTGCGCCAGGCGGCGCCGAAGGTGGCGAGCGCGATCACCGCGAGGACGAAGAAGAGGGTCCGGTTGCCGAACTCGATGGCCTGGTGGACGTCCAGCTCGCCGTGGGGGCGGAAGGACTCCTCGGTGCAGCGCGGCCAGGTCGGGCAGCCCAGTCCCGAGGCCGTGAGCCGCACGGCGCCGCCGGTCACCACCACCACCACGTTGGCGACGAGCGTGGCCCAGGCCAGCGGCCTGAGGGCGCGGGCCGGTGGGACGAGCCGGCCGAGGAGCCCGAGGACGCGGCGGGTCACTCCCACGAGAACGTCCTCGCCGTGGCGGCGGTGCCCACGACGGCCCAGCCGAGCAGCACCACCAGGTCCCGCCAGGCCACCGAGCCGTCGAGGAGGGCGTCGCGCATCGCCTCACCCAGGGCGCCGGAGGGCAGCCACTGCGCCACGCTGCCGAAGCCGCCGTAGGCCGAGGCCGGCAGCACCACCGCCCCGGCCGCGAGCAGCAGCAGGTAGACCAGGTTGGCCGCCGCCAGCGTGGCCTCGGCCCGCAGGGCGCCGGCCATCAACAGCCCCAGCGAGGCGAAGGCGGCCGTGCCGAGCAGCACCGCCAGCACCGCGCCGAGCAGCGACCCGGCCGACAGCTCGGGGTCCCACCCGATGAGCTGACCCACCAGGGAGAGCACCAGCAGCTGCACCACCTCGACCATGAGCAGGGCGCAGACCTTGCCCAGGAGCAGCCCGGAGCGGGGGAGCGGCGAGGCGCCGAGCCGCTTGAGCACGCCGTACCGGCGCTCGAACGCCGTGGCGATGGCCAGCGAGGTGAAGGCCGTGGACATCACCGCCAGCGCCAGGACCCCGGGGGTCACCACGTCGACCACGGGGTGGTCGTAGTGCAGGCCGAGGCGGCCCGCGCCGCGGACCATGCCGACGAGCACGACGACGGGGATGACCACGGCCAGCAGCAGCTGCTCGCCGTTGCGCACCATCAGGCGCGCCTCCATGCGCGCCTGGGCCAGCACCATCCGCGGCAGCGGAGCGGCGCCGGGTGCGGGGGCGAAGGTGTGGCTCACGGGGTGAGCTCCCGCCCGGTCAGCTCCAGGAACACGTCCTCGAGGGTGCGGGTGCCGAGGGTGAGCGACTCCGGCAGCACGTCGTTCTCCTCGCACCAGCGCGACACCTTGGCCAGCGTGGAGGCGTCGGCCGGGCCGGTGACGATGAGGCTCAGCTCGTCCAGCGGCACCACGTCGGTGTCGGGCCCGAGGGTCGCCCGCAGCGACTCCGGTGCTCCGGGCGGGAACGGCCGGGTGACCACCAACCGGATGGTCGACACCGTCCCGCCGCGGGTCAGCTCGAGCGGCGAGCCGGAGGCGATCAGGCGGCCGTGGTCGATGATGTGGATCAGGTCCGCGAGCCGCTCCGCCTCGTCCATGTAGTGGGTGGTCAGCACCACGGTCACGCCGTCGGCGCGGAGCTCGGCCAGCAGCTCCCAGACGGTGCGGCGCACGGCCGGGTCGAGCCCGGCCGTGGGCTCGTCCACGAAGACCACCTCGGGCCGGCCGACCAGGGCCATGGCCAGCCCCAGCCGCTGCTTCTGCCCTCCCGAGAGCCGGCGGTACGGCGTGCGCCCGCACTCGCCGAGGCCCAGCCGGTCCTCCAGGACGGCCGGGTCGACCGGGTGCGCGTGCAGGGCGGCGATGTGCCGCAGCATCTCGGGCGCACGGGCGCCGCTCCAGGCGCCGCCCTCCTGCAGCATGACGCCGATGCGGGGGAGCAGCTGGCGGGACTCGCGGCGCGGGTCCAGGCCCAGGACCCGGACGGTGCCCTGCTGGGCCGCCCGGTAGCCCTCGCAGGTCTCGAGCGTGGTGGTCTTGCCGGCGCCGTTGGGCCCGAGCACCGCCGTGATGGTGCCGCGGTCGACAGCCAGCGAGAGGCCGTCCACGGCGGTCGTGGCGCCGTACCGCATGACGAGCCCGTCGACGAGGACCGCGGGCTCCGACACGGGCCGAGTCTAGGTTCGGGTGCGCTGCCGGTAGCCGACGGGGCACGGCGACGAGGCGCGCGCCACACCGCCGATCTGGGCCGGGACCGGCTGGGGGTACGACGTCCAGCCCGGCGTCAGGTCG